>JBGTBC010000251.1:0-30839 GCA_041749555.1 Pyrinomonadaceae bacterium | reverse complement strand
GAACGTCTCGAGCCAACGCAACGATTCATCAAGTACGCGAAGTTGGAATTCGGGCCAATTCGGCTTGCCGGCGACCGAACCGAATTCTCCGACATAGTATGCACTCCGCGGCGGACGGACATTGTCCATCACTTTCGGATCGACTGAGAGCACCATCGTCGGGATACCGGACTGCTCGATCCCGCGAGCCATGATGCCCATCGTCTGATGGCAAAGCCGGGATGCCGGTATCAATAGAGCCGCGTGGACCTCATAGCGGTGCAGCCGCTCCGATAGCCTGGGCGTAAGCTCATCCGCAACACGCAGAGCATTCGGGATATGCCCGCAAATGCTCCACCAAACGGGGTTTAGCTGGCCAATGACGGCGTTAGACTCATATTCCTGCAGGCGGTCGATCGGCACCTGAGCATTGCGGTCCTCTATCACGGCGGCGGGGTCGTAACCCCGGGCGGCATATCGCATATCAGCCGCATCGACTTCGACTGGTATTTCAAGATAATTCAGGTCGCCATCCCGCGAGGCCGTGTCAAAAGGTTCCATCCCGTCGATATATGCTCCGGCCGACGAGATAAGGCCGAGATTGAGCATAGGGAGCGCCCGTTTGACCGTGGTCAGGGGCGCATGAACATTCTCAACCCAGGGGTAACCCGACAGGCTGTCATTCGCTCTCCAGCGTGAAAACCGGCCGGCAAAATCACCGCTTCTTTCGATCAATTCCATACCTTAAGTCTTAAATTCCTTAGTAAAATCGTAAACATCCGGCGTCGCGGCCGCGGTAATGCCAAATTTCCGGTTTGCAATAATAAAAAATGCGATCAGTCCGGCGACCATGCCGACAAACAGTATCCACACAGAGTACTCATGCAGCATATTGAACTGAATCCTGAGTGGATCGTCGGCTGCAACCTCATCGATTGGGCGGCCCATCTGTGCCCTGACCGATGAAAGCCAGATACCGATCACAAATTGGCCTACAGCGGCCGCCGCTCCCAGCGTAAGGAGCAGGAACCTTTCAACCCAGAGCCAGAACTGGCTAACGGCCGTGGTCCCAACAAGAGAGGTCAGGATCAGGACCGCCGCAAAGACCATTCCTGCGTAATTAAGCAGCGCCAGGCTACGCCCGACGACCGCCCCGGCAAGCTCCCGCTCCGGCACTACAGCAAAAACGCTTTGAGCGACCCCGATAAAAAAGACCGAGGCCCCTAGCCAAATAGCGAGCAAAAGCAATCGAATGTCCGAAAAAAACTTCATAATACCGCCCCTGTCCGAAAAATCATATTATCCTGCTTTTCCCCATAAAGGGCAAAACTCAGCGGCGCCGTTCGTTCGGCCGATCACGGCACACCTATCAGCGAACGTCGGCATCATATTTAGACTATGAAACTTTCAGGCGAGATCCGAATGGTCGTTTTGTTTGTAGTCTCATTCGCGGCCTCTGTCTCGGGCTTGCATGCACAGAGCGGACGGATCCAGCCGACCCCTTCACCTACACCGGTTGACGAGACCGTGAGGGTCTTGACCGAGGAGATCAAGCTTAACGTGCTCGCGTTTGACGAGGATGGGAATTTCTTTCGCGAAGTAGCGGCTGTCGACCTCGTAATCTCGGAAAATAACATACTCCATCAGCCTGAGAGCGTCAGGCGTCTGCCGGCGAATGTACTAATAGTGTTGGATACGGGGGGCGAAATGCGTTCCGTCAAAACGCTTGATCGTACCCGGTCCGTAGCTCAGAAGCTGGTTGATTCGCTCCGCTCGGAGGATTCGATCGCTATTATGCAGTACAGCGATAAGCCCGCGATCGTCACGGAATGGACGACGGACAAGGCTGAATTAAAGGCTGCCATTCGCCGCACAAATTTTGGCCGCAAGTCGGCGTTTGTCGATGCACTCAAAATGGCGACCGACTTTCTGCAACTGGTTGCAATCGAGAATAAGCACCTCATACTCATCACCGACGGGACGGACAGCTCGGGGCGCTCATCGGCGAAGTTTGACGCGTTCCAGCGTCTGCTCGCGACCGATATCAGCGTCCATGTATTGAGCTACACCGCAATGGAAGCTGGAGATATAGAACCCAGGACAAAAGGCATCTCAAACTCACCGCCGCCAAAGGCAATGCCCGATGAGGTGGCCGCACAGCTTCCTAACGGAGCGCGCGACGTGGCCACGGCACCCAAGTTTAAATCCATCAACATGGACCGTACTTTGATCAGAAAGATAAAGGCTCGAAAGACTGACCTCGAAGAAAGCCAGACACAGCTCGATAAGCTGGCTGAAAATACAAACGGTGAGTTCATTTTGCCCTTGTCTATCGACGAAATGATCGAAAAGGCCGAACGCGTAGCCCGGATGATCGACTCAACGTACGTGGTCACTTACATGCCCAAAATACCGGTGTTCGCAACCCGCGGCGTTTCCGAACGCACCATCGACGTTACATCCAAGCGGCCGGGATTGACCGTACTTGCACGGCGAAAGCTGGTTTTTAGGTTACCGGCAAAATAATTCCTTTCCGCCACGGCGCTAAGCGCGAAAAACAAAGATCATTCCCGAAGAGACGCGGAGAAGGTGCCTCTCCTTTCGCACCTTTTGATGGGAGCGTAAAGCCAAAACTTTACCCCTGCGATCAGCGTAGAAGAATAATATTGTAACCAGCCTTTACGTTAGGGCGTCTTCAATTTCAGCTAATACTGAGATCCGATCGATGAACAGCTACCAGACGGTTTTGAACAACGAGACGCTTTTACACCGCGCTGACGAAAGGGCCGCGGAGGCACCGCTGCGCGTTGAGAGGTCGGATAACCAGCTCGTCGATCTCGTGCTCGCGGGCGACAGCACGGCATTCGAACAGATATTTGACCGTCATAAGCGGCTGGTCGCGCTAATCGCACGGCGGTATTTTCGCCGTCCGGAAGAGATCGAGGAAATAATTCAGATCAGTTTCGCCAAGGCGTATACTGAGATGGGGAAGTTTCGAGGCCTTCATGAGCGGTCGTTTTCGAGCTGGCTTGTGAGGATCACGTCGAATGCATGTTTTGACATGATCCGCGGCCAGCGGCGTAAACCCGAGCGGCTAGCATGTGACCTCTCGGATCAGGAAACAGATACGCTGCTTGAGCTATCGGCCACTAGTGCCGACAGCGCCGAAAAGGCGATCGTCGATAGGGACCTCGTCGATAAGCTTTTGGCTGGAATGCCGGATGAGGATCGCGTGCTTTTGCGTATGATGTATGCTGAAGAAATGAGCGTGGCCGATATTGCCGACGCTCTCGGCTGTTCAAACTCAAACGTCAAGGTGCGTGCATGGAGGGCACGAGGCGTTTTGCGCAAATTGATCCGAAAGTATTTGTAACCCCGAAGGCCGTCCCGGCGTCCTTATCTATTGGAAGATGTTTAGACGAGAACACAACAATCAGACCGTTGACACGATTGGCAGGAAGCTGGTCCAGAACGACCTGCTTTCGGTCGATGAGATCGATATGATCATCGGTAAACCCGGTCTTTTTGATCAGGTCAATCGGCGGATCGCTGATGTCGGAAACGGTGCGGTCAGACAGGAACGAGTGGTTCGCGGCTGGATCCCGGCCGCGGCAGTTTCCTTCGCTTCGCTGGCGGTCCTGGCGATACTTGCGACAGCGGTTATCGACAAAATAGACGTGGGGACAGCTAAACCAGCAGTCACGTATATTCAGGTTCCGGATGCCGCTCCGGACGTCGCACGGTCCGAGGTTCCTCCTAAACCGGATGTTGCTAAACTCACGGCGGACCGTGCACCAAGATCCGATGTAAGGGTGGAGAAAGCTTTGTTTCGTCCACCGTCATCGAGGGTTCGTAAAGTAAATACCCCTGTAAATTCGAATGCATCCGAAGCCGCATTTTATCCAGTGGCCTATACGGGCGACCCGGCAGAGACGGCGGGCGGCGGGCGGATCATAAGGGTCGATCTGAATAGGGCATCGCTCTTCGCGCTCGGCGTAAATATGCCGCTTGAGAATGATGTAGCAATGGTCAAGGCAGACCTGCTTATCGGTGCCGATGGAGTTACCCGTGCCATTCGTCTGGTAGAATAGAGATCTTTTAGTTAAGAGGTAAGAATAATGAAGCTGTTAATGTTGGGAATTGTTATTGTATTCGGGTCGTCAACGATCGTCATCGGACAGGAAGTACGTGTGGCGACCCCGGCCGTGCAGGCAGAGACCAGAGCTAGGGTCATTGCCGAGCTCGCATCCGCCACTGCCGGCCAGTCGGTAAAGAACCTGCCTTTCTCGGCAGAGGAAGTGAGCGAGAGCATTCAGACCCTCGCGGACGGTAATCGTATCGTACGCAGTTCGACCGGCAAGATCTATCGAAACGGCCAGGGCAGGGTCAGGCGCGAACATTCCGGTGGGACCGGAGGCATGATGGGCTCATTCTATATGACGTCTCCGGGGGTCTCGATCCTCAGTCCGGCCGAGGGCAACAAGTATCTTCTCGATTCGACCGATAAAACAGCTAGAGTGCTCGAACTCACCCAGGGGCAGCGAGAACTCGTGATCGCCGGCACCGCAAAGGCCCCTACCGCAGAGGCCCGTGAGAAAATTGAGGTAGAGCTAAAGCGTCAGCTCGAATCCGAGGTCAGGGTTCGCGAACCGATGGTTGTGACCGGATCGGGAACGGGATTTGCGACGACTATTACAGGTCAGGGATACGACGCTACCTGGGTGACAAGCGGCGGCAGCAGGTATGAGACCCGCACTGAGGATCTGGGAACGAGAGATTTCGAAGGCGTCTCGGCCGAAGGTACCCGCCGAATTACAACGATCCCCGCAAATGCGATCGGCAACGAACTCCCGATCGAAACGGTTTATGAACGCTGGTTCTCAAAGGATCTCGGTATGGTCGTTTACTCGAAAAATACCGATCCGCGATTTGGCGAGCAGACGTACAGGCTGACCAACATCGTCCGTGCCGAACCCGACCCATCACTTTTTAGCGTGCCGACCGAATATCGCAGAGTAGGCGAACCCGGCACCGTTTATCGCATCAACAATGCCGGAACCGAAGGCGTACGACGGGTGGGACCAGCAAAGGCAGTTCAACCGGTTTCGTCTCCGGCAAAGGTAAAGCCCTGAGTTCGGAAATCCCGGTCATTTACTGGCAAGAGGCTGTTGTGAAAATAAGGGCCTCTCACGGTTGAGCGGCTTGCCCCTAAAATCGTTGAAATAGCATCGGCTGCTTCCGGTCTTTCCTCTCAAACACTACCTTCGGCATTTTCATGCAGGTTAAACCGCTTGCGCCAACGCGATTCTACTCAACAAAGATAAGAGAGGCCGCCCATGTCGGACGGCCTCACTGCGTAATAGTCCAAACCTGGGATTATTTTCTGCCGCCCTTCATCAGAAGGCCGATCACCAAGCCGATAGCGGCTGAGATGAGAATCGTTTGGCCGGGCTTTTGCCGGGCAAATTCCTTCGCGTCCTCAATGAGTTCCTTAGGGTCACGGCCCTGAATCTCTTTAAATTTATCGCCTGCCTGGGCAAATTTCTCGCTGGCAAATTCCTTTGCCTTGCCGGCCGCGTCCTGTATCTTCTGACCGTATTCCTGTGCCTGCATTTTAATATCTCCTAAAAACTCGTCTGTTCCGGCCTTATCGCCAAAAGGGTCCCGGCCGTCGATCGGTATCAAGCTCTGTTCGAGCTCCTTCTCCGCTTTTTTCACTTCTGATTCAAACTCTGACATCTTGATTTCTCCCCTTAATTTTGTAATGGCCTCGCTAGGCCGTATCCATTATAACGTTATTTGGTTAGACAAAGTTCGCACTGGATCAAGTTTAACCCATACTCCGGTTGAACCGAAATATCCGGCACATGTGAGTCAAATCACTAAGCTCTACAGCGCTGCGCATTGCGGGATGTCTCGCTCTGTCTCGGTCTTGTCTCGCTCGGATGTAATACAGCTAAATCATTGCAGCCGTGTGATTTAATCCCCATTTCAAGCCCTGTCTCGCATTTCACCGCGAAAAAACTAACTGACTCGAAACTGAAACCCCAATTGTTGCAACAGTTAAATTTTCCACAGCTGCCATCTTCAGCGAGACAGAGGGCATTGGGTAGTGACAGGTGACAGGGCACCCTCGATTTACGATTCACCAGTTACAATTCTCCATTTTCTGCCTCAAACCCTCTGTAAGTGTCCCAAGCTGGGACAGTAATATCGCTGTAACCATTTTATAATGTGATAGTTACAGGTGCCCCTACTGTCCCACGCCTGAGGGTGTGGTGTAATACAGCGTCATACACGAGCTGTGGTCGGTGGCCGGTGGTCAGTGGTCCAACCTTAAACTTGGAACTCCTTGAGCTGCCGTTCCCGCACCCCCTGTTTTTGTACCACGGCTGGTACAGCAATTATGACGTAACTCTTGCTATCACAGGAAGTTACCGACTTGTACCACGTACCAGCTATTTTCCCAGTTTCTGTATTACACTGTATTACGCAATGGCAGTGGTCGGTGGTCAGTGGTCGGTGGATCCGTCGAATGAAAATGATCGAAGCTCCATCGGAGCGGAATGTTTATAGAACGCGTCGGGTCATAATGGCCGGAGTCTCCGTTAGGAGCTGCACAATGTCGTGTGCCGTTCCTTCTGAACTCGATACCAACCGCCACTATTCGCAGCTATAAACATTCCGCCCCTAACGGAGATCCGAATAAGGAACAACGAACCACGATCAATGAACAAATTTTCAAACATCCGCACGGCCTCAAAAGACCCCGCACCGCAACAGGCTAACTCAATTTTTATCCTTTCGGGTAGTTCATTTGGCGTGATTTGTATGATTTGGCGTATTTGGCGTAAATTTTTCAAGAAGCGCATCGCGACGGTTGAACGCCGCCGCACATTTTTCAATTGTCGCTGACGCGACAACGATCTCTTTCCCCGACATTCCGTGGGTTCAAACCCACGGCTAAAATCATTCTGCCGCTACGCGGCCACAGATCCGGCGGGTTCGGGGCGTGACGTCAGTGGCGGTCAAGCCCGCCTCTTGCCATTACATTCTGCCTCGATGTATTATCAAATAAGGAGCACAATATTGCAATATTGCATGACTGACCCCAGATTTTTCCGGATTCTGTTTTTGACTATGAAACTGCAAGGCAGCGGAATTTTATTCCCGGGACCGTCTACATCGCGAACGATATTACGGCCAGAACTGTCAATGGCGTACGTTTTAGCGCTGAGCAAATCCAACAGAAGGCCTATATTCATGAACTAGGGAATATCCTTTCATTCTTCTTAACGGGCAACGGACATTATTTTGGTGAAGCAGCGGGAATTCCCTTGGCAACGAATCCGAATAATCGGGATACCGACACTGGAGCGGCGCTGGAAAAATGTGTTTACAATACGCCAAGTCTCATACCATAGGAGGTAGAATCACCATGATCAGAGTGCTCTCATTGACCGTCCTTATGTATTTCTCTGGTATTATCGGTTGTATCTCACATGTGGACACCAGTTCGCAAGCGAACGAGCGTTTGATGGAAGTTTTTCCCGTTGACGAAATTAATCACTCCAAGATTTATGGCGAGGTTCTCGACGCCTATGGGGAAAATTACGGATCGTCCAGTCTTCAAATTGTCAACCTGACGACGCCCGGAATGGTCAAACCAGAAAGTTCCGTTGACGACGTTTCGGAGTTCCTTCGGCGTAAGTTAAGTGATGAATATCGCGACGTTATTAATGATTTCGAGAGAGTGAACAAATTCCCTTCTCCGTTGCAATCCCCGATTAATTCAAATCTGCGATATTCGATGATTGACCACAGGTCATTACCTCTAAGTAACGATTTAGATGGCACTGATTCATTTAAAAATGGAGGTATTGTCCGATTTTCCCGGATTGGATCGGACCCTAAACGAAAGTTGGCACTGGTTTACCTGGGTTATTCGAATGGTCCGAGAAGCGGATGGGGATACTATTCTGTCTTAAGAAAGGAGGGTGTGGAGTGGCTCGTCACGCATCGGATCATGGCTTGGGTCTCCTAATAGATGAATGGTAAGAATTCAGGGATCATCTATGAAGCAACTGTGTTTAAAGTCAAGCCTGGTCCTCCGTGGAAAGCCATGTCGTATTGGTTAGAGTCATTGCGTTTAGAATTATGAGCAATTTCCTCGCACATGCGATAAGAGCGACTTTTTTTAGTTTGCCTCGGTTACAAAGGGGTTGATAATGTCTCTTGATAACGGGGTTGAATCTTGTAGCACTGATGGTCGCCATATAGAGAACTCGACGGTTCCTGCCGCCTTTACAAAAACGTTTACGCCTTTTATTGGCGAATGCCGTCATCTATTTGTGCAAGGCCGATGCCTGCTACATGAAACCGGATCGGCTCATGCTCGCGAGTGGATATTGAACCCTTCTACTTCAAGTCAAAATCCTTGATCGCCAATGCAAGTTCGCGTTCCAGCTGGTCGGTCTCGGATCTCAGGGTTACTTTGTCCTTAGCTAATTGTTCGATCCGTGTCTCCTGTTCGTTTGCCTTGGCAATGTAGCGGGCGATAAGTTGGCGAGCCTCGGGTGTTTTGGTCAGGGCCTCGATATTTTCCCTCAGGCGTGCCTGGTCTTTTGAAATAGCATCTTCCTCCTGTGCGGAGGTCGCGATCTTGCTTTTGAGGTCGTTGATCCTCATTCTGAGGCCGATCAGCTTTTCCAAGCGTGTCTTCGTAGCCTCATCAATAAGTTTTCTGACGACAAACAGCCCGAGATCCATCGGTGATAGCGTGGATAGCTCGTACTTGTCCATCATTCCCAGGTTCTCAGCAACGGTGAGGTCGCGGTTCTCAAATGGCTTTAGCTCGACGCGAAAGCGGTAATACCTCGCCGTCGTGTAGTCGGGCTTTGCTGAATTGTCCGCGAGCTTCCATTCCTGCCGCACAGGGTGTTCGATATAGAGCGTTTTTGGCCGTTCGGTCTGGTTCGAAAGCCTATAGATCTTTTTGTCGGTTTTGAAGTAGTGCACCTGAAAGACGCCTTTGACGACTTTCACAAGCTTGGCCGGCTCGCGGTCCTCCTTGTTTTCGATACGTACCAGGGCTCCGAGATCCTGAGCGAACGAGATCAGGCGTTGTTCCTTCGGTTTCAAACGCTCCATCAATGCCTCGCCCGCATATGCGTTGCCATCGAGCACGGTCATCGAGCCACCCTCAAATGTCATCGAAGTAACGTTTTTCAGCAGCAGGCCGTTCATCGGACGCGGATTCGCCTTACGGACCGCTTCGGTCTCGTCGTCATCATCGTCATCGCCGGGCTCCGCTTTGTGATCTCGGAATATCGAAACCCTTTCACCGTCCATCTTGGTTTGAATGATCGGAATCAGCGCCGAACGGTTTCGCTCGACCGAGATCGGTTGCTCGATCTTGTATTCGAACAGGTCACCGATCGCCCCGCCCGTCGCGGCTGTGTCGACACCCGAATCGCCGGTAACGATCGCATCACTCAAACTTGTACCGGCAAATCCGGATGAAACCATAAAGTTGTTATTGGCCGATTCGAACATTGTCTTCGCGGGAGGCGGCGGCGGAGGTACACCTGTACCACTTCCTAGTCCGCCACCAGAACCGCTTGCCATGCCGCCACCGCTTCCCCATCCTTCCCCAGTCCCGTTTTCAGGGTCGTAGATCTGCGGTTTGAGATTAAGATCCTCCGGGATCGGAATGATCGGACGGTATCGATAAAGCGGCTTTTGCAGGTTTTGGATAAAGGATACCGGCGAACCCGATATCAGCGAGAGCTGCACGTTTTGCCAGCTTTCGTCGCTGACATTATCGACGATCGCCCAACCCTGAAAGAATGGTTTTCCCTCGGCATCCAGCACGACGCGGTAGGTCGTCTTCCATATCGGGGCTGAGATCACATAACTGACAATCATCTCGCGGCTTCCGCTCCCGTGCGAAGTGATCGAGATCGTTTTTGCGTCGCGGCGACGTGTCGAGGCCGTCGCATTGGCAAACTCGTTAACATCCGACCTCGCCCCCTCGTCGATCAGCTTTATGTTCCGTATCTCCGCCAGGTCAAAGCTAGATATCTCACCCGATTCCGATGCGATAACGACCGCGTATTGGGTCGGCAGGGCAGGTACATCGCTCTTTGCCTGTGAAACGCCCTTGCGTTTTTCGACGGTCAGGATCGCGCCCGTTGCGGCACCTTTCGTCGAAAGAACCGCGACTTTTGCTCCCTGCAATTGGGAAAGCACATTGGCTAGCCCGCCTGAGCTCGTATCAGATCCCTCGGATTCTGACTCGACGTTAAACGGTATCTCAGCTGTCCGGGCCGACGCCGGCATCGAAGAGTTGTAGCTGACGGTACCGATCTTTCCCTGGCCGAGATCGAGCACGACCATTGATTTCAGCACATCGTCGACCTGCGATTGCTTGAATGACAGGTCGATCTCGGCATTACCGGTGACCGTCCCGCGCCGTTCGATGTAAGCTACGCCATTCGAATAGAGGATCACACGCCGGATCGGCAAAACCGTCGCTGTAGAAGTTACCACGTCCGCTGACCGCCCGGTTTTTGAAACCTGGCCCCCGGCGGAAAACGCGCACACTAATACCCACAGGAGAAAAACTATTCTTTTCATTTCTCTATTTCCTTTTCTGTCTAAATGGTTGGTGCCAAACTTAGCCTAAAGGATGAGGCATCGGACGAGATTGGTTGCTTTCTCAGAAAGCATAATTTTGGTCGCGGCACACGATCACATGCCGAATTCTGATTGAACTCCCTCGACGAAGGCACTGGTCCGAGGAATAGCACCACGAGTAGTTCAGATTTTGTGACTTGGGTCACAATTCTCTGATTGACAAACTCCCTTTCCAAATGCGAATCTATCCAATCGGATAAGTAAGTGCTTACTTACCGACCGAGGAGTGTATTGATCGAAGATTCTTTTAATTGCGAACACGGTGTACGGATGTCGGGCGACGAGCGGCGGGAGCAGATACTGCGGGCCGCGGTTGAGCTGTTTTCGCGCAAGGGGTTCAAGGGGACCACGACAAAAGAGATCGCCAACGCATCGGGCGTGTCGGAGGCGATGGTCTTCCGACACTTTGCTTCTAAGGACGAACTCTATGCCGCGATCCTGCACAGCAAGGGTTGCCAGGAAGGGGTCAGCCGCTTCCCTTGGGAGGGCAATGAGGTGCTTGCCGCGGCGATCGAACAAAGGGACGATTTTGCCGTATTTTACAATATCGCCCTCGCCGCGCTCGACAAGCATCATTCGGACGTCGGGTTTATGAGGCTTTTGTTTTACTCGGCCCTTGAAGAACATGAGTTGGCCGAGCGTTTCTTTAAGGAATTTATCGAGCGCATTTACCAATTTATAGGCGGCTATATCAAGATCCGACAGGGTGAGGGAGCGATGCGTGACCTCGAACCGCGCATTGCGGTTCGGGCGTTTATGGGAATGCTGATCCATCACTCGCTCAATAACATTCTCTGGGACAAAAAACGGATTCTGTTGGATATCTCGAACGAAGAAGCGGCGAAAAACTTCGCCGAAATATTGCTTAAGGGGATCCGCGCTTAAGCGGCCTCCGAATTTAATTATGATGAGAAGTCAAAAATCGTTAGTTGCCCTCGCCCTGTTATTGGCCTTTGCCCTTATCTCGGCAGGCTGCGGTGGATCAGGTGCTGTGTCGGTCAACGTCAATAATCAGCCGATCACTGTCGATATAACGACCGCTCAAGCCGTCGTGCGGCAGATACCGGCGTATTTCGAGGCGACCGGTAACTTAGCCAGCGACGCTCAGACGGATGTAGCGTCGGCCGTCGGGGGTAAGATCGTCGAGGTCAATTTCGACGTCGGCAGTTACGTAACAAAGGGCAGCGTGCTTGTTCGTCTGGATGACCGTGACGCCCGGCTGAGGATCGAGCAGGCTCAGGCCCAAGCCGAACAACAGCGAAAGGCCGTCGGCCAGGCGATCGCCGCTTTAAGGCAGTCACAGATCCGTCTCAACGTAAAAGACGGGGAGACCTTTGATATCGAGACTTTCTCGCAGGTGAAGTCGGTGAACGCAAATCTGGTGCTGGCTGAAAAGGAACTCGCTCGGGCCCAGCGGCTTTTCGATACCGGAGACGTTTCAAAAGCGATAGTTGATCAGCGGCGTGCGCAGCGTGATGCTCTGCTTGGTCAATTGGACGAGGCCCGCTCGAATGCAGCTGTAGCTGTAAAGGCCATTTCATCCGCTGAGGCCGCAGTCGCTTCGGCCCGAACCGCAGTCGCCACAGCGGAAACGCAGATCGAACAGGCGAAGAAATCGCTGATCGACACCGTCATCTATGCTCCGATCAGCGGTTACGTTTCGGAGCGCGTCGCCGATCCCGGAGAATTCATTTCGCCGAATACGCCGAATTCCAAGGTCGCCACAATTATGCGGACGGGAACGTTGAGGCTCCGGATCGATGTGCCCGAGCAGGCGGTCGGATTGGTTTCCGTCGGGCAGAGCATTTCGCTTCAAACGAGTGCGTATCCGGACCGAAATTTTGCCGGAACGGTCGCACGAATAATGCCGAATGTTAACCCCACAGCTAGGACACTGACGGTAGAGGCTGAAGTCAACAATATCGACGGGCTGCTCAAACCAGGACAGTTCGCGACCGTAAGGCTCACACAATCACAGCCTGAGAACGCCGTTTTGATCCCCGTTTCAGCCGTTAAAACAGAAGGCGATGTAAATAAGGTCTACGTCGTCGAGGCTGGTGCCGCCCGCGAACGCCTCGTCCAGCTCGGCCTGCTCGAAAATGACATGATCCAGGTGAAAACCGGGGTCGCTGAAAATGAAGTCGTAGCGACAAGTGGTTTAGGCGATCTTTTTGATGGCGTTCTGGTCCGCCAGATGAACTAGAAATAACCTATGCAGTGGCTAGCTGAGATCTGTGTAAAACGCCCGGTATTTGCGACGATGCTTATCCTTTCGCTCGTTGTGGTGGGGGCATTTTCGTTCATGAGCCTGGGGCTCGACCTTTACCCGAAGATCGATTTTCCGACTATCACGATCACGGTCGTAAATCCGGGTGCTTCGCCGCAGGAGATCGAGACCGAGATCACAGAAAAGGTTGAAGAGGCTGTTAATACCATCAGCGGTATCGATGAACTGCGATCGTCGTCGATCGAGGGCATCTCGCAAGTCTTCGTCCAGTTTATTCTCGAGAAGGACGTCAATATTGCCGCCCAGGAGGTCGAGAACCGCGTTCAGACGGTAATTCCAAACCTCCCCACGACGGCCGAGCGGCCCACCGTTCAAAAGTTGGATACCGATGCGGCCCCCGTGCTTAGAATTACGATCTCGGCCCCGACATCGCTTCGCGAGGTCACCGAGGTCGCCAAGAACCAGGTAAAGCAGCGGATCGAGTCGGTCAGCGGCGTCGGCCAGATCACCATAATCGGCGGCGCCGAGCGGCAGATCAATGTGTGGGTTGACCCTGACAAGCTGCGTTCGTATAACGTCACCCCGGCCGAGGTTTCCGGTGCTCTTAGGATCCAGAATATGGAGTTCCCGAGCGGCCGGCTGGATCAGGGACAGATCGAGACGAGTGTCCGCACCATCGGAAAGGTACAAAAAGTCGAGCAGTTCAATGACGTTGTCGTGGCCACTCGCGGCGGTTACCAGGTAAGAGTCAAGGACCTGGGGCATGTCGAGGACGGCACTGAAGAGATCCGTTCTGAGTCACGACTCAATGGCCAGCCTGCTGTAACCCTCGTTGTCTCAAAACAATCAGGCCAAAATACGGTAGCCGTCGCCCGCGAGATCAAGGAGCGGCTGGCTGAGATCGAACCGACACTGCCCAAGAATTACCAAATGCGGATCATCGGCGATAATTCGATCTTTATCGAGAATTCGCTTGCCGCCATCGAGGAGCACCTTATCCTCGGATCGATATTCGCGTCGATAGTAGTGTTCCTTTTCCTATGGAGCTTCCGATCAACGATCATTGCAGCTTTGGCGATCCCGACGTCCATTATCTCCACCTTCGCCCTGATGTATGCGATGGGCTATACCCTCAATGCGATAACCATGTTGTCGCTCACTCTTATGGTGGGTATCGTGATCGACGACGCCATCGTGGTGCTGGAGAACATTTATCGGTTTGTCGAAGAAAAGGGGATGAATCCCTTCCAGGCAGCTATCGAAGGAACCAGGGAGATCGGGCCCGCCGTTATGGCGACGACACTCTCTCTGATGGCCGTCTTCGTCCCGATCGGCTTCATGCAGGGTATTATCGGCAGGTTTATGTCGAGCTTTGGGTTAACAGCTTCGTTCGCAGTGGGGGTTTCCCTGATCGTCTCGTTCACCCTCACCCCAATGCTGGCGGCGAGGTTGATCAAGCAGAAAAAGGCGACTCATGCAGGAGAATTTCCTAAGGAAAAAGAAGATGTTGTGCCAGCCAAGCCAAAGGGCGATAGCCATTACAAAGGATGGTTCAGGTCCGTCGACAGTGTTTACACCTTTTTGCTGCGATTTTCGATGTCTCACCGGTGGTTGATCGTTACGCTTTGCCTCCTTGTATTTCTTAGTACGATCCCACTGTTCATGTTTGTCGGCAAGAATTTCTTGCCAGTCGATGACCAGTCGCAGTTTGAGATATCGGTCCGTGTTCCCGAGGGTTCAAGCCTCGCGGCGTCTTCGCAGATATTTGAGAGGATCGCCTCGGAGATCCGAAAGATGCCGGGCGTTACGGACACACTCGCAACGGTCGGCGGTGGTCAGCAGCGTGTAGTTAACGCCGGTACGATCTATGTAAAGCTTACCGACATCCATGACCGTCCGAAATCGCAGGAGCTGATGATGGCCGATGCCCGCGAGATCCTGGAAAAATTTCCATCAGATCTCAGGACCGGTGTTCAGCAAGTGCAGGCATTTTCAGGCGGTGGTTTTCGCAACGCAAACGTGCAGTTTCTGATCGCCGGGCCTGACCTGAAGAAACTGGAAGAGTACTCGGCTCTGATCCTTGAAAGAATGAAGACTATACCGGATGCGGTAGATATTGACTCAACGCTTATAAGCGGCAAACCGGAAATACAATTGGAGGTCGATCGAGAGACCGCAGCCGACCTTGGGGTTCGCGTTGGTGACGTATCGCAGGCCTTAAATACGCTGGTAGCGGGACAGGAAGCCACAACATTCAATGCGGGAACCGACCAATATGAAGTTCGGGTGAGGTCAACGACTCCGTTCCGATCGGACGTGGAGGGCCTTAAACGATTGATCGTACCTTCGTCGAAGGTCGGTTGGGTCACGCTCGACCGTGTGGTGAAAATGATCCCGGGAACCGGCCCGAGTTCTGTCGATCGAACAAATCGCCAGCGGCAGGTAACTCTGCTGGCAAATACTCGACCGGGAGGTTCGGCAGCTGGCATAACGTCAGCGATCGATTCGTATGTAAGAGAACTCAAATTGCCGGCCGAATACAAGACCGGTTACGTCGGACAGTCAAAAGAAATGGGCAAGGCAGCTTACTATTTCATGTTGGCCTTCGCTCTTTCATTTGTCTTTATGTACATCGTGCTAGCCGCTCAGTTTGAGTCATTTATACATCCGGTGACCATATTGCTTACTCTTCCCTTGTCGGTGCCGTTTGGCATTGTCAGCCTGTTGGTAATGGGACAAACGGTAAACATATTCTCAGGGCTTGGGCTGCTGCTGCTGTTCGGCGTGGTCAAGAAAAACGCGATCCTGCAGATCGACCACACAAATCATCTGCGTGCGAGCGGCATGTCGCGTTACGAAGCGATCATCCAGGCCAATCGTGACCGGCTGCGGCCGATCCTTATGACAACGATCGCGCTTGTCGCGGGAATGATGCCGCTTACACTCTCGACAGGAGCAGGTTCGGGAACGAACCGCTCTATCGGCGTGCTCGTCGTTGGCGGCCAGACGTTATGTTTGCTGCTCACTTTGCTTGCCGTTCCGGTTTTTTATTCACTGTTTGACGACCTTGCGGAAATGCGTCTTTTTGGACGGGCAAACCGCCTGGCCACATGGATGTTCGGAGGCGTTAAGCGAAAATTGGCGGGGGCGACGGCGTCGTTAGTTAGTAAGCATTGATCTTTATGCGTCGGCATTTTTACATAGTAATTTTTATTTTGCTTGCGGCTGGAGCGCTTGATATGAGGGCCCAGATCCCAACGCCGATACCCACACCGGCTAGCGTCGATGCCCTTCCGGCTCTTCCGGATATTGCGCCCGGTTATCGTTCCGATGAACGCGACTTGCCCAATATGTCACGTGTCGGGGTTGATATGGGGCGGAACCGGACCTTGATGCTGCGCGAAGCCATTGAAATGGCTCTGGAGAACAACCGTGACATCGAGGTCACAAGAAAAACGGTTACAATGGCCGAATTCGAACTGAGTGTAGCCCGCGGATTCTATCAGCCTCGGCTGGTCGGCCAGACGTATTACGACCGCTCGACCGTTCCAAATGTCAGTATCTTCAGCAACAATCAGAAAACCACCCAAGGCTCCCTGGTAGGTAATGCGGGCGTGCAAGGTTTTGCTCCGGAGTTTGGAACGGTTTTCTCCGGCACCTTTAATAACCAGCGGCTAACGACTGACAATCCGATCTCTATACTCAGCCCGCAGTTAGGTTCAAGTCTCGGTTTCTCTGTCACGCAGCCTTTGTTTCGCGGCCGTAAATTTGACCAGCCCCGACGGACGATCGAGATCGCGAAACGCAATATCGCACTCACGAACACGCAGTTTCGCCAGCGTTCTATCGAAGTCGTTGCGGGTGTCCAGCGAGCATATTGGGACCTCACTTTTGCACTTCGGAATCTGCAGGTCCAGCGCGATAGCGTACGAGACGCCGTTTCGCAGCTGCAGCATAATCGCCGTCTCGTCGAGGAAGGGCAACTTGCCCCGATCGATATCGTAGCCGCCGAAACGCAAGTGGCCAATTTCGAACAGGCAGTTTACGAAGCCCTGAACCTCGTGAACCAGGCTGAGAATGCACTTAAAACCCTCATGTCCCCGAACCGCCGAGATGCCTTATGGGAGCAGGCGATCACCCCGGTCGATTCTGTCGAGGCCAGCATACCTGCCAAGACCCTGGCAGAGGCAATGGAAACGGCGATCGAGAATCGGCCGGAGCTTGAGATCAATCGCGCACAGAAAGATATTAATGCGATCGACCAGCGGCTTTATCGAAATCAGCAAAAGCCGCAGATCGATTTTGTGGCGAGCTATAATACGTCGGGAATTGGCGGCAGCCAGAATCCGAATTTCAGTCCGAACTTCCCGACGCCGTGCACGACCGATCCGACGTCACCGGCGTGTCAGCAGCAGCAGGCAAATCTTGCACTCCTTACCGGCAACCCGCTGAGCGGTATCTTCACGAACCGCTATCCTGTGGTCAGGTTCGGAGTGAACTTCAACCTGCCGCTTTTTGGTGATAAGACCGCGAAGGCACAGCTTGGCCGCTCTTTGGTCGAGGCAGAAAGGCTCGAAACACAGCGCGAGCAGATCGAGCAAGGGATCCAGGTCGAAGTGCGAAACGCGATGCAGGCGATCCGTACCGCGGAAGCGAGGCTCAGATCCGCCGCAATAGCTCGTGAAAACACCGCTCTGCAGTACGAATCGGAGCAGCGAAAACTCGATGAAGGCCAATCTGACATATATAAGGTATTGGAGCGGCAAACCGCTTTGACCGTCGCTCGAAGCAACGAACTCCGGGCGCGCACCGAGTTAAATAAAGCAATAGCCGATCTACAGCGTGCGACCGGCACAACGCTGGCGGAGAATAACGTCGAAGCCAAGCTCAAGTAATGAAGGCCGTATATATCAGCGAGTTTGGTGATAGTTACGAGCATCTCGAACTGCGTGACGTTCCCGATCCTGCGGGGCCCGAAGCCGGCCAGGCGATCATTCGAGTTCATGCTGCCGGACTCAACCGCGCCGACCTGCTGCAGGCAAGAGGGCTCTATCCGCCTCCGCCCGGATTTTCTCCAAATATTCCGGGGCTGGAATTTGCGGGTGAGATCGTTTCTCTGGGGAGCAGCATATCTGGTTGGAACGTGGGCGATCGTGTTTTCGGTATCACCGCGGGCGAGGCTCAGGCTGAGTTTCTCAGTATCGACCACCGCCTTCTTATGAAGATACCGGAACGGCTGTCCTATACCGAGGCCGCCGCGATACCCGAGGCTTTTATAACTGCCCATGACGCGATCTTCACACAGGGCGGCCTGAAAGAAGGAGAAACCTTGCTGGTACATGCCGTCGGTTCCGGTGTCGGGCTCGCGGCCCTTCAGTTGGCGAAGTCGCGAGGGGCATTTGTCATCGGTACATCGCGTACATCAGCAAAGCTCGAAAAATGTCGTGATCTCGGATTGGACGCCGCGACCGCCGTGGAGAACGTTGCTGACCTGGCATCGACGGTAATGGAAAAAACCGGCGGCCATGGAGCCGATGTGATCCTGGATCTGGTCGGAGCGGCATACTTCCAACAGAATCTGATGTGCCTTGCCCGAAAGGGGCGTTTGCTGCTGGTCGGTCTGACGTCAGGTTCAAATGCCGAGTTTAATCTCTCGCTTGCCTTGCAGAAGCGGGCGAAGATCATCGGCACGATACTTCGCGGCCGCTCTGTAGAGGAGAAGGCGGAAGCCACCCGGCTTTTTGCTGCCGATATGCTGCCATTGATCGAAGATGAAAAGATCAAGCCCAATGTCGACCGGGTTTTTGCGGCGGCCGATGTTTCGGCGGCTTACAGTTATGTTGCGTCGAATGAGAGTTTTGGAAAGGTGGTCCTCGATCTTAGCCTTTGATCCGTTCGGCTGCATCATCGGTAACGATGCATAGCCCGGCGACGCCGCGGTCATCCAGGTCACTCAATAATGCCAGCGCCTGACTGTATGACAACCCTCCGGCTTCTCTGCGGTCGAACGAAACGACTGACCAACGCGGCTGGTCCATCTCGCTCAAGATCAGCGGTGGGGTCCGTTCTACAGGAGCATCCGCCTGCTCACTGGCGAAAATGTCGAAAAAATCTTCACGACGCTCGGCCTCGAGCCTCTTGTTAAGGTGTAATACTCCCGGCCGCATTTCCTGTATCTTCATACTTTTACCCGCGCGCTCAAAATTATCATACGGCTAGTAGGTCTGTAAATCCTTTTTTTCGATGGATTTATAGGAGCAAGGCAATCCGACCACGGAATTGCTAGAATGTTCTAGTGTCAATGCTTTACCGAGAAACTATTTTTATGACCGGATTTCCCGGTTTCATCGCTACCCGGCTCCTGGAGCGCCTTATTACCCCGGAGACCCAGTTTTACCTCCTTGTCCAGCCGAGCTTCATCGACAGGGCGATGGAAGAGATCGAGGAGATCGCCGATTTTACAAATACCCAGCTCGAGAGCTTTGTCATCGTCGAGGGCGACATTACGCTGCCGAATCTAGGCATAGCCGATGCTGACCTTGAGACCATACAGTTCGAAACGACCGATGTATTTCACCTTGCTGCTGCGTATGACCTGAGCGTTCCCAAAGACACGGCGTTTGCGGTAAATCTGCAGGGCACCAGGAATGTCAACGATTTTGTCGGCACGCTCAAGAATCTTCGACGTTATAACTACGTTTCGACCTGCTATGTAGCGGGTAAACGCGAAGGCCGGATACTCGAGACCGACCTTCAGCACGATGCGGGATTTCGTAATTTCTATGAAGAAACGAAGTATCTCGCTGAGCAGGAGGTCGAGCAGCTTAAGGGCCGGCTGCCCGTCACTATCTATCGGCCTGCGGTCGTGGTGGGTGATTCCCTCACGGGCGAGACCATGAAATACGACGGCATCTATTACCTGATCGGATATATCCGAAAGGCTCCCTTTTTGCTGCGAGTGGTCAATGTCGGCAACAAACACGTCAGGCTAAACCTTGTACCTGTTGACTTTGTTGTCGACGCGATCGCGGCCTTGTGCCGGGATAAGCGAGCCGCTGGGAAGACCATCGCACTCGCTGACCCATCGCCGCTGACCACGGCCGAGCTTTTCGATGTCATCGCGACCGAACTCACCGGCCGAAAGTCAGAATTTACACCACCGGCGAAATGGGTCGAGTGGTTTCTCGGCAAAGACATCTCACCGCGGCTCACCGGCCTGCCCAGCCACGGCGTACCGTATTTTTTCATCTCCCAAACCTACGACACCTCCGTCGCCGACGATCTGCTGGCCCCGCACAATATTGCCTGTCCAAAGTTCGACAAATACGCCGGCCACCTCCTGGATTTTGTCGAAGAAAACCCAACTCTCTGAGGGCGGTGGGCAGTGGGCAGTGGACGGTGAGCAGTGGTCGGTGGTCAGTGACAGGTGATGGGAAGACCGCATTCACCATTTATGATTTTACCATTCAGCACTTACCATTCTCCACTTCTCCTCGCGCACCCCCTGTAACTGTCCCACGGTGGGACAGTAAAATCACCGTAACCCTTCTATTTTGTATTAGTTACAACCTTTTGCCCTGTCCGGCGCAAAAACGGTGTGTCGTGTATTACAAAGTATTACACCCGGAATAATGAACAGCGAATAACGAATAACGAACAATTAAGAGACGCTTAAACTATCAAAGATCCGCCCGGACTTCTTTGGAAAAAAGTCCGTGCACCGCAACAGGCTAACGTATTTAGGGAATCGTGGGAATACCAAATGGCGTAAATGTCACATTTGGCGTGGTTTTTTTATTTTTTTATCCCCACGGCGGTCCAAAATGAGGTGGTACTGAAGACAATATCTCCGAGGCCGCACCGCTGCATCATCACCGTTATTTCGGCCTTTGAAAACCGCTTTTCGAGCCGCATGCCAAATCGGTCACTTTTGTACTACCAATCTTCCCGCCCGCAAACGCTCATCGATCCGCCTCTGGGCTGTCTGCCTGACAATGCGTTCGTTCTCACGTTTTTCTTTAAAGACGGTCCAACCGACACCGACCAAAACAAACATAAAAACCTGTATCTGTGTCCGCTGTCGATAGGCGGTGCCTACGTTCCCTTGAAAGATCGAGTAGGCAATCGTCAGTAGCAAGCTAAAGATCAGTATCGGAAAAGCACTTCGAAGCCTGTTTCTTATGGTATATATAAGACCGATGAACAGAAACGGAAAAGTCGCCCACCAGATAAGAACTTCAGGTATTGTGACCGCTTGCCTGAGATTAACCGCTTCCCAGGGAAAGGGGGCAAGCATTAAGTAAGCAAATCCGACCGGTATTGCCGACAAAGCGCCTCTGGTGGTAGACACGTCTGCTTCGGAAGCGAAGCCAGAACTTGCGGACTGTGCAAGGTCAAGTCGGCTCAACTGCACCTTCTCAAGGTTTCCAAAAGCCTCATACTCGGCCGTCGCCTGTCTGCCGATCCCATAGTATGTGAGGGCAAACCCCACGATCGCCAAAACGACAGTGTTTCGAAGAATCGACCTGTTCGAATTAGTCAATCCCACCAAAAAACTTCCTGCTACGGCGATCGCAACCATATAGAAGATGTAGAATCGGAGCGACAAGATACCAAACAGCGAGATTACGAGCATTGCCACTGCTGGATAAGAAAACTTCTTCTGTAGCTGGAGAACCATTGTCATTGTTGTGACCAGAAAGAAGATAACCAGGCCGTCCTTTAGCAATTGACCCGACCAAACAATAAAAGAGGGGAAAACGGCTATTGCGACAGCAGAAAATTTAGCAACATTTACGTTGTTGAATATTCTCTTAGAACAGAAGAAGATCATCGGAGCTGTTGCAGCCCCGAGCAGGCCGCAAAAGGATTGGGCAGCAAAAACATTGTGACCGAACAAAAAATATATGGACGCGGTCAGATAATTCATCCCCCAAAACCAACCGATCCCTGGATTGATCTCGACGAAAGCAATAGGCCCGGCCACTTCCCCGCGGCCCATCCAGTGCTCAAGCAACTCCAGCCCGGCTGCGTCATAAGTAAGGGCGTCTGGCCCAAACCACTCCCTAAGCTCAAACACTTGAATGAATATCCCGAACCCGATTCGCAAAGCCAATGCCGACAGGAAAACGGAGGTCAGGAACTCCTTTTCGTCCGCAAATTTGTGTATGGCGAGCACAACTGCTCCTGTAAGAGTAAACACAAATGCGATCGCAACAAGGCCCTTGGGAAATTCAACTACCGCGATCCCGAGGGCCGCGACTATTACGCAAGCAAGCAGAATTATACGATTGAGCATCAGCAGTTCACCGCAAAAGTTGCCAGATCATTCTCGTTGATAAACATATTCTATGGTGGGAACCGAGAGAGCGGCCCGCGACTCAAATTTCATCAGGCAGGTCGTTTCTAGTCTTTTTCTCTGTCAGGAACCTGGCTTCTTCGTCCAATTCTTTAATCTCTTTTGCAGGCACCCCGGCGATCAGCCTATATTCGTTCTCGAAGACGCCTGTAATTACAGAGCCGATACCGACGATGCATCTTGCGGGGATCTTCCCGCCCGGAGCGATACGTATCTCAGAACCGACATAACTTTTGACACCGATCGACACGGGTAATGTCCTCTGACGGTTGTGCGTCCATATAGACGAATTTCGCCCGCCGAGGATTACTCGTTTCCCAAATTCAACCCGGTCGGTGAAATCTATCTTGTGAGATGCTCCTATCATACAGCCGTCCCCCATTAAAAATCGCGGATCGGTCTCATTAATAACGTCCGGGTCCGGAATCGAATTGATCTCATTCAACCGCAGGATCTCACAATATCGTCCGATGCGGATCTCATCGCCTCCGCGGAATACATTGAGCACCCCGATCCGCGTATGCTCTCCGATCGAAAGCTTCTTGATCCGCGTGAACACGTTAAAATGGCCGATGGAAACGTCATCGCCGATCTCACATTCCCCGGCATCGATGATCGTAAAGCCTATTCGAACACGCTTGCCGATCTTATACCCAAAAAATAGTCGCAAACACGTACGAGCCAATACCGACGGCAAGACAGCGATAAGGGCATGCAATCCAAGTTTTAATTTGCCAGTCATGTTTTTTCGACAACATCCCGTATCGCGAAGGCTAACATTCCACTCAACGGCTGTAAGGAGTGGGTTTCGGAATAAGCAAATCCCCGCGAAAAAGGTTTTGTGATCGTTTTTTGCAAAACTAATGAACAAGGCTGCGAGTTGCGAGCTCGGCTGTGGCCGAAGCAACGCGGTCCTCTGCCGCCTGGCCTTTGACCCAATCAAGCAATTCCGTCATTCCATTTTCGAGGCTGAATTGAGGTTCATATCCGAGCAGGTCTTTAGCTTTGGAAATATCGGCTATGCAATGACGGATATCACCCTCGCGATACTTGGAGACAAGCTCAGGTTCGATGTCTTTTCCGAGCCCTTTGGCCAAAAGCTGAGCGATCTCCTTCACCGTTGTCGGCCGTCCCGTCCCGATATTCATCGTCTGATAATCGGCCCTGTCCGTTTCAAGTGCCAGCAGGTTTGCCTGAACAATGTCGTTTACGTGGACAAAGTCGCGTGACTGTTCGCCGTCCTCGAATATCATTGGAGCCTGATCGTTCAGTAGCCTCGATGAAAAAATAGCGCAAACGCCTGTATATGGATTCGAGAGAGCCTGTCGCGTGCCGTAAACATTGAAATATCGAAAAGCGACAGTCGGGACCTTATATGCACGGCCCACCGCGAGACAATATTGTTCCTGGTCCTGTTTGCTGACAGCGTAAACAGATGTCGGGAATAGCGGTTTTTCCTCTGTCGTGCCGACAGGATCCAGGTACCCGCCACAGTCAACGCACTTGAAATCCCACTCATGGGCGGCCAATTGCTCATCGGAGCGAAGAAAGGGATTTATCGTCTTGCTGCATCCTCCGCATATATAAGCCCCTTCCCCATAAATAGACATCGAGGAAGCAACGACCAGCTTTTTGAACTGGTCCTTTCGCTTGATCATCTCTTCGAGCAAAACAGCCGTTCCCAGATCGTTAGCCTTTACATACCGGACGATCTCGTACATGGATTGCCCGACGCCGACCTCGGCCGCTTCGTGATAGACGACCTCGACCCCATCGAGTGCCTTCGCTACCGCGTCTGAATCGCAGACGTCGGCCCGGATAAACTCAGCCTCGCTGTTTAGATGCTCCGGCACCTTGCCGCCATGCACCTGCTCGACCAATGAATCCAATATTCGCACCCGATGCCCACGCTCAACGAGCGCATCCACCAAATGCGACCCAATAAACCCGGCCCCGCCGGTCACCAAAATATTTAGGTTAGCCATTATTTACTGATCGCTTTTGTCTGGCGGCCGATCCAAAGATCTCCAAAACCCTGGGTGCCTGAGAGATCGCCGAATATCCGTTCTCGACCGTTTTACGCCCGGCCAGGCCAAGTTTGCTACGAAGCGCCGGATCATGGAGCAATGTCTTAAGAGCCGCGATCCAGTCATCTTTCGAATCCGCGATCAAGCCATTCACCCCGTGCCGGATGATCGTAGAATTGACACCGACCGGTGAGCAAATGGTCGGGATACCAAGCGCCATATACTGAAGGGCCTTGAGTCCGCATTTACCCTTGCTCCAGTTATCATCCGGCAGCGGCATAATACCGATGTCGATCGCAGCCAGATCGGCAATCTCAGTTTCCGACCGCCAAGGCAATGGGTCTATGGATACGCCGTTGAGGTCATACGACGAAGTTCCGATCACACGCAGCCGGAAATTCTCGGTGGCTGCCAACTCCTGCAACACTTCTCGTATTGTATCAAGATGCTGGACCGTGCTGAAACTGCCGCTCCAACCGATCGTGACGACATCAGGCGAATCATCCCGCTTTATGATCTTATATTTGTCCGTGTCGATCGTTGTTGGGATGATCGTGACATTCTTGTTGTGGCGGCCGGCGTAATCCGCAAGGAACTGATTGCCAGCCATGATATGAGTCGAAAGTCGGCAGGTCTCGGCCGCCTTTCCGGGAAACTTCAGATAACTCAAATACCCGTTCGAAGGGCTTTTGTACGAGTAAAAGATAGCGTCGTCGAAATCGAACACTATCGGCACACCGGAGCGAGCTAACTTTCGCTCGAACCACGGCGGGCCCAGCAAGGCAGCCTCCCGGAACAGGTATACGAGGTCATAGTCGCCGGCCGATCTCAACTCGCTGCGGCGGCGCAGCATGTTGCCGGCAACCGCTTTGACCTTGCTGGTGACGTTGCCGCTCTGGTACAGCACCGCTCTCAGTTCGTCAGTTTCAAATGGCGAATAGGTTATTTCGACTCCGCCCTCACGCAGGAAAGGTTCCCACTGTTCGATCCTGAAGCGCTGGCCCGGCGAAGTGTCAAAAAGAGATGGTACCACCGCCAAAACCTTCATATATAAAAAAACTGCATCTTAACAATAACCAAAGGCCAATCAAAGTCAATGACGGAGGGCCGCTGGATAATAGTGCTCGCACTTATCATTTTCGCGCGAAGATCTTTAGCGAATCCCCGATTCGCAATAGATCCAAAGAACCGTTGATCGTGTCCTTGATCCTCCGCCGAAATGGACTGCTCGTCAAAGACTCGTTAAGTTCGTAACCGGTTTCCACCCTGCTGAAAGTTTGATCTTCGACTCTGTTTTTCGGCCGTATTTTCGAACTAAAGTGTTCCAAGATCTCCATCGGATTGAATCCGTGGGTTTTCACAACAATATTTGAAAAACCGGCATTCTTAAACATCCGATGAACGGCTTGGACACTGAACAACTGAATATGTTCGGGTGGGCTGATTATAGACCAATCCAGACCGGTAAGCCGAAAGGAGATGCCTTTTGCTGACGGCGTTGTACCCCAAAACAGACCGCCCGGACGAAGGATCCTGGCGATCTCTCGTAGATCCGCTTCAGGATCAGGTAAATGTTCCAGGATCTCGCTTGCCGTTATGACATCAAAGGAATCATCGGGATATTCTGACTCTTTGAGTCCACCGTGGAAAACCTCGTATCCGCGCCTGCGGGCTTGTTCGACAGCGGGTAGGGAAACCTCAAGTCCGTGGACCTCCCAACCGAGATCCTTCGCCACGTCGAGCATCGTGCCGGCCCCGAATCCGATATCCAGGATTCTATTATTACGACGGAATTGTCCAAACCCTCCGATTATTTCTTCCAATCTCCCTTGGATAAATGCGGGAACCGAGAGATTCGAATCGCCGTAATATTCATCGTAATTTTCGGCCTCGGAACCGTCCGGCACACGGTCGGTAAAAAGACTGCCGCAAGAGAGGCAGGTAAATATCTCAAAACCGTTCTTGTTGCCACGGTGTTTTGCCTGATCTTTCTTACACGCCGGACACGGTCTGTGTTGGTTGTTCGTCATCCAGTTTTCTCGGAAAGCCTTTCATAGAGCCTTCGATATCTCACCCCGCCGACCGATGTCAGGTCGAATTCGCGGTGGGCGGTCTCACGGCATTTTTCGGCAATGTCGCCGAGGCTTTCGACCTCGGCAAGCGCCGCGGCATATCCTTCGGGGCTGAAATCCGTCAACAACGCCCCAACGCCGTTTTCCAAAATTAATTTGTCCACATCGCCGACTCCGGCATTAGCAATGATCGGCAATCCACAGGCCAGATACTCCGGGATCTTCGTTGGCGATCGCGATTGTGTCGCAAACGTGGCTTTTACAATGGAAAGGCCAATATCGCTAGCGTAAAGATACCTTTCGATCTCAACAGGCGGGACGCGGCCGAAATAATAATCGTTCGTGCCAAACCCGCGCTCCAATAAAAGTGGCTCTAAGAGCTTGCGATCACTTTGCGTTAAGAACAGACCAAAAACTCCTGGATCTCGATCACGGGCAGCCGCTAGCAGATCGGCGATCTCCCGTACGAGGTACAAGCCCCCCAAAGCCCCGACGTGAACGATCACGCGCCGGTCGTTGACATTTAACTCCTTCCTTACCGCCAAGCGCAATTCTTCCGAGTTGCCCGAAAAACGTCCTTCAAAATCGACACAGCACGGTATTACTTCAACCGGACGGCCAACCTTATCGTATCCTGACCCTATCGACTCAGGAAATAGTATTGAGCGTGCCTTCTCCGTGAGCACGACAAAACCATCGGCCTCTTTCATCAGCCATATTTCTACTCTTTTTACAAGGCGATACAATAATCCGTTTGGTTTCCATATGCCGGCATCTATATATTCTTCGGGGAAGAAGCCTCTGATATCGAAGATCAATTTCGGGTTTTGCTTTGTCAGCTTACGCGATAGAGCGGCCATCAGCATCGGAACATGAACCCGGGCGTGCATCATGTTGTACTTCTCCTGCTTCAGGAGGCTCATTATCTTCAAGACACCCTGCAAAACGTCAAATCCGGTGGCGAGGGCAGAAAGGCGTTTGTGATAGGCCAGACAGTACCATTTGATACCCATAGCGGCCAGCGCAGAGCGCTCCTTATCTAACATTGACGCGGTCCATCGTCGCCGCAGAGCGGGCTCAAAAGTTAACAGCGAAACTTCTGTTCCGCCTTTCAAGATCTCAAGCAGATATGGAATCACCTGAGTCTGAACTAGCGGTTCTTGAATACCGAAATAGCAGATGTACAGTGTCTTGGCCACGCAATATATCCTACTTCTCGATGAGGAAATTGCCGATAGCAAGAGCGTCGAGTCCTGAACTATAAAAGGTTCGAACGGCATCCCGCGGCGAGTTTACCACCGGTTCCCCTTTCAGATTAAAGGATGTGTTCATGACAACGGGCACGCCGGTCAATTCACCAAACTTTTTGATCATGTCGTAATAAAGCGGATTGACAGATCGCCGTACCATTTGCGGACGCGTGGTGCCGTCGATGTGAACGACTGCGGGGATAATGTTCCGTTTCTCTTCCTTAACAGGAAAAGTCATGATCATAAATGGAGCATAGGTCGCACCCTCAAGGTATTCGTCGGCGGCTTCCTCCAGCATTGATGGTGCAAAAGGCCGCCAGCCATCGCGGTACTTAACGGCCGCGTTGATCTTGTAAAGCATTTCGCGGTTGCGAGGATCGCCCAAGATGGATCGGGCTCCCAGGGCCCGCGGGCCCCATTCCCCTCGACCCTGGAACCAGCCAACGATTTTTTGGTCGGCGAGCAGTTCAGCAACAGTTTCGGCGATCGTGCCCTCAGGTAGTTTTCTATATTTGACTTTTACAATGTCCAGGGCCTTCTCGATCTCATCATCGGTGTAGCCGATCCCCCAATAGGCATGGGGCATCACCGTGGGTTTTAGCTCGTGCCCGAGGCGAACATGCCCCATATAGGCCGCACCCAATGCTCCGCCAGAGTCACCCGCTTCGGGCTGAATAAAGATCTCGTCGACAAGCCCGGAACGGGCAAATTTGCCGTTCATTGTCGCATTAAGAGCGACCCCGCCAGCAAAAACGACATTTCGACAGCCCGTCATTTCTAGGGCACGTTTCAAATATGAAAAACCGAAGTCTTCTACGAGTTTTTGCAGATCAGCCGCAATCGTCTTATGCCGGTCATCGAGGTCCCCGTCCTCCAATCTCGCTCTGCCGAGCCATTTTGTCAGGTCATTGCAGTACCCCAGACCGAATCCAATAGCGGGCCGACTTATTTTCGAAAGGTCCATCCACAATTTTTCGGCATCGACATATGGGTCGAACGTGCCTGCCGGCGTTCCGTAACCTGCCAACCCCATGAGCGAACCTTCGTCGCTAAGCTGCAGAAACTTATGGATCGCCCAATACACCTCTCCGATAGAAAAGTCATTGCGTTCTTCAAGCACGGTGAGCTTTCCGTTTTTGCCGTGCGAAATGGTAGCGCTCAGTCCGTCGCCACTCCCGTCCCAAGTTACAACAGTGGCTTCATCAAATCCGCTTGCGTAATAAGCCGACGCGGCATGCGACTGGTGATGGTCAACACAGAAGAAGGGGATTTTCGAGATATCTGTCTGAAATTTAACGGAAAAAGCCGCTTTTTCTCCCTCAACTTCCGCCCACGGTTTCAGGGAAATATCGAAAAAACGCAGGCCTTTTTTTATTCCATTCTGCGACTTGTTTAAAGTGCTCGTGACCGCATACATTAGCCGCTTTACAGTGGTATTGTTGGCCGCCATCCATCGATCGATTGCAAGATAAGGGTCATTTGCCCACGCGATCGCATCAACCTGGTCTAAAGTAATGCCCGCTGTTTCAAGACAAAATTTTGCCGCATTAAACGGGAAATGTCCGATGGCATATTTGACCCGAACAAATCTCTCCTCACCGGCAGCCGCCACGATCTCGCCGTCTTTGATAAGAGCAGCCGCGGGATGATGAGCGTCACCTGCATGCGCAGCGTCACTTTTTCCACTTACTCCCAGAACGTAAACTGGTTTTGACATATTTATGAATCAAACTACTCACCGAGGCATCAAACTCATGGGCAGGAATCGAAGTCCCAATTATAGAACAATTTCTAAGTGTTTGAAATCTGTCTATACATCGCCTCCCATTGGGGCATTAGCACCTTGCTAGTAAATTTTGCCTCGACTTTCTTTAACGCGGCCGTGCCGAGCCGTTCTCTTAATGTGGGGTCTTCGTAAACCCGAAGCATGATCCCGCTCCATTCTTTCTCCGATCCCACCGTGGCTAATAAGCCATCGCTGCTATGGTCAATAACTTCTTCCAAGACGGGGAGCCGGGAAGCAATGCATGGCAATCCTTTTGACATAGCCTCGATAAGAGCGATCGAGAGACCCTCGAAAAGCGTCGGACATACGAATGCATCGGCCATCTCCAGGCACGCGCCCACGTCTTTGCGTCTCCCTGTAAGGATCACATTGCGTTCCAGTTTCAATGAAACTATCAGATGGCGCAGGTCTGATTCCAACACGCCCGCCCCGACGATCACTAAATACGAATCCGGAGCAGAATTCGCAACCGTCCTGAATGCACGGATCAGATCCGCGAATCCCTTTCCGGCATCTAATCTTCCTACCCCGAGGTAAACAAATGCTTCCGGTGAGATGCCCAATTCTCGTCTGATCGACTCGACGGCACCCGACTCACAGTTCAACGTCGCCGTGTCAACTGAGTTGAAGATCACAGAAACTCTGGATCTTTTCGCTCTGAGCCTTTTTACGGCCGAAGTTGCCACGAAATGCGAGCACGCAATAAACATCGGGTTAGTCATCCAGGCCAGACCGGCATCGATCAACCGGAGACCGTTGACCTTAATAGGCGACAGACCGGCAGCTCTAATAGTGTCAGGCTCATAAGCCGGAGACTGCAGCGATGTGATCAAAGGAATCTCCGGGTTTAGCAGCTTAACGAAACGGGCCGATATATCGCCATCGAACAGCCACGAATGGATAATATCCGGGCGAATACGCTTTACGATCTTATGAATAGAATGGGCCGCTTTTAGCCAAGGATATTTCCCCTTCAGGTCGAGTGCTATGACTTCGAGTTCATTCATTCGAATGTTCGGAAGGTAGAAATTTTCGCTGCGTAAAAGACAGATCGTGTGCGAAAATTCCTGGTTGGAAGTATTGCATACGATATCGACGAGCTGTCGCTCGGCTCCGCCGCTCGAAAGCTCCGGAATAATGTGAAGTATACTTACCGCCATTACAGACCAACCTTTCGCCTTTATTTACCTAATCCAAAGGTTCCTCATTAGGTCAACAGCCCCCTTGATCGAATCTCGCTTAAAATATCCAATTAGTCCAGTAATGCCGACGCAAATAAGAAATGACCAAAATGGATCCCGGGTTTGCGTAAAGGAAACAGCGGCACTAAACGCTGGGACCATTGCCAAATATATCCAGGAAAGCACAACTTTGAATTTCCTCTTCAACAGAAAGCTATACGTCGCCGTTCCGGCGAAGAAGGACACGGCAGTCGCCCATGC
>JBGTBC010000250.1:0-2724 GCA_041749555.1 Pyrinomonadaceae bacterium | reverse complement strand
GTCCCGATGAATGAGACCGTTCGGCTACTTTTGGGCAGTTTGGAAAAGACCAGCGAGTTTGTTTTTCCAAGTCCAAAGACAAACAACAAGCTAAATCAAATAAAGACAAGTTTCCGGAAGGCTGTAGATCGGGCGGGTCTTGAAGACTTTCGTTTTCACGACCTGCGCCACACCGCGGCAAGTCGAATGGCCGAAGCAGGTGCAAGTCCGTTTACGCTGATGAAAATACTCGGTCATTCGGATATACGGATGACCAGCCGGTATACTCACGCGACTGACGCGGCGATCCATCGCGCAGTAGGTAACTTGGATGCAAAATCGGGTTTTAGCGACGTATCGGCGACGAAACAAGAAGGGCAAGCAAATGGCTCGCCTTAAGTTATTGATTCTATTGGTGGAGACGAGGGGGATCGAACCCCTGACCTCTGCAATGCCATTGCAGCGCTCTCCCAGCTGAGCTACGTCCCCTTGTTATCAACGCAAATGCAGAATCGAAAATGCAAAATGCATAACAAAGCGAATTTTGAATTTAGCGAAATTCGGCGGGCGCGTCAAGATGGTCCGTCATAGTTCAGGTTTTAAGATGCGGCCGGCAGCCCATCTCGCCAAGCCATTGCCTCGAGCTCTACGCGGACGGCATCCATGACCGGCACAACCGGTCGTGCCTCGAATACAAAGGAAGGGAGCATGGAGCAAAACTTGTGAACCGCAAGCGGATCGTCACAGTCCAACAGCATATAACCACCCCAGTCTCCTACACGAACAACGAACATCTCGATCTTGAAATTCTCAGGAGCCTTCCATTGTGTAAAGACCTCCAGTATTCGTTTCTGAGCATTCTCATACTCGATGGGCGATCCCTGAGGACGCTCATTCCAGGTGATCATATACTTCATGGGTATTCTCCTTTAGGTTCGTAATTGAAAAGTATTTGTCTTCACCGGCCTTTGAATTCCGGTTTTCGCTTTTCCAGAAATGCCGAGACGCCTTCTTGTTTGTCTTCGGTCGAGAAGCAGATCGCAAAGAGGTCGACCTCGCGGCGGAGGCCTTCGTCGAGGTTTGAGCGCGAGGCAAATTTTACGGCTTCTTTGGATAGCTGCAGTGCGATCGGGGCCTTTTCGGCGATCTTTTCGGCGAGCTCCATAGTTTTCGCTTCGAGTTCGGCGGCTGGATAGACGTGATTTACAAGGCCGATCTTTTCTGCGGTTTGGGCGTCGATCATGTCGCCGGTCAGGACCATCTCCATCGAGCGGCCCTCGCCCACGAGACGGGTCAGACGCTGCGTGCCGCCGCCGCCGCACATGATGCCAAGGTTGATCTCAGGCTGTGCAAAGCGGGCATTTTCGCTGCAGATCCTCAGGTCGCAAGCCATCGCCAGTTCATTGCCGCCGCCGAGACAAAACCCGTTGACCATCGCTATCACCGGTTTAGGAAACGCGTCGATCGAATTAAAGAAAGTTTTTTCGTGGAAGAGGTCACGCTGCGTAACCGGAGTCTGGCCCTCAAATTCACTGATATCCGCTCCCGCGATAAATGATTTCTCGCCCGCGCCGGTTATGACCAGCACACGCACGGAATCGTCGCGGCGCAATTCGTCGAGGGCGGCGACGCCCTCAGTGTGGACCTGCTTATTTAGCGCGTTAAGCTTGTCGGGCCTGTTGATCGTGAGGACTGCGACCGTACCGCGTTTTTCAACGGTGATGGTTTCGTATTTGGACATATATTGAACTGTGCTAAAAAGGTGAGGTACTTACTCAGTGATGCCGTCCACAATATTGTCGTCGGCGATCCAGGCGACAAAAAGCCGGAGCCAGCTTTCTTTGGGTTCCTCGATCGCAACACCGACCCGCGACGTGCCGTAGCTCGCCGGTATGACTCGTACGACTTTCGCTTTTACCTCGACAGGGACCCCGTTCGGTCTGTGCGACCGTATATAGAGGCTGTCCCCCTGAGCGACGGGCTGATTTAGTTGAAAAAGGGCGCCGAGTGTTGAGATATCGTCGGTTTCAGTGGGTTCGCTCCATGTGGCACCGTCATCGGAACGGCCCGACACGACTATAGGAAGCCGTAGGGCCATTCGAAGGGCAAACCGTTTTTCCTCATATTGAGGTTGAATTGAGGTCATGTCCGAGATCGACTACAGCTTCAAAAAACCTAAAGGGGGATATTTTATCACGAAAACCAGGCAACATGATCATTTTACACAAGAACAGCCGAAAAAAGAGAGGCAATCCTTAGACGTGAAACGCCCTATTTGTCACAAGATATCTAAATAGACGACCAGTTACACGACAGTTATACTATATGATTGGAATAAATCAAAAGCGTATGATCGCAACGATAAAGATATGAAAACCGAACGTATTCACAAAAAGGTCGTGATCCTTGGTTCCGGCCCTGCCGGTTTGACGGCGGCCGTCTACGCCGGCCGCGCCCAGCTCGAGCCGCTGGTGATCGACGGTCCGCAGCCGGGCGGACAGCTGACGATCACTACTGACGTCGAAAATTATCCCGGATTTTCAAACGGAATAATGGGCCCGATCCTTATGGATGAATTTCGTCAGCAGGCTCTCAGATTTGGAACCGAAATAATAAATGTCTGGATCGACAGAGTCGATCTCGCTACGCGGCCGTTTACGCATTACGGAAAAGAGAGCGAGGATTCGACCGACATTACAACGACCATTACTGCCGACACGCTCATCATTGCCACGGGAGCTTCGG
>JBGTBC010000249.1:0-4882 GCA_041749555.1 Pyrinomonadaceae bacterium | reverse complement strand
GGGCCAATAGTTATCATGCCAGCAACCCATGCGATCACCCCGACCATCAAGATCGTTCCGAGGGCAACAGTCGAGACAAGCAGCCAATTCGTTTGTTTCGGCGGTAGCGGCGGCCTCACGATGTCGTCAATCTCTTTGTTAAGGTCTAAGGTCATTATTATCCTCCCCATCGCGGATCGGCGGGAACGAGATCATCGTCCGACAGGTAATCCATTCTCTCTCGGGCAGCTTCCCATTCATCGGCACAAATATTTTCACAATTATCAAAAGTCAGATTCTCCAAAACTGCATCTTCACCTCGTTGAACCATTGCCTCGACTCGGCTTTTTAGTAGGTCTATTTGCCGAGCTTCAAACACAAGCCAATACGTAGTGCCATCTGGCTTGGTGAACTGACGGAGTATGACCGGCACAACTTTGGTTCGCGCTCCGCTTACAAGATGTAAATCGCAGATATCACCGGCCCCACATTCGCCGAATTCAGTGCCGAGTCCCTCCATTGTCCAACCATTAAACTCGCGAGAGATAAAAGTCTGTATCGCCTTGTCTTTTTCCGCAGCCAAATCGTCCTCAGCGACCTTGCGTTCTTCGTTTGTAACTGTTGGCGTTGGACTCGGGCTGGCCGCAGCGATAGAGGCTGCATTACTGTTGATAGCCGGAGATCCGCAGCCCGGTATGAATAGGCATATAAATAACGTAACGGTTTTTACCATTGTCTAAAATGTCAAGCCTTGCTGATTCACGCGGTGAATTCAACGCCTGCCCTCAATTTCCCATTTGAACATATAAATAATTCCTGCTAATTTAACCTTGCTCTGAAAGAACTGATGATTCTTCGATCCAGCCTAGCTAGATGAGGAATGCAGCCTTACCAGGAATAGGTGAGGCGGCAAAAAAAGCAAGCAGGAACATACTAAGGCTAAATAGTCTTAGTGGCAAGCGGTTTCAACTCGTCCGTTTAGGGAGGTGTTCTCTAAATGGGCAGAGCTCCAACTGAACGGCCTAAACGACTGGCCGAGAAGTTACTGTTTATTCGTCATTCACTCAAACTTTCTCAGAATGGAATGATTGCTAGACTTGATATGTCAGGGTTGCTAACGCAAGCAGATATTTCAACGTTCGAACTCGGGAAAAGAATACCATCGTTGATCGTACTTCTTCGCTACGCAAGAGCTCTTAATCTCCATGTAGATGATCTGATCGATGATGGGATAGATGTTGCGAGTTAAGAGCACCTACCCAACAATTTACGAATGCCGCAATTATTTTTGGAGCCCGATCACCGACGCACGAGATATCTTTAGCTTCTTGGCAATTTGCGAGTTGTTTAATCCCTTCGTTCTAAGATCTAAAATCTGATTTTTCTTTAGGGCAGCGGTCTTAGGACGGCCGTGGGGCCTTCCTTTGAGTTTTGCGTTCGCTATGCCCGCCTTTACCCGCTCCCGGATCATGTCGCGTTCAAACTCGGCAAAGGTCGACAACATGCCTGCCATAGCACGACCCGACGGGGTGGAAAAATCGAGCGACTCGGTTAGAGATACGAACACCACTCCGAGGTCCCGGAGCTCGTTGAGTGTCGTGATCAAATCCGCAAGGCTTCTACCGAAGCGATCGAGTTTCCACACCAGTACGGCATCGATCTCACGACGCCGTGCCATCTTTAATAGCTCCTCGCGTTTCGGACGGGTTTTGGAACCGGAACCAACCTCCTGGACCTCTGAGGTCAGTGTCCAACCGCGGTTCCGTATGTATTCCTTCATCTGCTCAAGCTGCATAGGAAGGGTTTGCTGATCGATCGTTGATACTCGCGCGTAAATTCCTACTCTCATATTTTTCAAAATATCAAAGGTTACTCAGGATGTCAATAAACTATAGATTTGTGACAGGCTTTCGCGGAAATCACAAAGTGAGCTATTTGCTATGTTAAACACATCAAGAAGCTGAGGGGTTTTTTGACATGGGAATGAAGGTGGAAAAAGATGAAGGTAATTACAAGTAGTTCAATGACCAGGGGGGCCTTCTTTAGTTTTGCATTTGCTAGTCCGGGTTCTTCCTTTCCTACTTATTTGTCCTAGAGTCCCATGGCGCGATAGCATTTGCTTGCCCCCAAAGACCCTTGCTTGCACCTCGGGCGGTTGTCTCTGCATTCGCGTAAGCAATTCGATCGGCTTTCGATTGTTCTTTCTCGTAGCGCTTAAAATGCCACGCCAACCCAGCTTCGATCATCGCGAGGTTAGTGTCCTGACCGTCGAGGATCACCTTACCGACGATACGTCCCCATCGGTCGACTTTGTCGTGGGTGATGAGAACATTTTTGTCGAACACCAGGCCAGAAAGATGCTCTTTGGCCCTCCGTCCGAAATCCTGCCGCAGTTCCGGCGCGTCGATTCCACTTAACCGGATTTTGTGTTGTCGCTTTGTGTTGTCCAAGACCGTTATCGTATCTCCGTCATAGACCCCGACTACTCTCGCGGCAAACTCCTTCGGGATAAGGATTATGTCCTTGGAGGAAGCGTCCGGAAGCCTCGGACCAGATTCTGTTTCGGTCGGCGAAGTACGGGTAGTGGCTGTGCTGGGACCTTCGTCCGCGGAACGCTCAACTTTCTGCCTTTGGGGCGGTAGCTCAGGTTCCCTACGGGCCGGCGGTATACATGCCGTCCACGCAATAAGCGAAAAAATGAACAGTAGTAGCCAAAAGTTCAGCAAGAATGGTTTCATAAGGCTAGGTAAATCCCTCGATGGGTCAGCGGGCGAATCACAAGCGGTCTGTTAGGATTCGTATATATTATAACTCAGGCCCCTTTCATCTCTATGCCGCTTTTCGGAATTCCTTGACCGAAAGGGTTGATTTTGATAGGGTTATACATTTCAAGTCAGATTGGTCGCAAGTCTTAGTAGGGATTAAGTGTAGTTGCCTTCTCTGCGAGGATCGGGGGGAAACCCGCCATGTCTTGTAAAAGGTACGAAAGGTAGGGTGCCCGGCTTTCGGCGGCAAAGCATCTTATCCTCGGCTCCGCGTTTTCGGCTATGAAAAACTTCCGCATGAGGGCATCGACACTATTTTTGTTATTGGGGCTCATGCTCAACTCGTGCGGAGGTGGGAAGGTAGTTTGCGAGCCTCCGCCGGCTGCGCAGCAGATTCCGATCACCGCAACCGCAAATATACCTACTGACGTTTATCTCGATGCAACGCTCTCAATGCAGGGCTTTATTACCGACGGGTCGCTGAGCTATTATCAGCAAACCATGCCAATGCTGGAACGGGCCGTTATTCGTACCGGTGGACAAGTTAGCTTTTTCAAGTTTGGAACCGATATCGTCGAACTGCCCGGACGCAGCTATGGAGACGCCGAGCGAAAGGCTTTTTATGGCGATGGCTCTATCAATAAGAAGACGCTTATCGAAAAAGTACTCGATCGAGCCAATCCCGATAACCTCACAATCATCGTTTCCGACCTTTTCCAAGAGCGGGCAGATATCAATCAGCTTAGTGAGAAAATCAAGAATAAGTTTATCGCGACGGACCGCGCCGTCGGCGTGCTTGCGATCCGGAGCCACTTTAATGGAAAGATCTTTGACGTCGGATCCAATAATTATTCGTTTGCGTATTCAACGGGAAGCGAACCGGCAACGCTTCGCCCGTTTTATCTCCTTGCCCTTGGCCGGCACGGCGACATTGCAAATTATTTCAATACGCTTATTGGTGGCGAAATGGCTGTGTTCCCAGAAAAACACCAGCTTATCTTTTCTCAGTTTCTTACGGAGAACATCGTTTCCTGGGCAAACGCCAAGATCACCGATACGCAGGGGCTGAACGAGGTCAACGGTGTACTCGTACGTGGGCAAAAGGGAGACGTTCCCTATCGGGAATTCAAAATAAAATCGAACGCCCAGACAGTCAAGGTAACCGCGTCGCTTCCGTTCAGGAAACTCAGCGACGTCATTGAATTCGATCAACTTAAACCAACTGCCCAGACATTTACATGCGGCGCAGCAAACTCGGATACATACGTGCCAGGCGAGTCAAAGAGTTATACACCGAATGAATCTCTGATGGGCGCCGTCAAAATATCGGCGGTCTCAGGCGAGAATTCTATCGATATCAGTTTGGATGTGGATCAGAAACGGCTCGACCCAAAAGCTATTTGCGGGTATCACATCGTGCTCAAGCCCGAGGGTTACACGCTTCCCGCGTGGGTAAACGAGTGGAACATGACAGGCGAACAGATAGAAGGTTGGCGGAGTAGTCCGACTTCTTTCGAAGGCGGCAAAACCTACAATCTCGCGCCCTTCCTCCAGACGTTGTGGGAGACAAACCGCCGTGTACATGATCCGAAAGTCGCAGACTTCTACACCTACTTCCGCATTGGTTAGCGATTCCTCGGCGGCGTTGGCTTAGCTGCGGCCGGGTGCAGGAAAGTTTTTGATATTTAACACCATGATCAAATACATAATTGGGATGATCTCGGCTGCCGCATTTTTTGTAGTAGGTCTTGTTGGGCTAGTGCCGGGGGAGTTCTGGTATTTTGAAAATCAACTGAACGTCAGCCCACTTACAGGGATACGACAGGATACCTGGCTGCAGGACTTCTCTGATAACGCTTTTTACCACTTATCGACCGCTCTCATCTTCACATTCGCTTGGCACACGATCGGATTCCTTTATTATCGCATACAGGACTGGACTAAGGCCGACGGGCGCCTGATGTGGGCGGGGCTCTTTGTTGGGATGCTGGTTGTGATCGCGGCGATCAGTTGGCAGAGCACGGATGCGACACAAGATTCCGGGAAGATGCTTGCGGTCCTGGCTTATCTTTTCAACGGTGCCTTTGTTTTTTACGGCTCATCACTCCTATCGTCCCCCACGACTGTCAAATACGCTC
>JBGTBC010000248.1:0-4698 GCA_041749555.1 Pyrinomonadaceae bacterium | reverse complement strand
GGTGTTAATGCGCATCTCGACCTTCGGGAAATTTTGCAGGTGGTCTGCTATCCGCTTAAATTCACGACTTTCGGCGGTAATATTCGGTTTGAGGATAAGGATCATTGTAAGATTCGTTCAAATAATTTCTTCGATATCTTTTGGCTCGAGCTTGAAGCTAGGATAACGGCCGAGAAATCGCACATCAGCCGCTAATTCGCGAATATCGGCCATAGCTCCGCGAAGGTCGCTTTCAGTTGTGGGGGCCTGAAAGTCGAGGTAAAAATTGAATAGGCTAGGCTCGCCTTTCACGGGGCGGCTTTCGATCTTCGTAAGATCGATGTTTCTACGGACGAAAGGGCGAAGAGCATTATGAAGTGCGCCCGGCTCGTTCTTCAGCCTTACAACTAAAGAGATCTTATCACCCGCCGTCGATTCGGTCTGATCAGCAGTAAGTAAGGCGAAACGCGTGAAATTCTCGCCATGGTCCTCGATATGCTCGCGAAGTATCTTTCCGCCATACAACTTTGCCGATCGTCGGCCGCCGATCGCCGCCCGCGTCGAATCACCGCTTTGCACGGCCCTGCGCACGCTCCCCGCTGTATCATCGCCAGCGACCCGCCTAATGTGCGGATGGCCGGCAAAGAAACGTTCACATTGTCCGAGGGCGGCAGGATGCGATTCGACGGTCAGGATGGTATCAATCGTTGCGTCTGGACACGCTACCAGGAAATGGGTTACGGGCAGTATGATCTCCGCAACGATGCACAGTTCGCTATTCGCAAGCAGGTCGTAACACGGCTGGATCGAACCGACGAGAGAATTTTCGAGTGGTGATATTATCTGGTCCGCCGCACCGGAACTGATCGCTTCATAAAGCTCTTCGAAATTGGGAAATGAAACATATTGGCAATTCTCCCCTAAAATCGCCAAGGCAGCAGTCTCGCTAAAAGAACCGCGGTCGCCGAGAAAGCCGACCCGAGTTTCCGCTCCCACCGAGTCCAAACTGATGTTTTTTGAGCCTCGCTCGATAACCGCGCGATGAAACGCCTTTTGCTGCAGAAACAAAGATTCGTCGATCACTCTCTGAAAAATATTCTCGATCCCCTTCGAGTCGAGGGGCCCCTGGTTTTCAGCGACCAGCCGCGAGATCACTTCGCTTTCACGTGCAGGATCACAAAGCGAGGCCTCGGCGTCTGATTTCGCCGCGCCGACCTCGAGAGCGATCGAAGCTCGCCTACTTAAGAGCCTCAATATTTCGGTATCGATGGCGTCGATCTCGGCGCGCGGGTTTGTGACGGTACTATCAGTCATTTTTTCAACAAGTTAAAGATTAACATGTGTCAAATGATACGGTGGGGTCGACGTGCTACACCTTCAAAAATACTTGCCTCCTATAGAGCAGCCACATTAGAAATAACCATAAAAGGATAAAACTGATCGCGTAGAGAAGTGAAGCATCGATGGGTTGGGCGACGGCCAGGTAGATATTGTCGAAGATCCACTTTTGCAGACTGACAGGCTTGCCTTCGGCTCCGGCGACTCGATAGGCGCCGAGCATGCGGGCCATGATCCCCGAAAAAACAAAGAGCGGCAACGCGTTGACACCGAAAACAACAAACGGCCACGCCCATTTCCTGTACCCCTTTATATCGATGAGCCAGTAGCACGCCGCGAGTGTAAGGAGCGCAATACCCGACGTCACCAGCACGTACGAACTCGTCCAGAGCGACTTGTTCATCGGGAAGTAACTGTGCCAAATATAGCCGACCGCTAGCAGAATTACTCCGAAGAAGAACATTCCGCCAACGCGTTCAAGTGAAAAGTAACGGTTGCTAAGTTTCGGGTCTTCTCCCTTGTCACTCGTAACCTGTAACTTGCCACGATGCATAAGCCACGTGCCAGCAAGCACACCGGACAACGTCGTTGCGATCGCGGGCAGCGTCGACAGAATACCTTCTGGATCGAATACCTTCGCCGAGCGCCACATGTGGTTCTCTGTAAGGATCATCCGGTCCAGCCACGCCGCGAGGTTACAGGCCTTGTCGTCAATGGTCGTAACCTCGCAGCCCGAAACCGGTATCAGCGTCATCAATGCCCAATAGCCAAGCAGCAATCCGGCGGCAATGCCGAGTTGTTGCTTCCAATTGGTGTGCAGAAAGATCAGTGAAACAACGAGATAGCAAATAGCGATTCGCTGGAGCACGCCCGGGAGACGCATCGTGTCGAAATTGTAGGGTACGACGTTGTAGCCGTACACGTATATCGCAACAATACCCGCGATGCTTAATCCGATCATCGCGGCCCCGATCTTGAAATTTCGCAGTAGTAGAAAGAACAAGCCCGCCGTCATCGATATCCAGATCAGCATCTTTGCGGCGTCCGGGGCATCCGTCGCAGCAAACTGAAAGAACGGCGTGACCGACATCGCCAGCCCGAGCGCGAAAATGACCAGTGAACGCGTGATGATCTTCCAATAGACCTTGCTTGTTACACCCTCGTCGATACGTTTGGACAGAGCGATCGGCACGGCAACGCCGACGATAAATAGGAAGAATGGAAATATCCAGTCGGTCGGCGTCAGTCCATGCCATTCGGCATGCTTGAGCGGCGCGTAGATCGACGACCAGGTGCCGGGGTTGTTCACGAGCACCATCCCCGCGATCGTCATTCCGCGAAAGACGTCAAGTGAGATCAGGCGATCTGTTTGCGGTGGTTCTGACATCCGGAATAAGTGATAGCTGATAACTTATAACTGATAACCCGAACCTCTTCAAGCAAGAGTTATCAGTTTTCCGTTAACAGTTATTTCCGGATTCGATCTCACCAGCCCATACAATCTCTCAGGCTGGTGATGTGTGCGGTGTGATGCTTAGAATGCCATGCGTAAAGAGCGAGTGCCGCGTCAAGCGTCCATTCGCCGGTTTCCGGATGAATGAACTTCAGGTTATAGTCTTCAACCGACATGGCGTTGAGAAGTGCCCCCCAGCGAGTATGGATCGATTCGATCATCTTCAGCGAAATTCCCACCGGCAGCGTGTTGTCAGGGAGCTCAGCCCAACGGTCTTCGTAATAAGGCCGAATTGTGGGTGTTTCGTCTTCAGTCAGCGCGAGCTTGAATCGTATCAGAGAATTGGCATGGCTATCGGCTACGTGATGAACGGTCTGCCGTACAGTCCAGCCGCCCTCACGATATGGCGTGTCGATCTGCGATTCGTTGAGGCCCGTTACGGCCTGATCTAGTTGCCTTGGGAGTTGGGATATCGTCTGAATATTAACGGTTCTGTCACTAAAGCCTGCAGCGTCGAATTTTCCTATCGGAAATCTCGGATCACTCATATTTCCCCCCTCTATCCCCCAAAATAATTCTCAAACCTAGTGAACTCTTTAAGAAACGCAAGTTTGACCGTACCCGTGGGACCGTTTCTTTGCTTAGCGACGATCAACTCGGCGAGGCCTTTATTTTCTTCAGTTTCCTTATAGTAATCCTCACGGTATATGAAGGCGACAACGTCTGCATCCTGCTCGATGCTGCCTGACTCGCGAAGGTCCGACATTAGCGGCTTAGGCGGGTTACGAGCTTCCGGCGCTCGAGATAGCTGTGAAAGGGCGACCACCGGTACGTCAAGTTCCTTTGCAAGCCCTTTGAGTTCACGAGATATCTGTGAGACTTCCTGCTGTCGATTATCATTTCGGCGGCCTGAACCACCGCCCATTAGCTGCAAGTAATCGACAACGACCAGATCAAGCTGCTTCTGTTCGGCTGAAAGCCGTCTGCACTTCGCACGCATTTCGAGAACAGAAACGCCGGGCGTATCGTCGATAAACAACCGAGCATCAGACAAGGTGCCGATCGCGTTCGCAAGCCGTTCCCACTCATTCGTCATCAGGTGGCCCGTGCGGAAGCGATGGGCGTTAATATGCGCCTCCGAAGCGAGCATACGTGTGACAAGCTGCTCCTTTGACATTTCAAGCGAGAAAACCGCAACCACGGCTTTAGAGAAGAGTGCCGCGTTCTGAGCCAGTGTCAAACAAAGGGCAGTTTTGCCCATCGAAGGCCGTCCCGCCACGATAACCAGATCCGTACGCTGCAGGCCCGACGTCATTTCATCCAACTCGCGAAAACCAGTTGAGAGACCGGTGATCCCGGTTCCTTCGCCCGCTGCATACCCTTTGACTCGGGCCAGCACTCGTTCAGCGACCGGAGCGACACGCGAAAAGCTTTCCCTGGTGCGTGCTTCGGCCAATGCAAAAATTGCCTGTTCCGCATGGTCGAGGATTACCGGCGCGTCGTCTTCTTCGGCAAGTGCCTCACTTGTTATCGCATTACAGGTACGTATCAGGTTGCGAACGACGGCCTTATCCTTGACGACCCTTATATATTCGTCAACATTCGAAAAATGTGGCAGGCCATAGGTGAGATTAGTGATCGTCGAGATCCCGCCCATCGCGTCGAGCGAGCCTTCTTTTTTGAGCTCTTCGCCGATGAGTATCGGATCGATCTGCTTGTCTTTTTCAAACAGGGCGATCATTGCCGCGAATACCCGGCGGTTCAGCGGTGAATATAGGTCCTCAGGCTTGAGGTGCTCGACTGCCTGAGGCATGACGGTATTATCCAGCAGGATAGCACCCAGGATCACACGTTCGCTATCCTCGCTGCTCGGCAGCGGCTTTTCGAGATACTGTTCTCGTCGATTGTCGGGAAAAACACTTGCCATT
>JBGTBC010000247.1:0-2476 GCA_041749555.1 Pyrinomonadaceae bacterium | reverse complement strand
AGGAAAAGGACCTTCGGGAGAAGCTTGCGGCTAAACCGGAATTGGAAAAGCAATATGCTCCCGCATGGGAGAATATCGCCAAGGCCTACTCTGGGCTCCCGGCGATGTCTAAACGGCTCTCGTTCTCCAACCTCGCCGCTTCCCGGCTCGCGACCATTGCAACGCAGATCGTCACCTATCACGAAGAGGCCGCCAAACCCGATGCACAGCGTTACCCGGAGTACCGGATCGCTCGTCTGGATGCGTTCAGGAATTCGCTTCTTTCGCCTGCCCCGATATATCTCGACCTTGAAGAAGCTGCTTTGACCTCATGGCTCGAAGAAGCGGTTAAGGTCCTCGGACCGGGCGATCCATTTATCCGTGCCGCAGTCGGCGATGCCGAGCCAGCCGAGGTGGCAAAACGTGCGGTACGCGAAACAAAGCTTACTGATCCCGCCGCTCGTAAGGCCCTGCTCGAAGGTCCTGCAAGTTCGATCGCCAGCTCGACCGACCCGATGGTCACCCTTGCACGGCGGGTCGCTCCGGTACTTCGTGAACTTAAAGCGTGGAATGAAACAAACATCTTAGATGTCGAGGCTGCCAACGGCACACGTATCGCTCAGGCACGATTTGCCGTCTATGGGAAGAGCATGCCCCCTGATGCAAATTCAAATCTGCGGATCAGCTACGGTACGGTCGACGGCTATGAGGAAGATACGACACTGGTTCCATTCAAAACGACGTTCTTCGGACTCTATGACCGGGCCGAGAGCTTTGGCGAAGAGCCGCCTTTCGACCTGCCTCCGCGTTATCGAGAGGGCCGCGGTAAGCTGGATCTTTCAACGCCGCTCAATTTTGTCTACACGGCCGATACGATCGGCGGCAATTCGGGCTCGCCCGTGATAAATCGAAACGGCGAGCTCGTCGGCCTCAATTTCGACAGCAACCTGCAAAAACTATCGAACCGTTATTGGTATATCGATGAGAACGAGGGCTCGAGGGCCGTTGCTGTCCATAGTGCGGGCATTATCGAATCGCTCCGAAAGCTCTATGAAGCGGACGCGCTGGTAAACGAACTGCTCAACTAGCGGCTACTGCCATAATTAAATGGGTCGGTCGCCCCGCTTTCGCGTGATCGGCCGCTAACACGGCGAAAAAGCGTTTTTAGATTGTCAAAGATCGTTCGCCCGTTCTTCAGCGGAACAAGCGGCTCAAAAGCAGATCTCGCCGATATTTACGAATCCGCGTCGTTTCGTGTGGCCGTAATCTTCGCCGTTCCATAGTTCCAGAGAACGGGCGCGATCGCTCAATTCCTTAGCCGTAAGGTCCGGAAGGTCGGCCTTCCATTGCGCACAGCTATTTTTCTTCACCGCCTTTTTTACTGAATTAATGAGCGTGAACCTGAACGAAGAAGGGTTGAATGCCTCGTTCATATGGTCGCTGATAAAAGGTTTGAGCAAATACTCTTGCAGCGTTTCGGCGGCGGCGAGGTGCCAAAGTCCTTCTTTAAGTGTCAGCATAGCCGGCCGCGTCAAATCGCCGATCTTGACGGGACGCGTAAGGCCATCGTAAAACTTTAATCCCACGTAGTTTGCATGCAGGTCCGCGTTTGAATAAACCCCGGACGTGAGAATGCCGTAATACGTTCGCTCAGTACGCTTGCCCCATTCGATGGCCTTTTTAACGGCTTCCTCGCGTGATCTACCTTCTTTCATCGCATCGTCGACGCGCTCAAAGTACTGGTGTCCTTGCTGAAAGAGGTGCTCGAGCTTATCGATGCCGAATTCGTGGCCATACATACTGATCGTGGGGCTCAGCGTCACGTAATTCGAAGGCTTAATGAGATAAATGCTCTCGAGATACGGTGCCTTATAGCTCGCAGGCTGAGCACGGAATTTATGGGAATGGAACCATTTGCCGAATTTCGTCGTCATCAGGTTGCCGCCGCTGAGCAGGTCGTAAACGGCCCTGGAGATCGCGGGTTCCGAGCGGAGATACTCAAGTTCTTTTCTCATCTGCTTCGGCGCATCGCAGCCTTTCCCGACATCCACTGCCGCGAGGCATGCCTCTGACGCCGAGATCCGGGCGTTCACGTTTACGGCGGCGAGCTGCAGTTGGCCGGCGACGTATTCGGATATCTCATCGCCGACGTCCGCCAGCGGGTCGGGCGGCAGGTTGAACTGGTCGGTCTCGAAAGCCGTGGCAGGCAATGAGCTGAGTAAGAGAGTGATCGCCGCAACGAAGGAAAGTATGTATCTCATGATTTGTGGGTGCATTCGCTTCAACAAATGTTTCCGTTACACTAAGATGTTTCAATGCGGTATAGGGTGGCATTTGCCCGGACCGCGGAACACTTTAACATGCATTATCACCTGATCGGAATTTGCGGCACGGCGATGGCTAGTCTCGCCGGTATGCTGCAGGTCCGCGGCCATAAGGTCACGGGCTCGGACCAGAACGTTTACCCGCCGATGTCGACCCAGCTTGAGGAACTCGG
>JBGTBC010000246.1:0-9099 GCA_041749555.1 Pyrinomonadaceae bacterium | reverse complement strand
GGTCGGATCGCATGGATACGGATTTTGGGGGCGACTCTTAGGCTCAGTCTCAAACGGGGTTGTTCACCATGCAGAGTGCTCGGTTCTCGTGGTCAGACAAAAGGATCAAGCCGACTGACGCCAGGGGCTGTTGATTAAATGCACGCCAGCGACATCGTCAGGCTGAGCGGGCGTCTTCTTGCAGGGCCTCTACCAAGGCAGATGCATTGCGAGAGTTCACCTGAGGACAAGCTCCGTATTGTCGAATCTCTTCAAAACGCGAGCGAGATAGTCGCAGTAACCGAGGCTCGTAAAGACGGAATTGATTGTTTCGGTCGGTAATCTCGGTCAATAGAAACAAAAGTCCGTTTGAGGTCGAGGCACGCTAATTGCATGCACGTATCTTTATAGATAGCGAGCAGAATTGGTCAACGAGTATGTCAAGCCGGATAGGTCGGTCAGAATTCGAGGAGGACCAACCGGAGGAAATAATGACCAGAAAAGCGGAGGGAATCACACCCATTGGATCCAATATGAGATTAAGAGGATACGGTCCTCCTCAGGCAGAGCCCGTTGTGAAAGCGGAAGAAGGGGAGCCAGAGACGAACGAAATGCTGATCATATCTGATAACGAAGAACTTTCAGTTTCCGTCGAACAGGTTTATGCGGCGCCTTGGCGATATTGGGGTGCTCCCGGATCGATCCTTTAAGCCTCTGAGTCATTAAGCCCTTTTATCAAAAAACGATTCTTCTGTTGAACCGCTAGAGATAGTCTGCCTCAAATTCTCAGTATGCAGATCCAAAACCTTACGATGTTCAAGTTGCGTTTCATTGCCGACACGGATTAGTGGGTGGTAAACGACCCTGACGCGACGAAAGAAACGGGGATACTTATTACCTCTTGGCCAAATTCGATTGCCGCCGATTATCGTAACGGGCAAAATAGGAACTCCGGCATGGATCGCGATACCTATGATCCCTGGTTTGAAAGGACGCAATCTGCCATCGGCCGTTTCACGCTCACCCTCGGGAAATACTATCAGGGCAGCACCATCATTAAGGGCGTCGAGAGCGTCTCGCATCGCATCGAGAGCACCTGAGGTACCCGGAGATACCGGGAACGCTCCAAGGTATTTTATGAGCGGCCCGATCAACTTCCACTCGAAGACTTGATCCCAAGCCATGAAACTAAACTTGCGGGTCCCTAACGGAGGACACATCCAAATAGGATCTAAGTAAGTCTGATGGTTTGATGCGACCAGGAGGCCAGAGTGGCTAAGTGGTATATTTTCGCGTCCGATGTAGGTGACGTGCCAAAACGCTTTACTTAGGATGTATGCAACCGCCCTTAAAACCGTTACCAAAAAAGGTGCCGGGTATCGACGCATTGCGGTTTTGCTCATAGATCCAACGATCAACGGTTCTCGTAGGCCAGATCTTCATAGGCTTGGCTGCATTCGTCACAGATAAATGGATTGTCGGAAGTTAACATTAGCGATCGCCGGAATTTTTTGCTTTTATCTTCATCTGTATAGAAGACTGTACCGCACATTCCGCAATACACCTCATATTGGTTATTGTGGGACCGGGTCCTCGAATAGTCGAGGATCTTTTCCGTCAGCTCACCGTCTCTCTCTCTTGTCGAGGTTGTGAATACTGCATATAGCCGTCCTTTTTGAGGGACGGAAGGGGAATGACTTGGAGCGTTTCCTCTTCCGTGATCGGATTAGGCAGTCTTAACCGACACCTTAGTGGCCTCGGTCTCGGCCTTCTTCTGCAATGTTAGCGTTAAGACCCCGTCCTTAAGCCTGGCATCGATATTCGATGTCTCGACCTCTGACGGCAGGGCCAGCTTTCGAAGAAAGCGGTCACTCCGCCACTCGTTGTAGAAGGTATGATCCTTTTCACTCGTTTTTTCTTCGGATGTTTCGCCGCTGACTATCAGCAGGTCATCCTTGATGCTTACCTCGATCTCCTCGGCCTTGAATCCCGGCACAGCAATCAAGACGTTCACATGCTTTTCATTGTCAGTGATCTTGACCGGGGCCGTGCGAAGCGTTTCTGATTCGGCACGTATCCAGTCCTCAAGGTGATTTCCCATTCTGGCACCTCGCTCGAGAAAGAAATCATAGGCTTTAGCGGCCGTTTCCTTTGTTATCTCGGCGAGCTTTTCAAACATCTTTTCGGCTTCGACAAATACCGGCTTTGCGGGCTTCTTCACTTCTGGAATAACCAAAAGCGATTCGTCTTTCTTCATTGTAATTCTCCTCTAAATATGAATGCGAAAAATTAATTTATATCGGTCCTGAGGTTTCACGCTCGGTGCGGGTGATGGAACGTTGATGGAAGCACCCCCATAAGCCCGGAAAAAACCAGCGTTAGTGCGATCACGCCTAGAATAATCGCGGTAATTGTCGTCATTGCTCCTCCCAACCATACAACCCCGCCAACCAGCAGAAGAGCGACCCAAGTTAAAAAATAAAGTTTGACCAACATTAGAGCACCTCCCATCTCGTTTCAATTTTCAACGATCTCGACTAAAGTAAACGCAATTGCTGTACCTTCTTTAAGCCAGCGTTTATTGGGCTGCGACCTTGGACTGCTGCGAGAAATCACGCGCCCAATCTGTCAATGATTGCCCCCCGGATTTCGGCGGCAACACTCGAATGGAATTATTCAGCGCGTCCGCCGAATGTTGCCGCTGCCCCTTGAAGATCATGGGACGATATGAAGGTGGCTGTTTACGGACGTCACACCGGGTGATGCCCAGGCTGCCCGTTCTGCTTCGCGCTTTTCCGACCACGTTTTGACATTTCCCCAAAGGTCGACGGTGCTGTCATGGGTCTCAACGATGAGGCGTCGTGCATCCAGCTCAGCACTTCGCGTGAGTGCCTCCTCGATCTTTTCCTTTACCACGATGCTCGAAATTCGGGTTTTGACATCCAAATTGTTTATGACACCGAGCATACCGCGAAGATGAGCGACGGCTTTCGCGGCGGCGTCCTTCTCAAATTTCCAATCCACAGTACCGGTCAGATAGACATATCCTTGTTTTACGGTCACATGGATCTTGCTGGTCGGAATGCTGTCGTTCAACTCTATTGCTTTCACCGCCGACGAAGCGATATCAGCGTCCGTGACCTTTGCAAACGGACGCACAGTTATGTCGTTGGCCAGTGCCCTTACGCCATATGTCTTTTGCGTCGCTTTTTCGGCGGCGAGCTAGATCCGATCCCGTATTTTCATTGTCATTGGACCGTCCCGGCCCCTTTACCTGGCCTAGGTGTAAAGGAACATATTCAAGCAACTGCCTTTGCGGCATTGCGATTCAAAAAGTACTGAAACCATCCGGCGGCTAACCCGGCGGCGGCCTCTAACGTGCCGGGTTCTTCGAAGAGATGTGTCGCCCCGGCAATGATCTTCAGTTCTTTTTTACAATCAAGATGTGCTAACGCTTCCTCATTAAGCCTGATCACCACGTTGTCAAAACCGCCGACGATAAGCAATGTTGGAGCTTTTACTGCGGAAAGGGACTCTCCGGCGAGGTCGGGGCGCCCTCCGCGCGACACTACCGCCCCGATCTTCTCGCCAAGTTCCGCTGCTGCGACAAGTGCCGCCGCTGCTCCGGTGCTGGCACCAAAGAATCCTATCGACAGATCTCTGGAATCTTCTCGGTCCATTAACCATCTGGCCGCCGAAGCCAGCCTGCGGGACAATAAACCTATATCGAACCGCAGGTGACGCGTCTTAATATCTATCTGCTCTTCTTCGGGTGTGAGCAGATCGAAAAGCAGAGTGCCCAAGTTAGCGTCACGCATAACGCCGGCGACATATCGATTCCGGGGACTATGCCGGCTGCTGCCAGATCCGTGGGCAAAGACGACTATCCCGGACGCTCCTTCGGGTATTATCAATTCGCCTTCGAGTTGGACGGAACCGCTCGGGATCCGCACGTCTTGTCTAGATAGATCGCCTAAGTTCGACATATTCATACTCCCTGCCATGTCTCTACATACCGGTCGGAAAAGTCTCCATCTCTTCGCCGGCGGTCCACTCGGTCGTCCGCTCGAGCGGTTCGACCGCCCTTGTTTGATCGATATGAATGACGGCATCGAATTGCCTGGATAAACTGGCGTGGAAATAATGGCTCTGGCGCTCGGTTTCCGGGCGATAGATAACGCCGATCGCACGCTCAAGTAACGGACGCTCCAATGCTGCTGCGAGCGAACTGTTTTTCGGCATCAAAAGAAGTGATCGATCCAGACCCGTATCGTGAAATAACTTTTCATAGCTGCCCGCCATGGCTGGACGCACCGTTTTACGCTCGGCGGGGCCGCCCCAATTTGTCGCCGCCGTTACTGTCCCGCCGTACGTGGTGAATCCGACAGAGAAAACTTCGTCTCCATACCGCTGCCGCATTAATTGGCCAACATTCCACTCGCCGCGTCGGCCCATTTCGGTCGCGCGAGCATCTCCGAGATGTGAATTATGCTCCCAGACTGCGATCTTGGGCGGTCGGCCAGGTTCTGAAAGGTGGTTTTCAAGTGCTGCAAGAGTTTCGACCATATGCTGGTCGCGGAGGTTCCAGGAAGAAACATCGCTTCGGTACATCGTCCGGTAATACCTCTCGGCGTTTTTGACTAGTCGGGCGTTCTGCTCGGCAAAGAAGAAATCGTCTGCTGCTACGCGGCCGTCGCGGCGCGCAAGTTCGGCCGCCCGGTTGTGAAGTTCTACCAACTGGCTGACAACCTCGTCTTCGCACGAGTCGGCAATTCCGAGGCCCGTCGCATAGCCATAGGTTTGCGTATCCTCGCCGAAATGGTCAAAGCAGCTGTATCTCGCGCGGGCGCGGGCGGCCCCCTCCGGATCGATCTTTTCCAAATAGGTCAGTACAGCCTCGATAGATGTGTGCAGACTATATAGATCGAGCCCGTAGAAACCGGTTTTCGGCCTCCCCGTCACCTTGTTATCATTGTGCGCACGCAGCCATCCAATAAAATCCAGAACGTCGGCGTTGCGCCACATCCAGGCCGGAAACCTCTGAAACCCTGCCAACGCCTCCTCGGCGTCGGAATCGTTCCCCTTGCCGGTCACATACCGGTTCAGGCGAAATGCATCTGGAAAATCAGCTTCGACCGCCACGGCGGTGAACCCCTTTTCCATGACCAGCCGTTTCGTGATCTGTGCGCGCTCTCGATAGAACTCGTGTGTCCCGTGCGAGGCTTCGCCAAGCAGAACAAATCTCGCGTCACCGATAGATTCGATCAAAGGATCGTAATCCGTTATCTCGTCAGCCCGAAGCGGTATCGCCTCGCGGTTGACCACATCTTTTAGAAGTAGATCTTCAGCTTGATGCATTTGCTCGTTTATATGTAATGCAAGGCGGAGACACCGCCGGCATCTGCCTTTGCAAGGAGCAGCTCGACCTCCTCGTCGGATGTCTGATCGAACTTGTCATACCAGAGACCGACGGCATAAAACGCTTCGGGAGCGTAAACGCATACACACCAGATATCCACATCCCGCTCCAGCTCGGCACATGCCGACGGGGCACATACCGGAACCGCAACCACTATTGCCTTCGAGCCCATTTTCTTGATCGCTTCAACGGCGGCCCGCATCGTTGAGCCCGTAGCAAGCCCATCATCAACAATGATCACCGTCTTTCCCACGACTTCGATCGGCGGCCGCCCGCCGCGGTAGAGCCGCTCGCGTCGTTCGAGTTCGGCTTTTTCCCGCTCGATGATCTCGCTCAGTTCTTCGTGAGAAACGCCCAATGACCTTACGAGATTCTCGTCAACAATGCAGATCCCGCCAGATGCCAAGGAGCCGATCGCGAATTCCACATGACCCGGAGCTCCCAATTTCCGGACGATCAGGACGTCCAAAGGCAGGTCTAGCGCCTGAGCAACCTCGTACGCCACGGGCACCCCTCCGCGCGGCAAGCCGATCACGATCACGTCCGAACGGCCCTCAAAACCAGATAACTTTTTCGCTAATAGGGTTCCAGCCTGCTGCCGGTCTTCAAATCTGCGTGACATATGAATTACCTAATCACGGCCGAGATCCTTCCGTCGCCGCTAATGCGGACGTCGATACATCTTTCAACACCATTGCGGCCTGATGTTCTGTGCCGAATCGTGCAACGTCAGCCTGGGCTACGATCCCTGCCGTCTTTCCGTTTTGGTCCACCACGATGATCCGCCGGATCCGGTTCTTTTCCATTCCACCGCAGCATTCTTCTAAGCTCGAATCCTCTGGAAGGGTGATCAGCGTAGTTGTCATAATGTCTTTAGCACAGAGGTTCAGCGGATTCTTCCCGTTGGCGAGGGAGCGACATGTAATATCACGGTCGGTTACTATTCCGACCGGACGCATATCTTCCCGACTGACAACAATAGGTATGGCACCGCAATCTTTTTGGACCATCTTGCGCGCCAATTCATCAAGTTTAGTTTCAGGCACCGCGCATTCCGGCGCCGCGGTCATAATTTCTCTTATCTTCATTTTTTTCCTCCTTTAGGATTGCCGATATTAAAAAACGGTAAAGCGTTCCGCACTGTGCACATCAGGCGGGAAACTTTCGGACGTTCGCAGTGACTTTGATTATATGTAGCGCAATATGCGTGCCGACCTCGTTTCTATTAACGGAGGTATGAATAAACTGAGAGATAGCTTTGGCATCTGACAGACCGTGCAGCAGTTCGCGCCGACTGCGAAATTGTCCACGGTTTTCAGAACTGGACTACGGACTCTGAATTCTGATCGATGTGTATGGCAAGAATCTCCTCCTTGAGCCTGCCCCTGCTGTTTGAATGTTTGTTAAACAGATTCGCCTGGTGTGAGGGTGGTTAACTTAGACGTTTTCGACCTAAGAACGACATACAAAGGGCCGACTCCAGCAAGAAGCAACCAACCGAACCATAGACGGACCTGCAGGAGACGGGCCCATTTCACAGCCCTTGCGGCTTTTTGCGTCTGCGGTGAATAAGCTCAGTTCTTCGTTTTTATTTATCGAGGAATCAATTCCATGCATGATGGAATAACTCGTACGTGTCAACTGGTTGAACAGAAGGATAGTTTCATGAACGCTGAGACAATCAAAACAAAACCGGGATCACAAAGCGAGCATCATGTGGAAGAGTCGCCCACGGGTACTTGGGAAATGACTTTGCTTCTTTTTGCTTTACTGGCTTCGTACTGGTAACGGTAATGATGGTTTATTTGTGTTCTTCCGATAGCAGCCTGTGGAAAGACGCAACCAGCAAACTGGAGAAAATGATGTTTGGGACATGATTTGGACTAGTTGGCGCTCACCTGGCGCACACGAAAAAAGGAGGCTGTCTGAAAAGGCGGCCTCTTTTTTTGGCGCAAAATGGGGTAAGAGGCTTTAAAATATTTAGTATGTCGAAGTCAAAGAAGGTAGTATTCAAGAGATACGACCAGAAGCAGCCGATGTTGTTGCCGCCGAGCTATGAGGATCTGGTGCCTGAGAATCATCCTGTGAGGGTGGTGAACGAGGTGATCGAACGGATCGACATAAGCGGATTGGAGGCGAGTTATAAGGGTGGAGGGACATCGAGCTATCACCCGCGGATGCTTCTGAAAGTGGTGTTATATGCATATTTACGGAACATGTTTTCGTCGAGAAAGATCGAGCAGGCATGTTTGGAGAATGTGCATTTCATGTGGCTCTCGGGCGGAGCAAAGCCCGACCACAACACGATCAACGATTTTCGGGGTAAGCGGCTCAAGGGAGAGTTGAAGAAGATCTTTAATCAGGTAGTGGTGCTTTTGGCCGAGCAGGGAGCGGTATCGCTCAAAGAGATAGTGCTGGACGGAACAAAGCTTGAGGCCAATGCGAACCGGTACACATTTGTGTGGGGAAAGGCGATAAAGGTGAGCCGGGAGAGGATCGAGAGGCAGCTGAAGGAGCTTTGGGCGTATGTTGAACAGATATACCAGGATGAAGAGCAGCGGCCGAACACACCGGACTTTGCTGCGATAGACCCTGAGGCTGTGAGCCGCACGATCGAGGAGATCAACGAAGCATTAAAGGAAAAGAAGATCGACCCGCGAGTCAGACAAAAGCTGACCTACGCTAAACGGAACTGGCCAAAGAAGCTTGCCGAGTACGACGAGAGAGAAAAGCAGCTCAAAGGCAGGAACAGCCTATCGAAGACGGACCCGGACGCGACCTTCATGAGGATGAAGGAAGACCACATGAGAAACGGGCAGCTAAAGCCCGCGTACAACGTACAGGCATCAACGGAGCGGCAGTACATAGTCGATTACACGCTCGGACAGAAGACGACAGACACATCTCTCTTAAAAGACCACATCGATGACTTCATAGCCTCCTATGGACACTCGCCGGAGAGCCTCACGGCAGACGCCGGCTATGGCAGCGAAGAGAACTACGAGTATCTCGAACAGTTCGGGATCAAGCCCTTTGTTAAATACGGCTACTTCGATAAAGAACAGAAAGAAAAGAATCCCGGCAATCCTTTTCATCCGGACTACCTTCACTACAACGAAAAGAGCGACACATACACTTGCCCGATGGGCCAGACGATGAGCTACATCGGCGATAGGACCAGAACAACCGCGAGCGGATATCTACAGACGCACAGAACGTACAAGGCACAGACCTGCAGCGGGTGTCCGCTTCGAGGCCCCTGCCACAAAGCTCGAGGGGAACGCGTCCTCCAGCGATCCCCAAACCTCGTCCGCTACAAACAAAAAGCAAGAGAACTGCTGACGAGCGAGGAGGGAATAGAAAAACGAAAACAAAGATGGCAGGTCGAGGCGGTATTCGGAAACATAAAACAGAACAAGGGGTTCAGAAGGTTCTCACTTAGAGGCATCGACAAAGTGAACGTAGAGTTCGGCCTCATTGCGATAGCCCACAACCTCCAAAAGCTAAGTACCAACCACTGAACCTTCGTTACCTTCTCGTGAAAATAAAACGAGGCCGCCTGGATCAGTTTCCAGACGGCCTCTTTTTTAATTTCGTAACTATCAGGAATTCAACAATTTAAGATGGTACACCCGGCAAGATTCGAACTTGCGACCCTCTGATTCGAAGTCAGATACTCTATCCAGCTGAGCTACGGGTGC
>JBGTBC010000245.1:0-12997 GCA_041749555.1 Pyrinomonadaceae bacterium | reverse complement strand
CTCGTACCTTCAAATTCTTCGAGCAGGCTCCCGTCACGGTTATAGACCTTTCGGATAAGGTGCGGAGCCATACGTATGCCTTTATTGGGAAAAGCAGAGTACGCGGCCGTCATCTCCAACAGTGAGGCCTCACTGGCGCCAAGCGCCGACGGCAGGCTCGGTGCCATTGGATTAGAGATGCCAAACCGCCTAACCATCTGGGCGCCGGATTGTATGCCGACCTGATCGAGTAAATGAACAGCAGCAAGATTATACGATTTTGCGAGAGCGATCTTCAGCGGAACGTTTGGGTGGCTCAGGCTTCCGTCATAATTGTGCGGCGACCATCCACCGCGCTTTATCGGAGCCCCGCTTACCACCATATCCGGTGTCATCCCCTCCTCAACAGCGGCGGTGTAGATAAACGGTTTATAAGCTGAGCCGGTCTGCCGAAGCCCCTGGGTCGCATTATTAAATTTGTTGGTATGGAAATCATAACCGCCGACCATTGTCACAATCTCACCGTTCTTCGCATTGATACACGTTAAAGCGGCCTGTATTTCAGGTACCTGCTCTAGCTGCACTTCGAGCAGTTGTTTCTCTTTATCGACTCCTTTGATCAGGAACTCGGCGAGATATCCGGGTTTAAGTTCGTCCTTGGGCCGTTTGCCGCTTCGACCCATATCGCCGGAACGAACCACCGCTTTGTATCTGCCGAAACGAACGCCGACCTCGTCCGCCGCAGGATTAGCTCTCATGACGAGGCCCTTGATATATTCGCCTTCCTTGTAGTCGTCGCCGTACCAATCTGGATGCTTAAAGGATTCGAGCGTTCGGTTGATCTCCTTGTCGTCGGTTATCGGCTGACCCTCCTCGTCGAGCAGCAGGTTTTTATAATCCGAACGCCAGCGCCGATTGCGGTCAAAAGCTCTGAGACGCTCACGAATGGTCTTGGTCGCGATCCTCTGGCCTTCTACGTTGATCGTCGAATAAACCTTGAGCCCGCCTTGCGCGACCCGGGTCGTATATTTATCTTCGAGATATTTTCGGATCTCTTCGACGGGATAATCCCACGCGGTAGACTTGGGCTGCGATTGATAATAGGCGGTATCGGCCAATTTGATCGGCTTCGCTTTGGCAGCGTCGATCTCAGATTGCGAATATTTTTCAGGGTAATATTTCGCCATCTGGTCAAGCACGATGTCCCGGCGGATCCTCGCTTTTTCGAGGTTGCGGGTCGGGGAATATTCAGGAGACTTTGGTATCGCGGAAAGAAGGGCTGCCTCTTCGAGCTCTAGGTCTTTGACCGATTTACCGAAATACGTCCTCGATCCCGCCTCGAAGCCGTATGCCCCGGCGCCGAGGAAAACATAATTCATATACATCTCAAGGATCTGGTCTTTTGTATACAGCCGCTCGATCTGGAGCGCGACTGCCCATTCATTCACCTTGCGGGAATATGTCTGGTCCTTATACAGGAACAGGTTTTTGGCCAATTGCTGGGTGATGGTCGAGGCTCCTTCGAGCCGGCCGGTCGTAAAATTCTTGAATACCACACCGACGATCCGATAGGGGTCGATCCCTATATGGTCACGATATCTATAATCCTCGATCGCAAGAAGCGCGTCGATCACCTTATCAGGCACGTCCTGAACTTTGATCGGGATACGTTTTTCGATCGCGAATTCGGCGAGGATCGTTTCGCCGTCATCGGCATATATCGTGGTCACCTGCGGCGGACGGTATGTTGCCAGAGCGGACACCTCTACGGAGTAACGCCCGTTGTTGAGGTAATACGAAGCCAGCACTCCTGTCAGGGCACCTGCAGAAAGCGCCAACAGCAGCGCAACAACGAGAAATGTCAGGCCCGAAATCCAGCTGCGTCCTGACCAGTTAGGTATCGTTTCCGCTATCTTAAACTTCTTCAAATCAACCGCCACTCTAAAACCTCCTAGTTGACGAAACGACGCAACTTAACACTGACCACAAATCCTATCGCGACAAAGGTAGACAATATTGCCGACAGGCCCGCACTCATCAGCGGTAATGGAACGCCGATGACCGGCAAAGAGCCGAGGGCCATTCCGATATTCATAAATATCTGAAAGACCAGCCCACACACAATTGCCATTATAACAAGCATGCCAGCCCGGTCGGAAGCCTCGCGCGCGCCCGCGATCATTCGGGACAACAGAAGTGCGTAAGCCAGCAGAAGAGATACGCAGCCGATAAAGCCTGTGTTTTCAGCAGTTACAGCAAAGATAAAATCTGTATGCGGCTCGGGCAAAAACTTTAGGACACTCTGCGACGTGTCGGTATCACCCTTAATACCTGAAAGGCCGCCTTTACCAACCGTGATCGTAGATTGAATAGTGTGGTAACCGTATCCGCGAGGATCAACACTTTCGGGGTCAAGAATCGCGTTAATTCGTTCCTGCTGGTAGCGTTTTATTGCCCCGGTCTTGATTCCGATGGTATAAGCAGCCGGAATAAGAATCGCGGCTGCTACCAACACCAGCACGACGTATCTGATCCGGACCGCCGAAAGAAAAAGTACGGCCGCAAGGATCGGGAAATAGGTTATTGCCTGGCCTGCATCCGGCTCAAGCATGATAAGGCCCACAGGCCCCGCGAGTATGGCTGCCCCGATGAGAGTCTCCTTTAATTTCAGATTTCGTGCCTCGCGTGCACCGAAATATTTTGCAAGCATCAGCACCGTCGGGATCTTAACAAACTCCGAAGGCTGAAATTGGCCTATCAGCGGCAGCTTGAGCCAGGCTTTCTGGCCATTCACCTCCACGCCCAATGGTGTCAGCACAAGCAACAGCAGAACCAGCCCCACTCCGTAAAAAAACGGAGCAGCGTCAATAATGCGACGGTAATCACTGAACGCAACCACAGCGAACGCAACCATCGCGATACCGATCCCTACGATCTGCTTGGACCAGTAGCCCTCCGTGGGCTGGGCGTTATATATTTGCCAAACGCCAAATCCAGCGATCATAAGCGCGAGGCCGGTCGTTAACCAGTCAAAATCCCTGAGATCGCGTTTTTCGATTATCGCAACCATTAATTAATGTTCGCCAACCTCATTGGCTTCCGGTTGATGCCGGCCGGTCTTCCTGAGATATGCCTCATACACTTCCTTGACCGCAGGAGCCGCAAAGCTGCCGCCGAAACCTACATTCTCTATCAAGCCGATAACCGCCATCTCGGGTTTGTACGCCGGGGCAAAACTTACAAACCACGCATGGTCTTTCTTATCGCCAACGTCTTTGCCTAATTCCGCTACCTGTGCCGTACCTGTTTTTCCCGCGATATCAAAACCCGGTATTCGTATTCGCCCAGCAGTGCCGCCGCCGTTGACCACGGCCCACATACCTTTCACTACGACGTCATTCTGATCCTGCTTCATCTCGATGAGCTTCGGTTCCGGACGCTGAAAACCAAACCCGGGCCGCTCTGGAAAGAATCCCAATTTTCCTTCCTCGCCGATCGCACTTATTTTCTTGAATTCTTTTAGGAAGTGGGGCGTATACATTTTGCCCTGCACGCTGACGCTCGCGACGGCCCGCAGCATAGAGATCGGGGTTACCCACACCGTGTCCTGTCCGATACCCGAATAAACAGTGCGAATATCGCTCCATTTGCCTTCGCGCTTTTCAATTATGGGCCGCCAGCTTTTCGGTGTCTGACTTACTTTTTCATTCGGAAGATCGATCCCGGACCGCTTATCGTAACCGAAGTCCTCGACCATCTTTTCGATCCCGTCGATGCCCATCCTGAGAGCCAGTCTATAGTAATAACCGTCGCAGGATTTTGTGATCGAGTAGCTCAGGTCCGGGGAACCGTGGCTGCCCATACAGCGGGTGAACTTGTTGCCGATCTGTATGCCGCCGCCGCAGGTAAGCCGGGAGTTTGACACCGTGATCACGCCCTGCTGCAGTCCGGCGACTGATTGTGGAATTTTCCAGGTCGAGCCCGGAGGGTATCGGCCCTGAATTGCGCGGTTGTACAATGGGCGCCTTTCATCCTGCCAATAGGCTGCGATCTGCTTGCGGCCTTCCTTAGTCGAGCTGCCGCTGACGAAAATATTTGGGTCAAAAGACGGAGCGGAAGCCATCACATAGACCTCTCCGTTATTCGGATCCATCGCAATTATGGTTCCGCGTTTAGTCGGGGTCAACTCAAGCTGTCGCTCCGCTTCAAGCTGCATGTCCAGGTCGACTGTGGTGATGAGGTCTTGTCCCGATTGGGGCAGTACTATTTCCAATTCGCTTTGCACCCGGCCGCGGCTGTCTACAAGTACTTTGCGATAACCGGGCCGCCCGCGAAGATATTCGTCGTAATATTGTTCGACGCCACCTTTGCCGATAATATCACCGGGTCGAAAGCCTCTCTCTTTGTATTCCGGGTCCTCCAACTGTTTCGGACTGATCTCACCGACATAACCGAGCATGTGGGCAAGGGTTGTCCCCAAAGGATAGTACCGCTGAGGTTGAAGTTCAACACGCAGCTCGGGAAATTCGAGCGAATGCGATTCGACCCATGAAATGTCTTTCATATCGACATTTTCTTTAAGGACCATCGCTTCGAATTCATTTTGTTTTTTGATCAGGTTAAGGCGTTCGACTACGAACTGGCGTTCAAGGCCGAGGCCTTTAGAATAATCATCCACCCTGTCATTTACGTTGATGGTCTTCAAAGGCTCATTTGATAAGACTACGTTGTAGGTGGGACGGGAATCGACCAGGAGTTTGCCGTTGCGATCGAAGATCGCTCCACGCGGTGCCGGGATCGGTATAAACCGCACGCGCTGGCTCTCAGCCCGGTCATTATAATAGTCACCTTTAACGATCTGAAGATAATAAAGCCGCACACCGAGGAGCGTTAGCAGAACAAAGGCGATCACCTGGATGGTGCCCACCCGCATGCCTAAATTTTGAACATGATCGCCGATCTTCATAACGGAAATGAGGTTATTTTAACAATTTTACCTATTTAATCTGATAGGATTTCTTCGTCTCGTTTGCCTTCTCGATGAAAACATCTCGCGCCGCCGCTGCTTTGGCCTCGGGCCCGACAGATTCTGGAGGATCAAATAAACCAGCGTACCGACTATCGTTGTTCCGATCAGCGAGTACGACATTGTAACCAGAGCGTCGCCAACGGGCGGCTGTCCAAGCAGCCAATGCAGTCCGTAATAAACGAGATCATCCAGAAGGCATGCGCCTGCTATGACGGGTATGCGAAGCAGAAGGTTGTCCAGGTAGACCCGCCTTGCCATCTCGGAAACAAGGTACGCTATAAGCGTCTTTGAGAAACCATTGGCACCAAGTAATCCGCCGCTTAATGCGTCAACAGCTATTCCTGACAATGTGCCGAAAACTATGGCCCGGATCGAATTGCGTTGGAGTGCCGCAAACACGACGATGATCAAGGGGAAGTCTATGTAGGCAAATGGCTCGAATACGTTGCGCAGCGTCCATTGAAGGACAACCGCCACGATCAGTGCCACTGTAAGCCTTACGCCTTCCATAGGGTTAGAGAGATCAATTCTTTGGCCGGACCGCATTCGGGAGCGTCCGCTCGTATTCCAGACGCTCAGGCGGTGAGTACAACAAAATGCCGACCTCCTGCATGGCATTGAGACCCGCCGCAGGACGAACCCGAATTTTATGCGGCGTCGTAGCCGACCCGCTCACTATCTCGACGATCTCACCTACCTTCAGCCCGGCGGGATATATGTCGTCCTGTCCGGTCGTGAAGATCTCCTGGCCGACCTGAACGTCAATATTTCCGGAAACGTACTTCATTTCGAGAAGTTCCTTATCGCCGGTTCCGGCCACCACCCCGAGGGCCCCAGACTCGCCGATCTGTCCGACAACCGCTCCTATACCCGAGCCTTTCCGGGTCAGAAGATCTACTTGCGAAGTCAACGGACTGACAGCCGAGACGCGTCCTACGACACCGCCCTCGGTTACGACCGGCATATTTAAGGTGACTCCGTCGAGACTGCCGCGATTGACGATCGACGAATCAAACCAAACTGATGGATCACGACCGATGATACGGGCTGTAAGTACCTTATACCGGCCTCTCTCCTTAAGATCGAGAAGTGAAAGGAGCCGACTATTTTCCGCGGCCAGATCTTGCTTCTGCTGGAGTTGAACTTCCAATTCCCGAACCCGCTGAGCCAGGAGACTATTTTCGTCCTGGGCCGATCTCAGACTCGAGATCGAGATGAAATAGTTGGAAATGGACGAAGTGATCGTTGTGACCGGTGATTGTACAAAATCCGCTGCGGTTTGCGTCCACGCTCGAATGACCCGCTGGCCGGAACTTATCTCCCGGGCATCAAATGCCATCAGCACAAAGTTGAACAGCAGAAGGGCGATCACCAGCCAAGGGGTCATTCGCCAGACATCTTTTTGACTACGCTCGGCCATTCCATTTCAAGTTTCCTGGTTCAAAGTTCAAGGTTTCAAGTTTCTCGGCCCAACCTTAAACAAGGAACTTCGAACCTTGAACTAGTTCCCGGTCATCAGCGAATTGTCCCACTTAACGCGTTTGAGGAGTTCGAAATCAGAAAGCATTTTGCCGGTGCCGAGCACTACCGATGAGAGTGGGTCATCAGCGATCACAACAGGCAGCCCGGTCTCCACCATTAACCGTTTATCGAGATTCTTGAGCAATGCTCCGCCGCCCGTGAGCACGATGCCTCGTTCGACGATATCCGCTGACAGCTCAGGCGGCGTACGCTCGAGTGCTACCCGAACGGCATTGATGATCGTTGCCACGGAATCGGAAAGGGCTTCGCGGATCTCTTCATCCGTCATCGTGATCGTCTTGGGTATCCCTTCAATAAGGTTGCGACCGCGAACGTCCATAGAGAGAGGCTCTTCGAGAGGGAAGGCGCTTCCGAGGGCGATCTTGATCGCTTCGGACGTGCGCTCACCGATCAGCAGATTGTATTTTCGCTTGATATATTGCGTAATGGCCTCATCCATCTCATTACCGGCCACCCGGACCGCCCTCGAGTAAACGATGCCCGAAAGTGAGATGACGGCGATGTCGGTTGTTCCGCCGCCGATATCCACGACCATATTGCCGTGAGGCTCGGTAATGGGCAGGCCGGCACCGATAGCAGCAGCCATCGCTTCTTCAACCAGGTAAACTTCAGATGCCTTCGCCCTGTATGCTGAATCTTCGACGGCACGGCGTTCGACCTGCGTGATCTCAGACGGTATTCCGATCACGACCCGAGGCCGAACCCACGATTTGCCGTTATGTGCTTTGCGGATAAAATGCTGAAGCATCTTTTCCGTCACTTCAAAATTGGCGATAACTCCGTCCTTCATCGGCCGAATGGCGACGATGTTACCCGGCGTTCGCCCAAGCATCTCCTTAGCATCGCGGCCGACGGCCTCGACCTGGTTTGTAACCTTGTTGATCGCCACGATCGACGGCTCTGACACGACGATGCCGCGGCCCTTTGCATAAACAAGTGTGTTCGCGGTACCGAGATCGATCGCAAGATCGCTCGAAAATAAACTGAATAAAGACTTAAATGCCATTCTTAGATAACTTTACAGATTAATATGTATTTAGATATCGTGTTCAACGGAGTGATCTGCTACCGGAATTGACCGGGCCCGACATTCGAAAAAAGCATACCGTCGCCCAAAATGCCTAACCTAGAAGGATACACTTTTTTGATGCCATTTTTCTAATGAAATTAAGATTTTTTTAGGTCACGCTCTTAAAATTCTTCGGCGGCGGGGCAAGAATAATAATAAATGGAGTGCCTGAAGGCAAGGCCTTTAAATTACAACTCAACGAATCATCACTCCAGGCCAACGAAATCAACCTCGGGCATACCCACAGCGACCACAACGTTAACGGATGGAAATCTATACAACTTCGAACTCACACTTATATTAACAGTGGTTCCTGTCTCAACACCCTCGAAGCTAAAGTATCCCAGCGTGCTGGCCAGTACAGTGCGCGACGTCCCGTCCGCTTCGAAGATTCTTACTCGAGCATTCCTAAGCCCATTGCCGAACGGCGTTAGAACACGGCCCGAGACCGTGATCAAAGCGGGCGGAAGTGGCGTTGGTGTTGGCGAAACGGTCGGACTCGGACTAGGTGACGGGGTCGGGGTCGGGGTCGAGACCGAGCATATTGCGCATATGAGGGGAGTTATGACAAGTGAAAACCTCCGCATAGAACCGATATCAACCCCGGCATTATCGCTAACATTCAATACCCAGGTCCCATTAGGGTCCTGCCCGTCAAATGCCGACAGCGGGTTATCCGGGGCAAAATTTCCCGATAGAAACTGTCCTGAACCACTTGTGACCGTCGATAGTGAGGCAAAGCCTCCATCGTCGTCCAAAAGCGTGGAACATATATTGTCCCGAGTCCCGCCTCGTCGACTCATTAATGTTATGCTCGTGCCCTCGGGAGACGTCAATCGGAAGATAAGGTCGCCAATAAACGTGTGGTCCATCGCGGCATTTGGATTTCCTAAAGCCGCATCGCAAACACCCTCCGCCGCGGCATCAAACCTGAAATTGATATCCGCCACCGCACCGCCTACACCACTGACGGCTAGCGAAATATTGACTCCCGCCGGGTCATTGTCAGGCACCGCCACTGCCGGGCCGGTATAGCTCGCGACATGTGCTTCTCCGGCGGCACCGGTCGGTAAGGTATAGACAACACTTCCGAGGTCCTTATCTCCGTCCTCATGATCGATCGTAACCGTTAGATCGGTGCCGCAAAGTAGGTCGGCATCTGCCGTAAATGTAAAATTCCTAGTGACGGCGGGGCCGCCGGCGATTATAGCTCCGTAGGATTGAGCGGCCCCGGGACTGGTAACCCCGCCTGTAGCCTGCAGGGTCCCCACACTATCGCCAGTATCGGCAGCCCCGGCATTAGACACCGGCATTGCTACGGTCACGGTTTCCCCTGGATCGATGATCCCGTTGGCCGGGAGGCAGCTTTCATTGATTAAAGTGGGTGTTTCCTTGGCTAGAACCGGAATGCCATTTAAACATAGGTCGACGCCGGTAATCGTCCCGCTGGTAACCGATATTCCTGTATGGGTTACGAGGTCGAATCCGCTGTTTTTGGTTGCCGAAACCGACGTTACTCCAACCGGAACGTTAATTATCGTGTACTGGCCGTTTCCATTCGCCGTAGCAACGAATCCCCCGGGCAAAGTTACGAGGGCATTGGGTACGGGCAGCCCGCTCGAACATACGGACACAACTCCGCTAATCGTTCCTCGCTCCGGGGTACTGCATCCGGGGAACCTGATCCCGCCGATGATCCGTGTCGTCCAGTTGAACGGGAACGAATTGTGTGCGGCAGCCCGATATCCCTGCGTGTACCAAAATGTACATTCATCTGACGGATCGACGCTTGCGGATGAATAATCCCCCCAACGGCTGCCGGCGCCGGCCTGAAATCCGGTGCCCGCGTGTCCTACGGCCTCGCCCTGCCCCATTGTATTTGGAGGGTCAGAACTGAGCCGGCCTGAATATTTGATACCGGGAAAATCGTCTGGGGTTGCTGACCCCGACGTGCTGTACCCGAGAAAAATGTTGCCGCTTGCGTCCTGAGCGATACTCCCCATCCACAGATTGGTTCCGCCGACAGGAGTGCCTGGATTCGTTGCCTGAGTTCCCTGTTGATTAACGGTCAGACCACCCTCGGATCCAGGCCGACGAAGTTCGGCCCAGCGAATACCAGCCTGATAAGTAGAAATCGACGATCCGGATGCGCCGCCGACATTTACTGTAAAGTTCAGGACCCACGAATTCACCGGTGACCCGACCGTGCCGAGGTTGCGATAGGCGAGCCTGTGCATCATGCGGTCAGCAACACAGTCGAGCCCGATTGAGGTTCCCGGCTGCTCGATGCAGCTTCGGGAAATCGGCGAATTTCCATCAAATGCAGCCAATGCCAGATCGGGCCCCACCTGCGTAAACGTCGAGGCCGCCGGGGTGTTGAAATTTGCCTTAAACTCAAAGATCCTCAAACCGTCGATGGGATCACCAAATACGGTCGCCCGAAACTCCATGAAAAGATTTCCCATGCCCTCAGGCGGAGTCATCGTGCCATCGAGGTCGGTTGGCAATTGGCCGCCGCAAGTCGGGCAGATGGAAAACTGATCAAAATAAATATAAGAAGCTGTGGGATCGCCATGGAGCATTTTCACCCGATCATAGGCGAATGCCCCGGCTCCGCTGAACGTATCGCCAATGAACTGATTCGCGGACATATAGTATGCATCAGGCCAGACGGCAACGTGTGGATAATCCTGAAATTTGTTATTCGGATGAACAAAATCATAGACGTAATAAGCGCCCGTCGGATCGGATGTCTTGGAAACGGCAAATAACTGGTGTCCCGGATCGGGATCAGTGCAGAATTGCGAGAGCACCCAACGGTCAGCTAGCGGATCATAATTTACGATCGGATCTCCATCGTCCACATTTGCGCAGGGCCCACCGACGACGCCCGTTAGACTGCTTAGCCGAAAAGGGGCGGCCGCGGGCGTTCCGTCTTTGTTAAAGACCCGAACAAGCGTGTTCGTCATTTGAACATAATGGTTCGGACCCACGTCGCCGATCGAGTCAGACGGCGCGAATGTCGTGCCAAGGACAGCAACGTTATCCATACTCGAGAGCCCCTCGGCTGAGATATCGGGAGTTGGCATCGCCGAAGGGAACACAAAACTTAGTCCCTGATCTACAAAAGGGGTTTTTCCATCTTTATTGTTCTCAAATACTCGCTTTTTAACCCTGTTGGCGTTTAACGGATTTTTTTCACGGGGCTCCTGCCTGGCAGCGGGATCATCATATTTTCGATTGACTAAGCGGGCAGCACCATCTTTGGGGCTGACAACCTCGGGCAGATCCCTGACTGCCGCGGAAACTCCAAACTTTGCTGCCCGGAGAACGATGGGGCCATCGTGAGCAACCCCAGCCGCTTTCCTGGATACCTCTCCGCGCGGATTCCCTTGCGAAGACGCAATGTCGGAATACTCCAGAAAAATACCGATCACGGCAAAAACCGCAAACACCGATAAAACTACGCGGGATCCGCGGCTGAAAATGATGTTTATCATCGATCTTACTTGGGTAATAAGCTATGGATGCGATGCCGGATTGCCGGCATTGGAGGCTTGACCCAAAATTAGTCCATCGTGCCTTAAAAGTCAATCATTACCTAAGGCCAAACCACCCGCACATTTAGAAAAAGAGGCCGCCTTTTCAGACAGCCTCTTTTAATTGAAACGCCGGAAAGGAAAATTACTCCCGTCCCACGAAGTCGACATTCGCAAGGGTATCAGCCACCTGCACCAGTCTGGGATCAAATCGATAACGTTTGTTCGAAACCCCGACTACATAGCTCTGTCCCGATCGGACCTCGTCGAACTGATAATAGCCTAGCGAGCTTGTGATCACGGTACGGCGATTTCCAGCCGTATCGGTGATGAACACAGTGGCATTGCGAAGGCCATTTCCGTCCGGCGACAATACCCGGCCGGTAATTGTAACACTGGTCGATGTCGCACACCCCGGGCCGGCGATCGTTACATTTGCCGGTTGGTAGTCAGTCGCCATCAGATTGCCCAAAGCGTCGGACGTGCTTAGCAAGATCGTCTTACCACTAAAGTTGATCTCCGTCGGCCCCGGGTTAGCCCCCGAGGCGACCTGGAAACGTATATTTACCAGATGCCTCTGAGACGGTGTTGACGCGAAAGCGGCAGGCCCGTCCAGGAGAATGCCGAGCTGGCCGGCGGCGAGGTTGTTCGGGTTAACCGTAAGGATGAACTCATTCGCGGCAGCATCGCTGCCCAGCGAAACTTCTGGAGAGCTAAGCTTAGCCGGATCAAAGGTAACCGTAAAACCGGCCCCCGCCTCGCTGCCATCTGAATCAAGCATGATCGCAACCGTAGTGTAAAATCCACCACACGCGGCCGATGTCTCCGCTCTAATGGTGCGTTGACCGGTGTTACGTAAAGCAGCTAGCGGCGTTACTGTCACCGGGGCAATAGGCCCGAGCGGCCCGCCAGCAGGTGTCGGGGGATCGAGGGCCGCAGCATATCGCCGTGCCTGAATTACATCCGCTGAAGTGATCGCTGCGTCACCAAGGGTGGCCCTGGGTGCCGCGTCCGCACGTTGAAACTCATTAAACGCCGGGTTCGTCGAGAGCAGCCCCGCCGCAAATAGCCTCACAAACACGACGTCGTTTGAGAGCAGGTCTCCATCACCTGTGAATCTTTCGCCGATGTCGCTTTCGAGCCCGCCGCTAACGCTATTCGTAAAAACAAGCTCATTAAAGCCGCCCGCGAAACCGAGGGTCAATGTCGCGGTTCTGTCCAGAAGGTTAACGACTGGCGTTCCCGTCGGCGAAGTGATCGTAACGATATTGCTGCCCGGCGCAGCCGCCTCTGTGACCGTAACCCTTGCTCCTACACGATACGTGCCTACCGGCGGAGTAGTGTTGGTCGGGTCATACGGGCCGTTGACCAGCTTGCAGAATCCGCCCTGTTCAGCCGGCCCGGCCTCGATGGTTACCGTCTGTGTACCCTCATTAAACAATCCGCCGACCGTGTCCGAGGTTACCGTAAAGGTGAATGGTGTACCGACAGCAACTCCCGTCCCGGCGATCTTACAGATCTTAAGCACCGTGGGCTGGAAAACGAAATTTGTAAACTCAACTACGCATTCGCCTCGCGTAGCCCTAAAAACTATCTGTCTTGTTGTCAGATTGGGGTTCGGGTTGACCGCAATGCCCTGGACGGTTGCCGGTGCACCTAAAATGGTGCATGGCGAGGTTATTCTCGAAACACGGATGTTGTCCGGGAACGACTGAGGCAAAACGGCGGTCGTCACAGGCGGGCCCTCGATCGGAGGTACCCCGTCGGCCGTGATCGTGTAGTTGCTGTTTATGACCGTGCCGCCGGCGGCTGTATTCACCGTCACGGTGAAGGAAACAC
>JBGTBC010000244.1:0-17442 GCA_041749555.1 Pyrinomonadaceae bacterium | reverse complement strand
CCTCATTGAAGAACTCACGAAATAGGGGAATGTCGCCCGCGCATCCGCGGGAACGGATCATCACCTGACGCTCCCAGGGCCGGGCCTCGGTTTTGTAATAGCGAACGGTATCTGAGACGGACGCGGCCAGCGGCCCTAGTGACCCATGCGGCCGCAGGCGAAGATCGACACGATAAGCACCGCCCTCGCCCGAGCTTTCTCCGATAAGCCGTGTAATGAATTCGGCCAATTTTATAAAATACTCTCGATTGGTCAGCTTGCCGCGGGGCCCGCTACCGGTCGTTTCGCCCTCATCGGAATAGAGGAAAAGCAGGTCGATGTCGGATGAATAATTGAGCTCACGAGAGCCTAGCTTGCCGAGAGCGGCGATGCAGAAACGGGCGGGCCGCAGCCGCCCCTTTTCATCCGTTTCCTGCGGCAGGCCGTAACGTCCGTCCATCTCATTGCGGCCAAGCTTTAGCGCTGATTCGAGGATCGCATCCGCGAGGTTGGATATTTCTTCGGTGATCTCGGCAATGGTTGCCAGCCTGCGAATGTCACGCAGATATATCCGCAACAGCTCGCGTCGGCGAAACCGGGAAAAGAGGACATGCGGCTCGACCTGCGAATTCGTCATCGAGAACTGCGCCAGGGATTCGAGGATCTCATCCTTTGATCGGACACCGGAATCGCGGCGTTTACGATTCAGCCACCAAAAATATTCTGTGTGCTGAAGCATTGTCGCCGCGAGCAGAGGGCTGAAAGAAACGATCGTGAGTATATCCGAGAGCAGCCCGTAATCCCGACGAAGCTTGGCCGCCTGAGAAGGATTTTGCTCCTCGAGCTGGCCGAGAAAGCGCCGGGCGGCTTCGGGGTCGGGCAGATCGCAAATAAGGTGTTCGATATCGCTCATCGTTTAAAACGCCTCGGATCGATGCGGTATTTACCGATCTTGTAGCCGAGTATTCGCTCGGTCGAGTCGAGCATTCGTGCCGCCTGTGCGATGTTGCCGCGGGTCGATTTCAGGGCATCCTGGATCAGATCGCGTTCGAAGGCCTCGACCGCCGAGGTCAATGTCATTATCGATTCCGTGCCGCTCACCTCAGCCGTCTGGAGGGTCGGCGGCAGATGATGGCCATGTATGACGCTCGCATCGCAGACCATGACCGCACTCTCGATGGCGTTCTCTAGCTCGCGAACATTGCCGGGATAATGGTAGGCCGTAAGCATATCGATGGCCGGCGTTGAAATGCGGCGAATATCTTTTTTATGCAAAGGTTCAAATTTTTCGAGAAAATGTTCGGCAAGCAACAGGATATCGGATTTGCGGTCGCGAAGCGGCGGCAGAAACACGGAAAACGGGCTAAGACGATGAAAAAGTTCGGGATCAAAGCTGCCATCAGCAACCGCACTTTCGAGATCGACCGCGGTCGAGGCGATCAGCCGGACGTTTATGTTGATAGCCTCATTACCGCCGATCCTCTCAAAAGCTCGATTTTCGATCAGCCTGAGCAGCCGCGATTGCGTTGTATGTGGAAGTCCGGGGATCTCGTCAAGAAAAAGCGTTCCGCCATCGGCCGCCTCGATTCGGCCTTTTTTAAGCGAGGTTGCCCCGTCAAAGGCACCGCGCTCGTGGCCGAACAATTCGCTGTCCACCAATTCGGGTGCAAAGGCACCGCAATTCAATTTCACGAAAGGCCGCTTGCTGCGAAGGCTGTTGTAATGAATGGTATTAGCGATCAGTTCCTTACCGGTTCCGCTCTCACCGCGAAGAAGAACTGTGGCATTAGAACGGGCGACCTGTGTAACCTGATCGTAAACCTGACGCATGGTGCTTGAATTACCGACCAAACGGCGAAAGTCGTACTTTTCCTTCAGCTCCTGGCGGAGGTGCGTATTTTCCTCCTCGAGCTTTTGGCTCTCTCGGCTCAGGGCCCGTTCGGCGCGGACGGCCTGGGCGGTCATAGCCGCAACCGCGGAAAGTATGCCGATCGTGCGGTTCTCGTTCGGTTCGCCGCCGGGCGAAAAGCCCGCTGCCAGGAAACCGAAACACGTATCGCGGAGAATGACTGGCACGGCGATCAACATCCGAGCACCGGTTCCGAAAGCGAGAAAATTGAGGACTGTATCCCGGCCCAGATCGTCGATCGCCATCGGTTTCTTAAGCTGGACAATCTTCCACAAGCCGCTTTTTGCGATCCGCGATTCGAGCCGCCGGAAATCTGCAACACCCAGGCCGCTCGCCGCCAAAACGTCGGCTAGATCGCCATCCTCCTGGACGCCGATCACAAAAGCGAACCTCGCCGGCAGCATTTCAACGAGCTCAGCGGCAACCGCGGCGGTGCCGTCACGAAGGCCGTCAGCTTCGGCCAGCTTTAATGCGATTCCTGAGATCGCTCCGATAACATTGGTCGACATTTCCCACAAAATTGTAGGACATTTGCAGCTTATCGCGAAACAAGCTCGGAAGTATTTGCTGAAGAACCGCAGATTCCACGGCACCGCGACAATTGATATACAATTTTATTATGGAAACCCGCGTTGAGATACAAGCCTCTGGCGAGCATTACAAGATGAGGCTCGAGGACTTTTTGCTTGATCATTTTTCGAGCCTGAGCAAGATGTATCTGCGGGAGCTGGTCAAAACTGAGAAATGCGAGGTAAACGGGCGGCAGGAGAATATCGGCTATCGGCTCCGGCCCAATGATCTCGTCGAGATCGAGGTCGACCATTCTCGCGGGACAGCGATGCGGCGGGAAGATATTCCGCTCGAAATCATTTTCGAGGACAGCGAGATCATCGTTGTAAACAAGCCCGCCGGAATGCTGATGCACCCATCGCATCGTGAAAACACCGGTACGCTGCTAAACGCCCTTGCCCATTACCTGAACCCGGGATCGGCCGCACAAGTTCGCCCCGGGCTCCCGCACAGGCTGGATAAACAGACGTCAGGCCTCGTTGTCATAGCAAAAACCGCCCTGGCCCACCGCCGGCTGTCCGAGAGCTTTATGAAAAAACAGGTGACCAAGCGGTATATCGCCCTCGTAGAAGGCATTTTAGAAGAGGACGAACGCACGATCATTGCTCCGATCGGGCGCTTTGCGGAGCTCAAGATGTGGAACGTCAAGGATGACGGCAAAGATTCCGAATCAATACTGACTGTCCGCGAGCGATCTTCGGATACTACTCTTATTGAGCTAGAACCGGTTACCGGCCGAACGAATCAGCTTAGAATTCATTGCGAGTTGATCGGCCACCCGATCGTTGGCGACCCGCAGCGGGGCGGCCGGGAATTCCCGCGATTGTGCTTACACGCCTATCGCCTCGGATTTCCGCATCCCGTTAGCAGGGACGCAATAGTTTTCGAAAGCGAAATTCCTGCCGAATTCGCATTGGATTAGAATGGCTTTTTTGTTATCGCCCGTAGCCATTCCCCCTGATCGCCTGGCCGGACATCGTTCCGGTCATCTTCGTGCCGTCATAGACCGAACGGCCATTCACGATCACATTCAGGAAGCCAACGGCATACTGATGCGGCGATTCGAATGTTGCCTTATCCGAAACGGTTTTTTCGTCGAAGATCACAAGATCTGCGGCAAACCCCTCACGGATCTGGCCGCGGTCACGCATACCAAAGGAGTTGGCCGGCAGGGAAGTCATTTTTCGAATAGCATCCTCAAGAGCCACGATCTTAAGCTCCCGCACGTACCGGCCGAGGACGCGGGCGTTATTCCCGTAACCGCGCGGGTGAGGAACGCCGGAACCGAAATCGCGGATACCACTGTCGGATGCGATCATCGTAAAAGGCTCGGCCATGATCGCTTTGACATCATCTTCGCTCATGACCTGATAGACCATCTGGGCACCGCCTTTGCCATACATCTCAAGCACCTGCTCGATCTGGGAATCAAGGTCATCCTTTCCGCGCGCTATTTTGGTGATCTGTGCAATGTTCTTTCCGTTAAACTCCGGATTTTCGCGGTAATTGGCAACAAACGCATAGGCATAATCGGTAAAGCCCCGCTCTGCCATCCCCTTTTTCATATCCGCGATGATCTTCGCTCGAGTTTCGGGATCAGCAAGCCGTTTCTTACCTTCTTCGCGGCCGCCGGCGATTGCCCAGTTCGGCAGTCGGACATCGAGCGAGGTCGAAGAAGCCGGATATGCATATTGATCCACCGTCACGGTCACTCCGCGGCCCCGGGCATCGCGGACGAGGCCAAGCGTTTTCTGAGTTTGGCCCCAAAGGGATTTCGCCGAGATCTTAAAGTGAGATATCTCGACAGGCATTTTCGCCTGCTCGCCGATGTTGATCGCTTCGTTGATCGCGTCCACCACAGCCGTACCTTCGTCACGTATATGGCTCGCGTAGGTGCCACCGAATTTGGACGCTGCCTTTGCAAGCTCAACAACTTCGTCAGTCTTAGCGAATGTACCAGGCAGATAAATGAGGCCGGTCGAAAGGCCAACGGCACCTTCTCGCATAGCTTTTTCGACGAGGGCGTTCATTTTTTGCTGCTCTTCTGCCGTTGGTGCACGATTGTCCAGGCCCATCACCGCGGAACGAACAGAGTTATGCCCGATCAAAGTGGAAATATTTATCGCCAGCGGCTTTTCTTTGATTCGGCCAAGAAATTCCCCAATATCCGTGTGCGAGCCTCCGCAGTTACCCGTGATCAGTGTGGTGACTCCCATACGGATAAAATTTTCGGCATTCGGCTGGTCAAAAACGCTTTCGCTGTGGGCATGAACATCTATAAATCCGGGCGCGACGATGTTGTTTTTCGCGTCGATAGTTTCCTTTGCTCCTGTGGCGTCAAACCATCCGACCTTTACAACACGGCCGTCCTTGACGGCGATCGCTCCGCGAAACCACGGGTTGCCAGTGCCATCCACGATCCGGGCATTGGTGATCAGGAGGTCATACCGCGGCGCATTTTGTGCAGTTGTCGGGTTAATGGTGGCAAAGAACAAGGCGACGAGAAGCAAGGTCTGAAATATTCGCATACAAACAAAATGCCGTCAAATGTCGACTTAGTCAACATTGACGACATTTTTATATGGAATACGTTCCGAGTGCTATGCCTCTGCGGGGCCCGGCGTTCCGCCATTGTGATACGGATCGTGTAATTCGACAGGTTTCTTTGCCTTCCGCCGCATTTGTAAATTCAAGAATTCCACGAGCACGGAGAATGCCATAGCAAAATAGATATAGCCTTTCGGGATATGCATTTCGAGCCCTTCGACGACGAGTGTGAACCCGATCAGCAGCAGAAATGCAAGTGCGAGCATCTTTATCGTCGGATGCCGCTGAACAAAAGCCCCGATCGACCCGGCGAACAGCATCATCGCAATTATCGAGATCGTTACGGCAGCAACCATTACAGAGACCTGAGTGACCATTCCAATCGCAGTTATTACCGAATCGAGCGAAAAGACTATGTCCAGCAGGCCGATCTGTACGATCACCGCGCCGAACGAAGCGTAAACTTTCTTAACCGCATGACCCTCTTCACCCTCAAGCGAACCGTGGATCTCATGGGTGGATTTGGCTATAAGGAATAGCCCGCCAACGATCAATATCAGGTCACGCCCCGATACCTCATTGCCGAAAACCGAAAAAAGCGGAGCCGTCAGCCCCATTACCCAGGTGAGTGATAACAACAAAATAACCCGCATGACCAGTGCCAGGGAGAGGCCGATGAATCGCGCCCGAGGCTGCTGATCGGGCGGCAGTTTGCCGGCGAGTATCGAGATAAAGATAATGTTGTCAATCCCTAGAACGAGCTCGAGAACGGTCAGGGTTGCAAACGCGATCCACACATTTGGGTCAGAAAGAAATTCCATTGATGAAAGACTCCGGTGAAAAAATAATGGAGATTATAACTAATTTCTTCTAAATAGCATCGTCAGTCGGTCGATCTGCAGGGTCGGGCCGAAGCTGTATCGGCCAGGCGTCGAGCCATTTTATTTTGGCCGGGCCCGGGATCAACTACGTCAGTTACACACGACAGATTCCTGCCGACTCGTGAAACCATCAGGTACGACGTGCTTTTCCGCGAATCCTCAGGATCCGAAACGATGTATCGGGCGATCAGCGCTACCGGAACGCCCGATTTAGTTCGCCATTCGACTTTCTCTCCGATCAAAGAGAAGCTTCCGAAAAAACGCCAGAAATTAAGCTCGAACCGCTTTTTGCCGGGTGTGATAACGTCGAGCGTTTGCCGTATGTCGCCTTCGATCAAACGGAGCTTATATCCACCAACGCCTCGGCATTCGCCCTCATAGGAACCGGCACCAGCAGAAGTAGCTTTTATGGTTCGGCACGCATTTGCCTTCGTACTCGTATAAACGCTTTTGTTTTGTGCCGCCGCGATTGAGGCGAGGCAAGAAACTATAACTGCAATGATCAGTGCTTTCATCTTGATTCCATCAGTCCTTACCTTCAGGTTTCGCGGCGATACACGATTCGGCCGCCGACGATGGTGGCAACGGCTGCTCCGGTAAATGACCAGCCGTCAAACGGTGAATTACGGGATTTTGAGTGCGATCCAGCTGAAGAGTAGGTCCATTTCAGTTCGGGGTCGAGAATGGTTATATCCGCTATCGAGCCGGGCGAGAGAGTGCCGCGGCCGACTAGGTTAAATATCCGGGCAGGGTTGACCGAGCATAGCTGAACGAGCCGGACAAGGTCGATAACGCCGGTATGAACTAGCCGATCAAGAGCCAGTCCGACCCCGGTTTCGAGGCCAGTAATTCCGAAAGGTGCACGGTCATATTCAAGTGCCTTTTCATCCGAATGATGCGGTGCGTGGTCTGTAGCTATCGCGTCGATCGTGCCGTCTCTCAGCCCCTCGAGAACGGCCTGAAGATGCTCGTCAGAGCGAAGCGGCGGGGCCATCTTAGTGTTAGTATCATAGCCCTCCACCGCATCGTCGGTGAGCGTAAAGTGATGCGGGGTAACCTCGCAGGTGACCTTGATCCCATCGGACTTTGCCCGGCGTATCGCCTCGATCGTTCCCTTTGTCGAAACATGTGCAATGTGAATGTGAGCACCGGTTTCTTTTGCGATCAGGATATCGCGAACGGCGTCGATCTCCTCCGCCAGGGCCGGCATCCCTTTGAGGCCTAAACGGAGCGAAACTCGTCCTTCGTGCATCACGCCGCCGGATGAGAGCGACTTGTCTTCGCAATGATCAATGACGGGAAGGCCAAAATCGTAAGCGTACTGCATCGCCCGCCGCATCGTGCCCGCATTCGGCACCGGGCGTCCATCATCCGAAACCGCCACGGCTCCGGCGGCCTTCATTTCACCCATTTCCGCAAGCTCGACTCCATCCGATGATTTTGTGATCGCACCGATCGGGAAGACGTTTGCAAGTCCCGCCCGTTCGGCTTGCTCTATCATGTACCGAGTGATCGCCGCGTTGTCATTGACCGGCTGCGTGTTAGGCATCGGGCAAACACTCGTCCAGCCGCCCGCCACGGCTGCTGCGCACCCGGATGCTATGGTTTCCTTATGCTCCTGGCCCGGCTCACGTAAATGCACATGCATGTCGATAAATCCCGGCGAAACGAGTAAGCCCGCTGCGTCAAAGATCTCGCAGCCCTTCGGCGGAGCCTCATTAGGACCGAGCCAAGCTGATACCTTGCCGCCTTCTACAAGAACGGACATTCCCGTATTTTCAGGAGCGGCCGGATCGATCAAATGGCCATTTGCGATCAGAAGTTTCATATCAATTAGAAGTTGGTACACCACCGGTCGCGAGGTATAGAACCGCCATGCGTACCGCTACACCGTATTTGACTTGATCCAATATCAGCGAACGTGAGCTGTCCGCGACGTCCGACGAGATCTCGATACCGCGGTTCATCGGGCCCGGATGCAGAACGATTGCATCTTGTTTAGCGAGATCCAGACGATCATTCGTGAGCCCGTAATGTATGGCGTATTCTCGCAAAGTAGGGAAAAAGGCAGAGTCCTGACGTTCACGCTGAATCCGCAAGATCATCACGACATCGGAGCCTCTGATTGCATCTTCCATGTGCGGACAAACCTCGAGGCCATTTTCCACCAGGTGTTGAAAATCAACAGGTACGAGCGGTTTTGGACCGGCGACCCGCACAGTTGCGCCTAACTTCGTCAGTAGGTGAATATTCGATCTCGCCACTCGGCTGTGAAGGATATCTCCAACTATTGCTACCTTCAGACCCGATATCGTTTTCTTGTGCTCGCGGATCGTCATCGCGTCCAGAAGCGCCTGTGTTGGATGCTCGTTTGAGCCGTCGCCTGCGTTGATAATCGCCGCCCGGCTGACTTTAGCGAGTTGGTGCGGTACGCCCGCACTAGAATGCCGCACGACAATACAGTCGGGCGACATCGCGTCGAGATTCATCGCAGTGTCGATAAGCGTTTCACCCTTTGACAGGCTCGATGCCGAAACGCTGATGTTAACGGCATCGGCTGAAAGGCGTTTTGCCGCGAGTTCGAAAGAAGTGCGGGTGCGGGTCGACGCTTCGAAAAAGAGATTGATCACCGTCTTGCCGCGAAGGGCGGGTACTTTCTTAACCTCACGGTTCGAGATCTCGCTGAAATTTTCAGCCGTGTCGAGAATACCTGTGATCTCTGCGGCGGTTAGATCGCGGATTCCAAGAAGGTCTCTTCGGCGAAACGGCTTATCCATCAATAGTCAGAATCCTTCTTCTACAAAAAAAGAGCAAGGAATTAACCCTGCTCCGTTTCCAACGTTGGCCTTTCGAATATGCCCACGGCCTCGACATCGTCAAACTCTTTTAACATCACCTTTATAATCTCCGCCTGCTTGGTCGGAACGAGTTTTCCGATAAAGTCAGCCTGGATGGGAAGTTCTCGATGCTCGCGGCCTCTGTCGATCAGAACGGCGAGTTGCACGCGTTTCGGCCGGCCAAAGTCCATGAGCTGATCGAGAGCGGCCCGAATGGTCCGCCCCGTGTAAAGCACGTCGTCCACCAGGATGACGATCTTCCCCTCGATATCGTGCTCAAGCTCCGTTCGATTAACAATTGGATTAGTACCCACTGTCGAAAGATCATCTCTGTATAATGTGATGTCCAGAATTCCGTAAAGCGGAGTCTCCCCTTCGAGAGCCTCGATCTTTTTCGAAATACGTTCAGCGATCGGCACGCCTCGGCGACGTATGCCGACCAGATAGAGATCTTCAACGCCACGATTGGACTCGACAATCTCAGATGAAAGCCTCGAGATCGCACGTTTTATCGCCGCCGCATCCATTATTCGCGACTTTTCCACCAAGTTGATTTTGTCACCCATCAGAGGCAAATCGTAACAAAGCAAACTTCAAAGTTCAAAGAAGGCATCTCGTTGTTTCTTAATCGTCCTATATTCCGCTAAAATCGAGGCTTTCTGATATGTCACTTCTGTGGGAAAAGCTGGTCAGGCCACTGATGTTTCGCCTCGACGCGGAAAGAGCGCACGATCTCGGTATAGCGGTGTTGCGGTCGGGTCTGGCAACAAAGCTCAGTCTTTCGGGCGGACCGATGGTTGAATCCCCAAGTGTGTATAGCAAACTGGTTCGTTTCGGGTTGAACTTTGGGAATCCGATCGGTTTGGCTGCGGGGTTCGACAAGAATGGCGTTGCAGTAGAACAACTTGCGGAACTTGGCTTTGGTTTTGTAGAGGTCGGGACCGTCACCTTCGAGCCTCAACCGGGGAATCCGAAACCTCGGCTTTTTCGTCTGCCGACAGAAAAGGCGCTGATAAATCGACTGGGATTCAATAATGACGGTGCCGCAGCCGTGGCCGAGCGACTTAAGAAGGTAGATCGAAAACGCTGCATAGTCGGTGTAAATATCGGCCGGAACAAAGAGGTGGCAAATGATCAGGCGGTTGAAAATTACTTGAAAACGTTTGAAATGGTATGCCCATTTGCCGACTATGTTGCTGTAAATGTGTCATCACCAAACACGCCTGACCTCCGTGATCTGCAGCGATCGGAAAATCTGGACGCTTTGCTCAATGCGATCCAGAAGCGAAATGGCCGGCGGGTGCCCTTGCTGGTTAAGATAGCTCCCGATCTTACAGAGGCCGATATAGAATCGATTGTAGATATCTGCTTAAGTCTGGGGATCGCGGGGATCATTGCAACAAACACGACTATCTCCCGTGAAGGCATAACGCCCGCGGATGCAGCCCGGATCGGGGCTGGCGGCCTTAGCGGCAGACCGCTAGAGCGGCGGTCAACCGAAGTCGTGTCGATGATCTATCGTCATGCCAAAGGCCAGATCCCGATCATTGGGGTCGGCGGGATCTTTGACGCCCATGGCGCATTTAATAAGATCGCGGCGGGGGCTTCGCTGTTACAGGCTTACACCGGTTTTGTATATGGAGGGCCTGGGTTTGCGCAGGAAATTAACAGAGGGTTAGCCGCCATATTACAGGAAAAAGGCTTCCGGTCACTCGACGAAGCGGTCGGTTCGGCGTTGAAAACATGACGGCGAAGATGGCCGTTTGTTTGACAGCAATCTCACAAAAGATATAATTAACCCTTTGCCTTCCGCATGCCTTTTGGCAGAAGAATGCACTTATCGACAATGATCATCGATTTAGGCAGTGTTGGGGCAGAGGCAAAAGTGATCGAACGGACTTTTGAAGTCGATGAGATAGATCTTTCAGATGAGGATGTTGAGCTTACCGGGCCGGTCGAATTTGTTGCTGGGATAAGTAAACAGGCCGCCAAGACCAGGCTCGCCGGAAGGATCGGTACCTCGATATCACGTGACTGTATTCGCTGCCTGGAACCGGTGAACGGCGATCTCGCTTTCGAATTCGAAACTTCCTTCGTCGATGCTGAAAACGAAGATCTAAGTACCGATGCCGAAGTGAGTGTCGAGGATCTGGATGTTTCGTTGGTAGAGGATGGCAAGATCGACCTCGCGGATGTGGTGAGAGAACAAATATTGCTTGCTCTTCCTATACAGGTATTTTGTAAGGATGATTGCAAAGGGTTGTGCCCGAAATGCGGTGCCAACCTAAATTTGATAGATTGTAAGTGTTCCGACGACGAGATCGATCCTCGTTGGGCAGCATTAAAAGGTTTGAAGTAGCCGCGAAAGGGCGATAACGTCTTTTTGCGGCGATATAATTTGAGGTAAAAAATGCCAAATCCAAAACGAAGACATTCACATTCTCGGACCCGTCAGCGGCGAGCCCACGATGCGCTGAAAACTCCGCAGTTCTACCTGGACAAAGATACGGGCGAAGCCAAGGTTCCGCACCGCATCGATGCAGCTACTGGCAAGTTCAAAGGCCGGCAGATCATCGACGTCAAAGAGGCCGAATAGGTTTTGAATTAATTCAGAGTTTGAGTTCTAATTCTAATCAATGACAGGACAAAACGCGGGCATCATTGGGATGGGTCATGCTTATCCGGAGGGCATTTTAACGAATGCCGATCTGGAAAAAATGGTCGACACCAATGATGAATGGATCACTTCGCGAACCGGTATCAAGCAGCGGCATAAGGCCGCAGACAACGAGTATACTTCGCAGTTCGGCACCAAGGCCGCGCTTCAGGCACTCGAGCGGGCAGGCCTAAAGCCTACCGATATCGAGTTGATCGTCTGCGCGACCACCACTCCGGATCAGATAATGCCCTCGACAGGCGCGCTGATCCAGGCACAGATCGGCGCCACAAATGCGGCTGGAATGGATATTTTTGCCGCGTGTTCTGGGTTTTTGTACGGCCTCACGATGGTCGAGTCAATGATCCGTACCGGCCAGATCAAATACGCCCTCGTGATTGGGGCTGAGGTGCTGACGAAATACGTTGATTACACCGACCGCGGAACCTGTGTGATCTTTGGCGATGGCGCCGGAGCGGCTGTGGTTGGCCCCGTTCCCGAAGGCAAAGGGATCCTTGCAACTAAGATCAGATCGGACGGGCGGTACGAAGAACAGCTATACGCACCCGGCGGCGGAACAAAGCTTGGTACATCACATAAGACCATCGACGAGGGCATGCACTTTTTTAAGATGAAGGGAAATGAACTCTTCAAGGTAGCTGTCCGGTCAATGGCCGATATCTCGGCGGAAATGCTCGAAAAGGCGGGGTACACGGTTGACGATGTCGATCTTGTCATTCCGCACCAGGCAAATCAGCGGATCACTGATGCTGTGGCTTCTAGACTCGGCGTGCCCGAAGAAAAGGTCTATTCGAACATCGCCCAGCATGGCAATACATCGTCGGCCTCTATCCCGATCGCCCTGGACGAGTGTATCGAGTCGGGCAGGATCAAAGAGGGAAGCCTCGTGTTGCTAACCGCCTTTGGCGGCGGTGTGACGTGGGGCGGAACGGTCATAAGATTTTAGATGGGCAAGACGGCTTACATTTTTCCCGGTCAAGGCTCACAGGCCGTTGGCATGGGAAAAGACCTGTTTGACAATTTTACAGCGGCACGCGAGGTATTCGAGGCGGCCGATGACGCGTTGGGGTTTTCGATGTCGGACCTGTGTTTTTCGGGTGATGAATCTGAACTTCAGCTTACCGCTAATACACAGCCCGCGATCCTGACCGTTTCTGTGGCCGCCTATCATTCGGCTATGGCAGAAGGGCTGCCGGAACCGGACTTCGTGGCCGGGCATAGCCTTGGTGAGTATTCCGCACTGGTTGCGGCCGGTGTAATTGAATTTGCAGATGCGGTCCGGACTGTACGAAATCGCGGAACATACATGCAGCAGGCCGTGCCGGTTGGTGTAGGTGCGATGGCAGCTATACTTGGTCTTGATGTTGATGATGTGGTGGCCGGCTGTGCCGAGGCTGCGGAAGGGCAGATCTGTAGCCCTGCAAATATCAATTCCGGCACCCAGGTGGTGATCGCCGGGAATGCTGAAGCGGTTGACCGGGCATGTGAGATCCTGAAGGAAAAGGGGGCGAAGAGAGCCATAAAGCTTAACGTTTCTGCCCCGTTCCACTGCCAGTTGATGCTGCCGGCACAGGAACGCCTGGCGGCGGACTTGGCCACGTTGGAGTATTCCGAGTTTCTGTTCCCGATCGTACACAATGTTGACGCGGGGATAAGCGATAATTCAAAAGATGTAGCGGACAAATTGACGCGACAGGTATCGTCTCCGGTCCGGTGGCTTGAAACGATCGAGAATCTTAGAGCGGCTGGTGTCGATAGGTTTGTAGAGATAGGGCCGGGAAAGGTGCTTAGCGGGCTCGTCCGCCAAATTGATAAAGAAGCCGAATACGCTAACATTGAAAATACCGAAAGTTTAAGAAATACTTTAGAAACGTTATAAGAAAAAGGGAGAAAAATTAATGTCAGAAGTTCAGGATAAGATCAAACAGATAATCGTCGACGAGTTGGGTGTCGATGAAGCAGAAGTCACGGAAAACGCAAGGTTCATTGAGGACCTGGGTGCCGATTCGCTCGATCTCGTTGAATTGGTGATGCGTTTCGAAGAGGAATTCGATATCGAGATTCCCGACGAAGACGCCGAGAAGATCCAGAGCGTCCGCGATGCGTACGCCTATGTTGAGCAGCATAAAGCTGCCTAGGCAGTGGGCGGTCGGCAGTGGACAGTGGGCAGGCAGAAAGTTGACTAAAAAATCTGCTCGGGTGAATACGATGTCTGTTCAAAACTACCGAGGTCTGATCGCGTGGCAAAAGTCAATGGAATTGGTCAAGCTGATCTACAGTTTGACCAAGAAGTTTCCGCGTGAGGAGCTAATTGGTTTGACATCTCAGATCCGTCGGGCAGTCGTTTCGATTCCTTCGAACATTGCGGAGGGCCAGGGCCGTCGCTCGACAAGGGAATTCATCAGGCACCTTTCGATTGCCCACGGTTCCTTGAGAGAAACTGAAACGCAGAATCTTATAGCGGAAATGCAGGAATATATTTCGGTCGAAGAAAGCATAGAAGTTATGAATAAGTGTGCTGAAGTCGGCAAATTAATTAACGGACTAGCAAATTCGCTGAGGGAAAAGGAAAACCGGAATGTTTAAATGGCAACTGCTGCCCACTTTCCACTGCCTTCTGCCTACTGAATTATGAAAAGACGAGTAGTAGTCACGGGACTCGGGCTGGTAACGCCTTGCGGGAATGACGTTCCCTCGACTTGGCGCGCTTTGATGAACTGTGAAAGCGGGGCCGATTTCATTAAAAAATTTGACGCGGAGGCGTATTCTGCGAAATTCGCATGTGAAGTAAAGGGCTTTGACGCGCTTGATTTCCTTGATAAGAAGGAAGCCAGGCGGATGGGTGCATTCTCTCATTTTGCGATCGCGGCTTCTGACGAAGCGGTTAAACACAGCGGCCTGGTCATCGATTCGTCGAATGACGAAATGGTCGGGACTTATATTAGTTCCGGCATAGGGGATTTCTGGGCGATCGAGCGTGAGCACGAGAAGCTGCTCAATTCCGGGCCCGATCGAGTTTCACCGTTCTTTATCGTATCGGCAATTGTTAACCTGGCGGCCGGGAACGTATCCATTCGTCATGGTGCGAAGGGACCAAATTCGGCCACGGCAACTGCCTGCGCGGCCGGAGCCCATGCAATAGGCGATAGTTTCCGCCTGATCGAACGAGGTGATGCGGATGCCATGATCTGCGGCGGAGCAGAAAGTGCGATCACGCCGATGTCGGTGGCGGGATTCGCATCGATGCGTGCGCTTTCTACGCGTAATGGCGATCCGAAGCATGCATCGCGGCCATTTGATCTTGAACGCGATGGATTTGTGATCGGCGAGGGCGCGGGGATCTTGATCCTCGAAGAGCTCGAATTTGCCAAAGCCCGCGGTGCAAAGATCCACGCAGAGATCGTCGGATACGGTATGAGCGGTGATGCGTTTCACGTCACTATGCCCGATGAAACGGGTTCGGGAGCCATCCGCGTCATGAACCGAGCCATAAAGGATGCAGGGATCACGCCGGACCAGATCGGGTATATTAACGCTCACGGAACCTCGACACCTTATAACGATAAATTTGAAACACTCGCTATTAGGAAGGTATTCGGTGATCATGCCGATAAATTGGCCGTCAGTTCGACAAAGTCGATGACGGGCCACGCACTCGGTGCGGCCGGCGGTATCGAGGCCGTTTTCTCCGTCCTGGCTATGACTGAGAACAAGCTGCCGCCAACTATTAACTACGAGTTTCCTGATCCTGATTGTGACCTCGATTACATCCCCAATGCCCCGCGCGATGCTAAGGTCGATTATGCTCTTTCCAATAGCTTTGGCTTTGGCGGTACTAATGCGTGCCTGATATTTAAGCGTTACCAAGAATAAGCTTGTGGCTGTTTTATAATCTCGGGGATTGATACGAGCGTTTTCAGAATGAATCACCATTCATTTTATTTATATGAAAATAATAGTTTTAATGAAACAGGTCGCTAATAAGGATGCCGTTCTTAGGATCGCGGGCGATGAGAAATGGATCAATGAGGCTGATGTTGCACAGCAGACCAATGAGTCTGATGGGTACGCCCTCGAAGAAGCACTGCGTACGCGCGAGGCGAAAGGCGATGGCGAGGTCATTGTGTGTACGCTTGGGCCGCAGGGTGCTAAGTCGGTTATTAAGGATGCTCTCGCCCGCGGGGCGGACCGCGCAATTCACGTCGTTGTCGATGACACCAAGAGCCTTTCTGCGTATCAAATAGCGAGCACAATCGCCGATGCGGTCAAAGAAGAAAACGCCGACCTTATCTTTACAGGGCTACAGTCGGACGATGCCAGCTATGGGCAAACCGGCGTGATCCTTGCCGAGCTGCTCGCCATTCCGCACGCGACGATCGTCATTGAGGTCGACCGCGCAAGCCTGGGCGATACGCTTAAGGTCAAACGCGAGCTTGAGAGCGGCTGGTACCAATGGTTCACGTACAAGCTGCCCGCATTACTGACTATCCAATCCGGCATCTCACAGATCCGCTATGCGTCTCTAAAAGGCATCATGGCCGCAAAGAAGAAAGAGATCCGCGAGGTAACGCCGACAATCGAACCTTTTGCGTCCGCCTCGAAGATCGAAAAGGTCTATATGCCGCTCAAAACTAAGCAGACCCAGATGCTGGGTAACGGTGATGCAAAGGCCGGAGCGGCAGAGCTGGTTGAGAAATTGCGGACGGAGGTGCGGGTCCTTTAGTGAATAGTGACCAGTGACCAGTGACGAGTGAAAAAATGGCACTCGTCTCACATTTCACACGCCCAATAAGAATCTTATGATCTTAGTATTTATCGAACACAAAGACTGCGTTCTGAATCGTGTCTCACTTGAGGCTGTTGCCGCTGCACAATCGATCGGCAAGGACCTAGGGCTTCCGGTGACCGCTGTTATCCCTTGCGACAAAGATTGCGCACTCGCTCAGGAGATCGCGGGCTACGCTCTTGAGAAAGTGATCGTCGCTAAAAACGAAAAGCTGTCTCAATACACGCCGGACGCTTACGCCGATGCCTGGGAACACGTGATCAAATTGCTCAACCCGCAGTACATCGTGATGTCTCACACTTATCAGGTGCGGGATTTTGCACCGAAAGTAGCTGCTCGGTTGGGACGTGAGGTTGTCGGTGATTGTATTCGCTACGCGGTTGCTCCCACCACCCCGTCCGCCGAAGCGGCGTCCACCCCTCCTCAGGCAGGAGGGGAGCCTAAGATCGTACTCACTCGTCGCATTTTTCTGGGCAAGCTCGACGCGGATGTCTCACTTGGGGGCGATGCTCCATATTTCGTTACTTTTCAGAGCGGTGCTTTCCGCGGAGAAAACGCCGAAAAGGGAAGTGCGGCAGTTGAGACAATGGACGTCAATGTCGGCGAGATCCGAATGACACCCGAAGCGCCGTTCCAGGAAGCCAAGGCTACGGTCGACCTGACCAAATCCGAGATCATTGTCGCTATTGGCCGCGGCATCAAATCGCAGGAAAATATCGCTTTGGCCCAGCAGCTTGCCGATGTTCTCGGTGCCGATATGGCCGCATCCCGGCCGATATGCGATGCCGACTGGCTGCCCATCGATCGGCAGATCGGTTCATCCGGTCAGACTGTCTCACCTAAGCTATATCTCGCCCTCGGTATCTCCGGCGCTATCCAGCATATTGTCGGTATGAAGAATTCAGGCACGATCGTCGCTATTAATAAGGACTCAGAAGCACCGATCTTCGACATTGCCGACTATGGCATCGTCGGCGACCTCTTCGAAGCCGTCCCGGTTATGGTCGAGGCCATCAAGAAGGCGCTTGCTTGAGATTGAGGAGGGCAACCGATGTTTGAATTCACCCTCACAAACGAAACTCCCACCACCGCACCCAGCGGCGGGTTGTACGATGTCATCATTATTGGCGGCGGCCCGGCAGGGATGACAACCGCGCTCTATGCGGCGCGGGATGGCATGAAGGTCCTGGTACTGGAGCGCGAAGGGACCGGCGGACTGGCCGCCACGACCGAGAAGATCGAGAACTACCCCGGCT
>JBGTBC010000243.1:0-3786 GCA_041749555.1 Pyrinomonadaceae bacterium | reverse complement strand
TCGCTTGAGAACACGTGTCCGAAATGCGGAGTACGGTGGCGCATTACAAGTTCGTTCGGCATCCCAAGCGATGCGAGCGTTTCTTTTTCGAATGTATCGGCGTTGATCGGTTTGTCTCCGGCAAGATGAAGTTTCATGTCGACCAACGCACTCGAAAGATACTCCGTTGTAGCGAATCCCTGATTAAAGGTAGCAGCTTTGCTGATCTTGTCGACCAAAGCCTGAGGGATCGGTTTGCCGGTCTGATAGTGCAGAGCGAACCGTTGAAGTACCTCAGGGGTCGAAAGCCAATGTTCCAGCAGCTGCGAAGGGAATTCGACGTAATCACGAGCCACATTTGTGCCTGACAGGGTCGGATACGTGACGTTTGACGAGAGCCCGTGCAGAGCGTGGCCGAACTCATGAAACATCGTGCTTGCGTCATCCCATGAGATCAGGACGGGCTCACCCGGCTTGCCTTTAACAAAGTTCGAATTGTTGGAAACAATCGTTGTTATATCGCCGTCCATACGTTCCTGGCTTCGATAGGCGTTCATCCACGCTCCGCTGCGTTTGCCATCGCGGGCATACGGGTCAAAGTACCAGAGGCCGATATGTTTGCCGGTCGTCTTATTCCTGACTTCATATACAGACATATCGGTGTGAAAAACGGGTACATTCGTCACCGGTGTAAACGTAAAATCAAATATCTCTCCGGCGACCCAAAACATCGCGTCACGGATCTTGTCGAGCTGCAGATAGGGAATTACCTCGTTTTGGTCAAGGTCATACTTCTGTTTGCGGACCTTTTCCATGTAATAGCGGTAATCCCACGGCTCGATCTTGATCTTTGCGTTCTCCTTATTAGCGAGGGCCTGCATATCGGCGACCTCCTCTTTGACGCGGGCGATCGCTGCGGGCCAGACAGCTTCCATAAGCATCATCGCGTTATCAGGATTCTTCGCCATCGCATTCTCGAGACGCCAGTGGGCGTGCGTCGGGTAACCGAGCATCTTGGCCCTTTCAGCCCTTAACTTTAATATCTCGGGGATGACGCCATTGTTGTCGCGAGCATCGCCGTTATCTCCGCGATTAACGAACATCCGCCAGGCCTTTTCACGCAGTTCGCGGCGATCGGAATAGGTCAGGAACGGATCGACGGATGAGCGGGTATTTCTGATAATACCGGCGGCTTTGACATCCTTTGCCTTAGCGGCTTGAGCTGCGGCTTCGCGTAAAGCAGGTGATAGACCGGCCATATCAGCCTCAGTTTCAAGTGTCAGGAAAGGGCCGCTTTCATCGGCCAATAGGTTCTGACTGAACTTCGTGAACAGTCCGGCGAGTCCCTGATTGATCTCCGACAGGCGTTTTTTCTGCTGAGCATCGAGCTTGGCACCCGAACGGACAAAATTTGTGTAATTTAACCAAACGAGACGCTGCTGCTCCGACGTGAGCTTTTTCTTTTCGGGTGAGTTATAGATAGCCTCGATACGCTTGAATAATTTCTCGTTCTGCGAGATCTTATCGCCGAAAGCTGCGAGCTTTGGGGCCATTGTTGTGTTGACCGCCCGCACCTCTGGCGTACTCAAGCTGCCTGACCAAATGCCGTATATCGTCGTCACCCGATCGAGCATATGGCCGGTCCGCTCCATGGCGGCGATCGTATTCTCAAACGTCGGCGGTGCCGTATTGTTGGCGATCTTGTCGATCTCTGCCAGGTTCTCGGCCATTGCCGCTTCGAGTGCCGGTTCAAGGTCGGACACCTTTACCTTGTCAAAAGGCGGTACGCCGCCGTAAGGGCCCGACCACTTTTCATTCAAAGGGTTTTCGGCGACTGATTTCCCAGCCGCACTCGAAGATGTATCATTTAAACCATTCATAAAGATCATAAAGCCTGCCGTTAGAATAATAAGCAGTAGATAGCTAACGCGATATATCATATTATTTTAACTCCTGTTAATCGTTGGGATACTCCCTTCTGGGTAGTATGATGCAAAAAAGTGTCCAAAGTCTAAGGTCTTAAGTTCAAAGTTCAAAGTTCAAAGTTCAAAGTTCCAAAGTCCACGGTCCAAAGTCCAAAGTCCAAAGCCCAAGGTCCAAAGTCGAAGGGATAGTGAACGCTGAATAGTGATGGGAAGGCCGCAAGTACCAGTTACTATTCTCTATTTGCCACTCTCAATTCTCCGATTTTCTGCTTCAAATGGCCTGAAACTGTCCCAGGCTGGGACAGTAAAATCGCCGTAACCTCCTTAGGATGATATAGTTGCAGGGTTGTGCACTGTCCCACGCTTAAGTGTGTGGGTGTGTTACACGAGTGTGGGCAGTGGCGGTGAATAGGGAGGCCGTACCAGAAATTTTCCATTTTCCATTCTCCATTCTCCATTTTCCACCGACAGACCCCCTGTTTTTGTACCACGCCGGGACACGAAAAGTCCCCTAAGTCGTGTAGAAGCTTATATATACGGATTTGTACCATGTACCACGTATTTTCCTGTTTTCTGTATTACAGCGATCCGGATGTACAGTGTCCCTTTACCATCAACGATCAACCATCTGCGAACAACGAACGAATTATCAAACATCCGCCAGGTCTTTTCGGACGAAAAACCGGGCACCGCAACAGGCTAACCTGATTTTTGTGTTTCAAGGTAGTCCATTTGGCGTGATTTGTAGCATTTGGCGTAGAATTCTCAAGAAAATTATCGTCCAATTGCAATGTAAACTGCGGCCAGGGCATGAAAGAGGCCACGAATGCACTAATGGGAAGAGCGTGAAAGGGATCTATTCGTGCATTAGTGGCTGATATTTCAATCATAGAAGACACAAAATAGAAATTTCCAGCTATCTGTTAGATACCCGACAGAACCGCCTAAGGGCTTCGTGTTCAAATTGCTTTATTCCCGGATTGTCGGGCGGAAATCTAATGAAAGAATGGATAAGGGGTGACAATGATGAATAAAAAACACAAAGAACTATTTTGCCAGTGGCTCGAGACGGAGATGGGCGGCGTGCAGATCTATACAACTGCGCTTAAGTGTGTGGTCAACGAGGATCTCAAGGAAGAATGGACAAAGTATCTCGAAGAGACTGAGCGTCATGTCGAGATCGTGACCGATACGCTGACGAAATTGGGGATGGATCCTAATGAGGAAACGCCGGGACGTGCGGTGGTGAGGCATATCGGCGAATCTTTGGTTGCGGCGATGGAAATGGCGCTTGCAAGCGGCCCGCCCGAAGCCGCACAGCTCGTAGCGGCCGAGTGCGTCGTTCTTGGGGAAACGAAAGATCATATGAACTGGCACTTGATCGGCGAGATCATAGAAAATGAAACCGGTGAAAACAAAAAGATCCTCAAGGCAGCGCACGACGAGGTCGAGGACCAGGAAGACGAGCATCTCTACCATTCCAAGGGATGGACACGCGAGCTTTGGATAGAGTCGCTGGGTATGCCGGCTGTTTTACCGCCGCCCGAAGAAGAAAAGGACGTCAAAACAGCGATCGGGGCGGCCCGTGCTGAACATGCACGTCAGGGAATGTTGTAAAAATAATAGAAACCGATAGCTCGTAAATAATCGGGCGCGGCGATCGTGGGAGAATACCCGATGCCGCGCCCGATCTGCGCGTTTACGCGTCATTATCACCGGTCGATATCGCTGTCGACAATATCTCTCGCGACCTGACCACGCTGTGAACGACGTGACTATGCAAAAAAATGCCTCGTGAACTAGACTGCAGAAAACACTAAATGGGCTAAAGACGTGGAAGTCTCGGAGGCGGAGGCTTTGACGGAGGATTCTCGACCATATA
>JBGTBC010000242.1:0-12286 GCA_041749555.1 Pyrinomonadaceae bacterium | reverse complement strand
GATCCGATACTCCGAAGCTGGTTGAGGAAAACGTGCCTACTCCAAAGGAGATCATCGATGACAAGACCGTTGCCAAGAATGAAATCTTTCCGCCGGTCGTGATCACCATACCTTCGCCTGAGGTCAAGAAGGCGGGAGATAAGAAACCGATCCCGTATTTGCCTAACCCGGAACCGCAAAAGACCCAAAACAGTGTCGACAAATCGGGTGAGGCCGCTCAAAGCGATGTAGAGACTGTGAAGGATCCTTCGGCGGAAGTAACCAGGCCTATTGAAAGTACTGCCAGTAATGTGCCCGAACCACGTACGGACGGGGTCTCGCCATGCACAATCAATTCCAGCGATGAAAATATAACCCTCTTGAGCGAGAGCGGGGGCCGCGCCGTCATTGTCGGAATAGACGACGAAACGGATCTGGAGGGCATAAAGGCTTACTCATCGAGCCCCGAGAATATAAATGTTCGCCGTGAGCCCATAGCCGGAATAAAGTCCAGGGCCCTTTTCGTAATAAGTTCTGAAAGCAAAAAAGCAGGCGTTTACCAGGTAACGTTTGAACTTCCGTGCGGCAAAAAGGTGGTCGTCGTCAGGGTGCGTTAGTCTTTCTGAGTCTCGAATTCGGGAAAACGGCGATAGAACAAAGAAGTAGGAAGAAGAACCCGTTTGACGGAGTCCGCAGCGGAAAATCGAAAAAGCTGTGGATCAATATTCCAAAACATCCGGCCAGTGCCCCGATCGAAGCTTCTCTTGCGATTCCTGCTCCCTCTGCAATTGTCCGAAGACTTTTTCGAAATAACAAATAAATAAATGCTCCGAGGCATAAGAAGCCCAGTATTCCTCCTTCTGCAAGGATCTGAAGATACTCATTATGGGCCTGCTCGACGCGGAACAGGCCAGTCCAAGTATCATGACGGGTATATGCGACCCCGAAAGCGTCGAAACCAACGCCGATCACCGGGTTCTCGAGAAATATCCGGATCGCAATGGGCCAGAAATGGGTTCGTCCGCTGGAAAAATCCACATCGGGCTGACTTGCACCGACACTCCTCATAAGCGATTCGGCGCCGCCGACAAACAAAACAACGCCAAGGATCACAAGGACCAAGCCTGCCCCTGCGGCGGCGGCCGCAACATTTCGTCCCAAATTTGCGTTTGAGAAACTTGATTTTCGAATCCGCGACCAACGCCCCGAAACAATATTGAAAAGAACTACCAAAGCCACAACCGACACAAGGCCCAGCAGGCCTCCGCGCGAGCTGGTCAAAATCGCTGCGACACTCATCAATACAAACCCGATCACGAGTAGGATCTTCTTGTCTCTTTTGATCTCGCCGCCAAACAGAAAACCCAATGTCAGCCCACTTGTCATCTGCATTAATGCCGCAAAATGATGCTGATTCACAAATGGGCCGAATGGGACCGCTTGCGGCGTTTCACGTAGGCCGTAGATCCCGTCCGGATTTGCGAGGCGCAGCAATATGCCGAAAAACGCCATAAGTGAACCGAAAATGATCACTGTTACGACTACCTTTTTTAGACGATCCTCACTGTTGACGAAAGTAAGGCAGGCAGCGAAGAAAACGACGTAAACGGCCAGCTTTGACACAAAAAACCGAGTTGCAAAGGGGTCGAGAGAGATCGCACTCGACGCGGGGATCGAGAGCAAGCCCTCAATGTCGCCGGAACCGCCCAAAGGCAGAAGATGGACCAAACCGATCAGTAAGAGACACAAAAGCGGCACTTGCAGCGGCTGAATGCTCAAAAGTATCCCTCCTGCCTTCCAGGATTCCGCTATCCAGAGCAGGATAATAACGGCCCATAGGATCGTGATCAGGACCCATGTCGTATTATCTACTGCCCCAAATAATATTGTGCCGAAGATAGGGATTATGCAGAGGATAAGAAAGATCACCGAATTGGCGCGTGAAGAAAGCAAAGGCTCCGCTGTGCTTATTTCCATCCGTACCGATCTGCCGGGATTTTCCATTTTATAATCGTCGAAGACTGATATCGTCGAACAAAAGCCGTCCACTCATTGGACACGCAAGGCCGCCACAGCCCAGCCTCACCAGTCGGATCTGAATGCCGTCTGAATCCGCAGGGGATCTAAAGCGTATCCTCAATGGTGTCCAGTCTGCCGCCTGAGCGATAGGGTCGGACTCCGCGATCTTTTGAAGACCAGCCGCGTCCGCCACCTCCCACCGGAGGGTTGCTTCTGTTCGCAGGTCCGACCTGTAAAAGATCTCAAGTTCATATTCCACAGCCGGTTCGACAGCTATGGTCTGGTCGATGGACCGCATTCCAGCAACTTCGAAAGAATTGAACATCAGCAGCATGCTGTATTGCCCTGACTGCTTAATGCCATCGCTAAGTCCCACCTGAGGATGCGTTCCGTCCGATATCCGCCAGTTGAAGATGCCCGCGTTTCCAAGTTTCACATCTTCTTCAAATCCACCGTTGATCACTTTTGATACAGCCGGGGCCTCATCAGCTGTAATGTCGGCGTGAATGTTCGCAGCCATGCGAAATCTCTTGTGCTCGATCATTTTATTTCGAAGGATTTCGCCAAGGTTTTTATATTCGATCCTTCTACTTTCCAGCGACAGACGTGTCCACGCTTCGAACGATTCGTCCAGCCGCTCCGTCGTCGAAAGCACTCCAGCGAGTCCTGCATTTACTACGGCATTATCCCCCATGGTTCGGCGAACGTCATCTATGTTGCCTTCAAACGTCTGCAACGCCGTGGCGATCGCCGGCTTGACATACTGGGGATCCGCGGCAGCCGCTCTGGCAAGGATCGAAAGGCCCTCGTCTGTCTCCCCCTCACGCAACAATGCGTTGCCATAGACCCACTGAACGCCGGAATAATTAGGGGCTAGATCGAGGGCTTTTCGATAGGCCTTAAATGAGCCCTCGGCGTCACCAACCAGGCTTCGTGCCCTTCCGAGACTCATCCACATTGCGTAGTTATAAGGCGAGAGTGCCGTCGCCATTTCGTATTCGTGAACCGCCCGGCTCAGATCGTCGGCATTGAACGTTTTTTCAAAAACCGATGCGGCAAGATAATGGGTTTGGGGATCGGATGGTGAAAATTCCGTAAGCCAGTTTGCGACCCTCGGTGAATCAGGACTTTTGGGGTCAACCTGTGACGCAATGACATTTCCAAGATTCCATCGGATAAAGAACCAAGATAATACCAGGCACAGGATAGCCGCCGCGATCAGTGCGATACGCGTATATTTTGGCCCGATTGTGATCAATTTTAGCGACAAAATGTGAATTCCTAAATAAAATCAACGGGTTCGATCTTGATATGGGCGCGCTTGAGCAGGACCTGCGAATCCCTGCAAGTCTCACGGACTTGCTTTAATTTTTCCGGCGGCATATCCCGGGCCGATATCAGAATTTCAGCTATATCTTTTTGACGGCAAAGATCCGAAAGCGACCCGGCACCGTCATATACCTTTAGCCCGTGTATGACCTTATCCTTTTTAAGTGGATCGTCGTCAATAAATCCGACCGGCTGGTAATTCCAGTTCGGGTTATTGTTCAATTCGCGAAGTACCATTTCGCCGCCGTCGCCAGCCCCGTATATCAGAACCTTTTGGCCCTCGCCTGCCGAGGGCAAAGGGAGCATCTGCCGAATGACTCGGAAGGCGAGGCGGCTGCCTACGACGGCGAGCAGGAGGAGAATGCCATCGAGTATAAAAACGGTTCGCGAAAAACCCTCGAATCGATACAACAGCAGGATGGCCAGCACACTAAGCACCGATCCGAGAAACACTCCTTTTGAGAATGTGATCAGGTCAGTCACGCTTGTATATCGCCACAAGCCTCGGTAGACACCGACGAGCAGAAAAGAGCCCAGCTTGATAACGATCAGCAGCGGCAGGGTCTTGAGAAAAAGTCCCCAATTTGCGGAACTTTCAAATGACGCAAAAAGAAGCGCGAATGCCGAGTAATAAGCCAGAGTAATGAGGAATGCATCGAGAAAAACCTCAAACACGCGGCGCTTATGAGAAACGTTTACCAGGAATGCAAAAACGGCATTTTCCTGTGCGGCCCGCTCTTCTTGTTCGCTATCGTAGACCTTTACTTTGGAAAGATACACTCCAAGTATCACAAGCCCGACCGTAAAGACACCGATGAGGGCGAAACTCTTGAAGGCCCCGATCTGTCCAACGATAAGTGCCAATGCTCCCGCAAATATAGCAAAGGCATAAAGCATTAGAACTGCCGTTCGTTCTGAAAGTCCGAGTGCGACCAGCCTGTGTGACGTATGATCTCGGCCGCCCTGTGAGGCCTTGCGGCCCCACAACTTACGAAGGACAGTCACAAAGGTCGTATCGAATATCGGAACAAACAGGATCAGTACCGGGACGGCAAGGATCGCCAGGATGCCGCGCGAACGGCCACCGACCTGATTTAACAAGACTGTACCGGACAACATGAATCCAACGAACATCGATCCACAGTCGCCCATAAAGATCGATGCCGGATTAAAGTTAAAGACGAGAAAGCCGACAAGCGCACCGATTAGGGCACTCGCGAGGAGGAGTTCGTTCGTTAACCCATTGGCGGCGAAATTAAGAGCCAGTGAAAGGGCCGCTATGGCCGAGATCCCAGCGGCCAGGCCGTCCATATTGTCCAGCAGATTGATCGCATTGGTAATGCCGACCACCCAGAATACCGTGAGCCATATATCAAGGATCTCATACCCCGTGAGCGGAAGTTTGAGGCCGTAAAGCACCAGGAAGCCCGCTCCGATAAGCTGGCCGATCAATTTCTGGTATGGGCGGACCGTGAAAAGGTCGTCGATCAATCCGACCAGGAAGAGAAACGCTCCGCCGCCAAGGACAACGAGGGATTCGTTTGTTGCCGGAACAAAAAGGAAGTAGGTCGCGACGGTAGCAACAAAAATCGCAATACCGCCGAGCATCGCAGTTGGTTTCTTATGCCATCGATCAGATTTGGGCTTGGCCACATAACCGTACTTGACCGCGATAGCCCGGACCGCAAACGTGCAGATCACCGACAATAAGACGGCTATTACCCCGACGAAGATCGGGTTTTGAGTCAGTCCGGGCATACTGGTTAAAAGTTACTGCTCATTACAAAGCAAATAGCCGAGAAAATCAATCGGATACTGCCTGTTGCCTCGAGGCTGCGTCGAACTTTCGTATTCGGTCGGAGTATTTGTCAAGCAGCATCTGATAAACCTCTGATATATCTGCGACCATCTTCTCGGTGCGGAAATTCGGATCTACGTGAATGCGTCCGTTTGCACCGAATTTCTCCCGGAGTTCCTTGTCCTCCAACAACCGGGCGACCTTATCAGCCAGCCCGACCGAATCGAATGGCTCGACGAGGTATCCAGTATAATCGTTGATCACTACCTCACGGGCTCCGTCGATGTCGAATGAAACGCATGGCTTGCCCATCGCCAAAGACTGCGGCAGCACCCGTGCCAGCCCCTCGCGGAGCGAAGTATGAACTACTACGTCCATCGCCGATATCAACTCAGGAATTCGGGTTCGGTCTACGAGCCCCGCAAATACGAAATTCTCCAGAATGCCATATTCTTGTGCCCGCTTTTGGAGATGTTCCAGCAGAACACCGTCACCGATCAGAAAAAACCGCACGTTCGGCACGCGTTTGACGATCTCAGAGGCTGCATCCATCAACTGATCGTGGCCTTTGAGAGGAAAAAGACGGGCGATCTTACCTACGACGGGCGCGTCTAGCGGGATGCCGAATTCTGCTCTAACCTTGGCCGAATCGAATTTTGCATTCAGAAACCAGTCGAGTTCCATTCCGCTGTAGATCGTGCGAAATTTCTCGGGCTTGTCGATGCCTGCAGCGATCGCCTTTTCGACGATGACCTCGGACACGCTGACAAAATAATCGGTCACCGGCGCGCAGATCTTTTTCGTCATCCACCATGCCCTGTTGATAAGCCACGGCTGATAGTCGTGAAACACCAGGCTGTGAAGCGTGTGAATGATCAAAGGTGTTCCTGCGAGTTTTGCAGCCAGCCGCCCGAGAACGCCGGCCTTGGACGAATGCGTATGGACGATATGATAGCGGCCCTTCTTGATCAATCGGTAAAGCTTCCAAAAGGCCGCCAGGTCAGAAAACGGATTTATACTGCGGCCCATCTCGGGCACTACTATCAGGTCTGTCGTTTCACGCGCCTGCGAGAGAAGTTCTCCCTCGCGACCCTTATCAATGCCGCTGACCAGCGTCACTTCGTACTCAGGCATTGCATCGAGCCCGACAACCATCAAAAGCGTGTGCTCCTGGGCCCCCCCGACGATCATTCGCGTAATGATGTGGAGAACCCGAACGGGTTCGGAACGGCTATACATTTGCAACAACAAGATAATCGCGATCCAGGTGGATCATTTCGTAATCGGTCACACCGGAGCGGGCAAGGATATCGCGGACCTGCTCTTCGCGGTAGAGAAAGAGCGGAGTTCCCTTCATCCAAAAACGGAAGCGCCGGAGCGGCACGCGCCATTCTACGGCTTTTGGGAAACTCATGATCAACTTCCCTTTTGTCAGCTCGCGCATAGCGGTGACGATCGGGACCGGATGTTCGATGTAATCGAAGAAGCCGTTGCCTGTACAAGCATCGAAAGGCGCACCCGAAGGGTCTATATCGTCCGGAAACGATCCGACAATAAATTCACATCTGTCGCCTACCCCGGCATCGGTTGCGAGCCGGTCCGCGATCTCGATCATTCCTTTAGCAAAATCGATCCCGACCACTTTTTCAGCTCCATTAAGTGCAAAGGCAATGCAAAATCGGCCGGAACCGCACCCGACGTCAAGAATCTTCTTGCCCTCGAATGGCTTTAGCTTTTCGACATTCAGCTCGAGACGTTTCTGCACAACGCCTCGCCAGTAGTTATCGACGAAAGCGGCGAAAGGGCCTTTCTTTTGGTCGTAGATCGCGTCGAATCTGGCCGCGTCATCGTGAAAATGATCTCGGACCTTATCTTCAACCGTGTTGGATACGTTTTCTGACATAAGTTAATTAATATTTAAAACCTCTTTCATCGGAGCCATCTCAAAGTCGCGAAGCAGTTTTTTCAACCGCCGTTCGGTCGCTCCGAGGTTGAAATAGTGCGTCAAGGCTATCCGACGCGGCACATCGATCCGCGGATGATCTGGGTCGAGCTCCCAGGGATGCAGGTAAAATGTGACCGGCTGGCCCGAGCGGTTTACCTGCTTTATGGCCTGCTTCGTGACCTGATACGGATATATCCGAAAATAAGCACCGCCCGAGATCGGCATCTTAAATCCGGGGAGTTTCAATGTCGATATCGGAAACTCCATAAACTCGAATTTCTCCCGCTTGATCTTGTAGGGGAACCGAGGTGCATCGGCGATGCCGTAACGGTAATTCAGCACCGGAAAAATGCTCGAGTCGTATTTGATACCAAGCTCACCGAGAATGTCGAGCGCCCAGAGGGAATCCTTTGTAATCGAAAAGAACGGGGCGCGATGGCCAAGGACCTTTTTGCCGGTCAGATCCTCGAGATAGTGGATCGCCCGCGTTAGTTCTTCCTGAAACAACTCGGGGGCCTGTTTGTAGATCAGCGTGTGTGAGAAGCCATGCGTAGCGATCTCGTGCCCCTCGGCCTCGATACGTTTTACGATCTCAGGGTGCTTTTCGGCAACATAGCCGAGCATGAAAAATGTGGCCTTAGTGCCGGCTTCATCAAGGATCGAGAGCAGCTTATCCCCAACAAATTCGATTCGGTCCTCAAACTTGTCCCACTCGGAATACGGGATCTCGAGGCCCTGATACCAGTCCTCAAAATCGATCGTCAGCGCGTTTCTTATTCCGTTCGATCCCATATTCACAATATAAACGGCAACCGGCCTGATCACCGCGTCTCGCGTTCGCACACGAGCGGCGGCAGATCTCACGATCGTGCGGGATGATCGCCGGCCGGTTACCGAACTGTTCAGACTATCTTATCACTATATTTCAGACAGCTGCATTAGCAGGCGATGAACTAGCGGAGGTCGAGAGTTCACAGTTCAAGTTCCAAAGTCCAAGTCCGAAATCCAAGGTGATTTTTGTACTGTAAACTTTCGAAATTGTGCTCACACCCCCTGTTACTGTCCCACGCTGGGACAGTAATATCGCCGTATCTATTTTATAATGTGACAGTTACGGGTTCATGAACTGTCCCACCCTGAGCGTGTGGTGTATTACAGGAGCAGTGTTCGGTGGCCGGTGGTCAGTGGCCGGTGGTCGGAGCCGCTTTTGGGTGATGGGGTGGTTCTTCCTTCGGGATCGTCACTCCGCATCCCCACTCTGCACTCCGCACACGCCACTCACTAGACCCCCTGTTTTTGTACCACGGCTGGTACAGCAATTATGCCGTAACCCATGCTATCACAGCAAGTTACCCACTTGTACCATGTACCACGCATTTTCACAGAAAGTGTATTACACCCGCGCGGTCAGCGGCGGATGCCCAACCAAACGATCGACCATCAACCAACAAACCCCAATGATCCACGATTCTAGCGAACATAATTGTCAAAGAGCCAACGCGCCCAAACGGCGCGGCAGGCTAATTTAGCAAATGTTGCAGCTAATAGCAAGAATTTTATCTGTGCAACAGTTCTAGCCTGGATCACGCCTTCAATTATCAAGATAGATTCTTGTATACTGCGGGATAGGATTGTCTGAACAGAATCGCACGCGTCCTTTGGTATGGCCGACCGAATGCGAAGGACAAAATGAATAAAACGAATTTCGATCGATATCTCGACGAACAAATGAAGAACCCCGAGTTTGCGGCGCAGTTCGAGAGTGCGGGCGAGGCATGGGACATCGCTCTTCAGTTCGCGGCACTTCGTCAAAAGGCCGGGCTTTCGCAAAAAGAACTAGCCCGCCGCCTCAACACCTCGCAGCAGCAGATCAGCCGCCTCGAATCGCCAAGCTACGAAGGCCATTCGCTCGCCAACCTCCGCCGCGTCGCCGGTGCCCTTAATGCCCGCGTCCGCGTCACTTTCGAGACCGCCAGATCGTCCCGACTGAAAAAGTAGCCACGCTCAGCGAACGTCGTCGATCAGTTTTGGTTGGCTCAACACCTCCAACGTCACCCGCCGCCACACCGCCGCTCAGCAACGTTTTGCCAGCGGTGTTTACTCTTAAAACAAGGGTGGAAGATGCGGTACGAGCCTAATGCTGACAGAAAATCGCACAAATCCCAGAACCGGCCCGATTGTTTTTGAGGGCTCTAGTTAGTACCATCCTCGCGACATCCCATTTCAACATCAAATTCCGCGGCTAAATAATCACACACATGAATGAGTCTCTTTGCGTCAGGAAAAGACGAGTTGTGTCCGTAGATTACCCGGCGGTAGTCTCCCTTATCAAAAACCTCCAGCACTATAACCGGCTCATCCCTGTTTAAATCGAAGTTCGGATCACGTGCGAGACCTTTCGGAGTTTGAAGACGGGTCCGCAAGTCTAACAGCATTCTGTTCCAACCGGATTTCGGGCTCGGGAGATGTTCTCTACGGGACTTGATAGAGTCTGCATTTCTGTCCATTTCAAAATAATATGCGTTGGTTTCGCTTCCGGTTGAGCTCATGCCCAGCAACTTCGGATCGCCACGCGCAGCCAGTTCGGTCCAAAGCCGGAACTCGAATCCTTCGAGACGGTTAGCTTTCGCGAGCGGAACCAGTCCTAATCTCGGGGAGATCTCATTGAGTTGGTGCTCCAGATCAGTATCGACGGCTTGATAAAAATCAAACTCAATTAAGGCCCCGTCACTTGGAATACTGTGATTAGGCTGAAGTGTTTCGTTCTCATTTCTGTTGACTTTCTGGTCCGTGACCGAACATCCTATGGACACCAGAACTACAAAACCAGTTAGTAACGCTGAAATTCTATATTGCATATGCCAACCATCTTCTGTAAGTATAATACGCTCGACACCTCCAACGTCAGCCGCCGGCACACGGCCGCCCGGCAGTGTTTTTGCCAGTGATGTTACTCTAGAACAATGGTGGGGAAGATGCGGTTCGGCCTATGCGGACAGAGAAATTGCATGATTCTCAGGTATGGCCTTAGCTTTTACTTTTACCAAATGAAAGCGTTTTTTTTCGGCACAGTATTGTTGTTTCTTTTGCTTCAGACGGGATGTTTCTATTACATCGAACACAACCCGCCTCTTGCGCTCGAAACAGCCCGGCGGTTCTCGCTTATTGCGTATGTTCAACGCGATTTGAGCAAAGCCATGGCGTTCTTGCCCCCGGAACGCGTGAATGAAGTTTCAGAGGTAGATCTCGAAAATCTTATCGTCAAAATGCACCCTGAAAATGACTACCCTATAGAAATAACCCCTATCGGGTATGAGACCGTTCCAGGGGTTCGAAGAATTAATGTATACCTTGTGGGAAGGAGCGCTACAAAATCGTCGTACTACCGTATCGGATTTGAAGGCGACAGGCGAACTGGTTATTTTGTTACCGAGATGTATCGACAGTTCAAAATGTTTGAGGTGGGCAGCCTGTACAAATCGGTCACCGACCGCCCCATAGAGTAGAAGATGGTCTGCTGCGCCGGGACATTTTTTACTCGCCGGCTGGCCGATCTGACAGGGCTCAACACCTCCAACGCCATCCGCCGGCACACGGCCGCCCGGCAGTGTTTTTGCCGGCGAACCTTGGAAAAAGGCGTGGTTAAATCATGTTGTAATTTTTCTCTAAGCGTGCGGAGCACGCAGGATAACTTTAGCTACAGGTGGAGCAAAGCGTAACCTGTAGAACTGGAACGATGAAACACGAGCGTGTGAAACACGCGGCATCAATCCCACAAATATTGACGGTCGAATTCAACGTCGTGCTTTTCTAACAATGCCAAATACTCATCTTCGAAAGATAGTTTCGCGTGATGAACTTTTTGATCTTTGATATATGCACGCACCTGGTCAGCGACTGACGAACTTACGGTGAATGCTCCGTACCGACGCTGCCATGCAAAATTGCGATCATACTGTTTCGCCCATTTGGAGGAACTAGCCTTTAGCTCGCGCATAAACGCAGGAAAATCACATGGCACGAGCAGCACGAGCAAATGCACATGATCCGGCATACCGCTGATCTCGATCGCGATCCCTTTCCAGCCTTTCACGATACCGCCAAGGTATCTGTACAGTTCGGCTTCCCACGAAGCTCCAATCATCGGTTCGCCACCCTTCGTCCTGAAAACTATGTGGTATAGAAATCGTGTATGTGACATGTCTGTTATACCGCGTGTTTCACACGCTAACCTCAACTGGGGTTTAAGACTACACATTCCGCTTCGCTGCATGTGTAGCTAAAGTTATTTTATGTGCTCCTCACATTAGCACGAAAGGTCGACCAATATCAGCCTCGGCGTGCAGAGCACGCTCAATAACTTTAGCTACAGGTAAAGCGGAGCGTAACCTGTAGGCAGGATCGCACATTACGTTTTAGCGGGGGGGACACGCGGTACATATTAGCATTTTGGTTATGCCGCGTGTTTCACACGCTAACCTCGATTGGGGTTTCTGACTACACATTCCGCTTCGCTGCATGTGTAGCTAAAGCTATTCAATGTGCTCCGCACATTAGCACGAAGATAGATCGAACACGAGTCGGGGTGACTTTCCCACGATATCACACGGCAGAGCCGCTGATTAATTTATGGCGATTATCGGTGAAGCAGAGCTTCGCCGCAAATAGAGCGGCAAAGCCGCACGAATCGGTAGTGGACTAATCGACGGGACATTATTCCGGGCGTTTTGAGAGGAGGACGGCGTCGGTGTTGAGTTTGCCGACAATGGCGGCGGCTTTTTTGCCGTCGGGGGAGAATGCGAAATCCTGCACGGTGTCGGGCTCGGCGGAAAAGAGCTTAACGGGCGATGCGGCCCCTAACTTCCATTCCATTATCGTGGCGTGGGCGGACTCGACAGAGCGCCGGTCGCGGTAGACGAGTCCGGTGCCGTCGGGCCGCCACTTCAGGATAAAGTACGATGAAAGATCCAGGATCATTTCGGGCTTTTCCGAATCGAGCCGTCTGACGGCTACCTGCGAAATGTTTTCCCGTTCATTCCAGACAGTGTAGGCGACCCTCGATCCGTCGGGCGAGATCACCCAGTGAGAATCGCCAAATAATGGCATTTCTTCGACATTTCCGCCCTCGATCGGCACTCTACCGAGCGAGCGGAGGCCGTCCCGATCCCAAACAAATGTCACGTAAGTGCCGTCATGCGAGATCCGCGGATCCGAGG
>JBGTBC010000241.1:0-5961 GCA_041749555.1 Pyrinomonadaceae bacterium | reverse complement strand
GGGGTCGGTGATCCACGGGATGCACCACGAGCAGGACATGCGCAAAATGGGCAACCTGAAAAAGCACATGCCCATTACGTTCATCACAATGGCAATGGGTTGGCTTGCGATCTGCGGCATCCCGATCTGGGCAGGTTTCTTTTCGAAGGATGAGATACTTTACAAAACGTTCGCCGCTGACAACTATTTTCCAGCGGGACCTTTTTCGGGTGAAGAAATTCTCTGGGTTATAGGTACGATCACAGCCGTCCTGACAGCAGTCTACATGACCCGAATGATGATCATGACGTTCTGGGGTACGGAACGGTTTCATGACGCTTTGCCGGGCATGGAAGGGCACGAGGAGACTGCGATCATCCATAGCGTGGAGCACGACGACGGAACGCATAATGTACACGCAGCGGACGATGAAGATGACGACCATCATCACGCTCTGCCGCCCGATTTTAAACCACACGAATCGCCTTGGGTGATGACGATGCCTCTGGTCGTGCTGGCGATCCTGTCCACAGTCGGCGGGCTGGTTGGAATTCCGTATGCGATGAGTTCGCTGGTCGGAGCCGGAAATATTAATGTATTCGAGCACACGCTAGAGCCTGTTGTTGCCGATAAAGCCGATCATGACGTACATTCGCTGCCGGCGATAAAAGATGATCATTCAGCTGCCGAAACCGACAGTGATGCCGGACATGCAAAAGCCTATGATTCCCACTCGCCGGAAGTTATAGCAAAGGAGCGCTGGCTGGCCCTGCTTTCAACCATCCTAGCGTTCGTCGGTATCGGGATCGGCTTTGCGCTGTTCCGGAATAATCCTTTGCGGCGTATGCCGAAGATATTGGAGGAAAAATGGCGTCTCGATGAGTTTTATAATGGCTACATCGTCGACCCGATCACAAGCCTTTCGCGCAAAGGCTTGTGGAAAGGGCTTGACCTCGGGTTTATTGACGGCATTGTGAATGGTATAGGCCAGTTCGTAATGGCCTTCGGCGATCTTGTGCGTCGGCTGCAGGTCGGTTTCGTGCGCAGCTACGCTGCGATCATCCTTGTCGGTGCTTTGGTCGTCATTGGTTACTTTATTTACTACGGCTTGAAACTGGTTGCTTAGATGGACTTTATTAACCAAAATCTCTTGACCATCCTGATACTGCTGCCGGTCGTCGGTGCAGTATTGGTGCTGGCGCACCAAATGTTCTGGAAACAGGAAGGCCAGCTGAAATGGCTGACCCTCGGTTTTACCTTACTAAACTTTCTGGTTTCGCTGGCGATGTTTTCGAGATCATCTGTCGCAGGAGCAAGCGGGTTCTATTTTGAACAAAACGTTCCGTGGATCAGTGCAATAAATACTAATTATCACGTTGGCGTTGATGGCTTGAGCTTCTGGCTTGTTATATTGACCACGTTCATAATGCCGATCGCCGTATTGTCGACATGGCATGCGGTTGAGAAACGAGCCACCGCATTTTACGTCTTTCTTCTGTTGCTTGAGAGTGCGATGATCGGCGTTTTTGTATCGCTCGACCTGCTCGTCTTTTATTTGTTTTTTGAGGCTTCGCTTGTTCCGATGTTTTTCCTCATCGGTGTTTGGGGCGGGGAAAACCGCATCTACGCGGCGGTCAAATTTTTTATCTTTACTGCCCTGGGCAGCCTGCTGATGCTGGTGGCGATCATCGGCTTGTATTACATCTATGCTGACCAAACAGGGCTCGGAGGGTCATTCGATTTCGTCGCCATACTTGCTGCAATGCAATCCGGTACCCTCGTTCTGGCTCCACAGGCGGGAATGCTCCTTTTCCTTGCTTTTGCACTGGCTTTCGCGATCAAGGTTCCTGTCTTTCCGTTTCACACATGGCTGCCCGATGCTCATACTGAGGCTCCGACGGCTGGTTCTGTGATCCTCGCCGCCGTGCTTCTAAAGATGGGAACGTACGGTCTGATGCGGTTTAATTTCGCACTCTTTCCGGACCAAAGCCGCGAGATGGCCCCGCTTTTTATTACGCTGGCGATCATCGGCATTATTTATGGGGCACTGGTCGCCATGGTCCAGCCGGATGTTAAGCGGCTTGTTGCTTATTCATCGGTCGCCCACATGGGCTTTGTGATCCTGGGAATGTTTTCATTCACCGAAGCCGGAATGCAGGGGGCACTCTTTACCATGCTTGCCCATGGCGTGACCACAGGCGCGCTGTTCCTTCTGGTAGGCTTCATTTATGAACGGCGGCACACGCGTGAGATCACACAGTTTGGGGGCCTTGCGAATGTCATGCCCGTCTACGCGACCATTTTTGTTATAACGACAATGGCCTCTGTCGGTCTGCCATTCCTGAACGGCTTTGTTGGTGAGTTTTTGATCATGCTCGGTATGTTTCAATCGCATGCTCTTGACACGATCCAACTGCTGGGCTGGAACTGGAACTATGTCGCCACGATGCTTGCTGGTACGGGCGTAATATTCGCGGCCGTTTATCTTTTGTGGATGGTGCAGCGGGTATTTTTCGGCAAGGTCACGAACGATAAAAATAAAGCTCTTGTCGACCTTAGCTGGAGAGAGATCGGGCTGATGGTGCCGCTGCTGATACTGATGGTCTATATGGGCGTTTTCCCACAGCCATTCCTGAAAAGGTCGGAGAACACTATCAAGGCACTTCAGGAGCGGGTGATGCAGCGGGCAGGCGGGACTATAGATCACGCCGATGTGAAACCGGGCCTCGAAGAGAAAATTGCCGCGCGCTGATCGAAATTTAGAATAATGAACACGTTTTTCTTAGCAGATCTGGTACCAGCGGGAGTGAATATCCCGATAATACTCCCCGAATTGATCGTCGCTCTGGCCGGGGTCATAGTGATGGTCTATGACAGCTTTTTTCCAAAACAAAAGGTTGCGACTGGTGCTATTTCTCTACTCGGACTGGTCGGGTCTGGGATAGTGTTGGCAGCAATGTGGGGCACGGGCAGTCCGGACTCTGGTTGGAACGGCATGATCGCACACGACAACCTGCGGGTAGGCTTTTCTTTTGTATTTCTGTTCGTTTCCGCTATTACGATCCTGATATCTACCGTGTGGATCGATCGTGAAAGGGTGCCCGCGGGCGAGTATCATGCCCTTTTGCTTTTTGCGACTTTCGGAATGATGCTGATGTCTTCCGGAAATGACCTGGTGATCATATTCCTCGGGCTCGAAACACTTTCCCTCGCAACTTATGTAATGGCGGGGCTTCGACGGGGCGACCTCAAATCGAACGAGTCATCGATGAAATACTTCATTCTGGGCTCATTCGCGTCGGCCTTTTTGCTCTACGGAATGGCCCTCATTTACGGAGCAACCGGCTCGACAAACATCACGCAGATCGCGGCAAAGGTTGCTGATCCCAATTTTCCGGGGCTTCTTCTGATCGGGGCGGCGATGATGATCGTCGGATTTGGGTTTAAGATCGCCATGGCGCCGTTCCACGTTTGGACGCCGGACGTTTATGAAGGAGCTCCGACGCCTGTTACCGGATTTATGGCAACTGGGGCGAAGGCCGCAGCATTCGCTTCATTTATCCGCGTTTTTGTTATTGGGATGCCGCTCATCGCGGGTGTCCAGGCGTCTGTGTATCTTCACCAGTCGTGGATCACGGTATTGACCGTTCTGGCCATGGCCACCATCATCGTTGGGAATGTCGCTGCCATTATGCAGGATAATGTCAAGCGAATGCTGGCCTATTCCTCGATCGCTCATGCCGGATATGCGCTGGTCGGGTTTGTCGGTGCCGGACTTGCAACGACGGTCATCGCTCGTGACGAAGCCATCGCCGCGGTAGCCTTTTACCTTCTGACCTATACCGTAACCAATCTTGGGGCTTTCGCCATTGTCACGTTCCTCTCGCAAAAGAACGACCGGCGAGCGGATTTTGAAGATTACAACGGTATCGGATTTAAGTCACCTGTTATTGCCTTCTCGCTGTCGATTTTTATGCTCTCTCTGTTGGGCATGCCGCTTACCGCCGGGTTTATGGGCAAGGTTCTCGTTTTTCGGCCGGCACTTGAGGCGGGCAATGATCTCTTGACGATCCTGGTGGTCGTCGCCGTCATTGGAACGGCTATTTCTGCATACTACTATTTGCGGTTGATCGTGGTAATGTTCTTTCGCGAAAGGACCACGCAATGGACCGAACCTCGTATGTCGGCTGCTATGGGTGCGGTTCTTGTCATCACGGTAGTTGGCGTATTATATCTCGGAATTTTTGCCGGCGGCCTGATAGAGAAATTCGCTCGATCGTCCTCACCCAGCGTGATCGCCGCCGAACGATAGTTCGTGTCGAAAGCGATTATGGGTCTAATTGAAAATATTCGCAACGCTTTCGCGGACCAATGGATCCCGATAATATACCGGGACAAGATAAGATCGCAACGCACTCGTCTAGTCACACTGGACATACCAAAACGCGAAAATGCCGCGGAAATTCAGTACACATTGCTGGGTATCGAACTTAAGGTCGGAAAACGAAGGTTTGCCTGCCCTGATCTATCAACGGCTCGTTACATGCGGGTCTTTGCCAGGTTCGGGGCGAGGGAGTTTGCCATTCCATACGACATTACGAGGATCTCGACGGCCGCAGACGAGCTCGAAACATCATGGCATCGCCTTTGGCTCAGTCTGGAAGAACAGGCCCGCGGCCGCCCCTCTAGTACGAAGGGACGAGCACGTACACGACTTTTAAAGGCCATACGTGACGAGATCACAGAGATCGGCGGCGGCGGCGTAATGCCGCTATTCGACCGTGAGACGAAGCAACAGATCCCGAGGCGATAGATAGCCATCTCGGCTCCCTATTGAGCTTTGGTAAGCTGAATGACCTTTACCTCGGCAAAGTTATTGTTATAATTTTGTTTGATGCGCGGTTTGAACGGCGTATTGTTGGAATTTTCGAGAATTATGTTTGACGCGGTGCACACGACAGAAGAGACAGAAAGCCTTCCCTTCCCATATAATCAGAATTCTTTTTGCCGATACGAACCGATCGAAAAGAAGATCGAGCACGCAAAAGTGCTGATCGTTAACAATCTGCTCAGGTATGAATCCGACCTTTCAGACCTGGCTCGTGAGGAATGGAAAGACACCGCTGCCAGCAAATTGGAGTTTGAACGCAAAGTTTCGTTGATGGCCTGCAATAACATCGCTCAAAATGTCATCCGGCTTGTCCAGAATCCCAAGACAATGACCGTCCATCTATCCGAGATCGCGGATGCAAACGAAATGTTTAAGCCGGATGCGATCGTCATGAGCGGTACATACGCAGATTTTGATTATTATAATCCGGCATATATACAGGGATTTACTCGATTTATTGAAAAAACGAAAACTCCGGTGCTCGCGATCTGTGGGGCTCACCAGCTCGTCGGCATGGCTTTCGGGGCAGGGCTCAAGACACTGGACAATCTTGAGCTTTCGGCTAAGCGCACGGATCGTGTCGTCGAATATCAATATAGGTTTGTGAAGATCGTTGACAAGTCGGATCCTATTTTCGAGGGGACCGAGGACGAAGGATCAGGTATTTGGCAGGATTACACAACGCAAGACAGCATCTTGCGAGTTTGGCAGAACCACGGTGTCCAGGTGGATGGGGTTCCGGATGGATTTAAGCTACTCGCAACATCATATCTATGTAAAAACCAGATGATGGTCAAACGGGCCGACGGACAGCTCATCTATTGCGTTCAATTTCACCTCGAAAAGTCTTTTGAAGACTGGTCTACAAATCCCACCCGCTGGGAACACCCAAACGAATCCCGCGATGGCCGCATTTTGTTTGAGAATTTTCTGGGCCTTGCGTTGCAGCATGTGGGAACTTCGACCAAGTAATTTACTTTTCGACAACGCCCAGCATCACGTTGCTGATCGCCCCAAGCCCGCTCATCTGATTGTTGGAGTTATACGTTATCGTTGAGCTGCCTCCGCCGCTTGTTTGATAGCTTGGTGCT
>JBGTBC010000240.1:0-1292 GCA_041749555.1 Pyrinomonadaceae bacterium | reverse complement strand
TGATTCGTCAGCCGCGTCATTTCCCTGGAACGCACAGGCGATCGCGATGATCCTCGAATAGAAGGGGATCTGGTCCCCTGCCAATCCATATTGCCCGCTTCCGTTATGTTGTTCGTTTTTATATGAGATCGCTTCTACAATCTCTTCGAGCCCCGGCACTTCCGACAAGACGTCCAGGATGGTATGTTTGCCAATAACACCCGTTGCTTTTCCCAAATCGTCCGGTGCGCTCACGCCCGCTTCAAAGTCCGCGGCCTCATTAAAATATGCGGCAAGAGCAAGCTGCTGAAGTTCGGCTCCATCCAGCGACAATCGCCGACCTATTCTCAGAGCAAGCTCGCGCACTCCGACGGCCCGTTTTTCGGCACTGGGATCCGAAGCATTCATCAATGCCATGAGGACGCGGAACAGCACCGCATTGGTATCGTCGATGCGCTGCCGCAGCCTGAGATTTGTCGTATTGAGCTGATTCTGCGCCCTGAGCGTTTCGAAGTGCGATAGACCGCGTTTCACGGTCTGCAGCAGGTCGCCATTGACCCACGGTTTGGTCACATATTTATACACTACACCCGAATTGATCGCGTCGATGAGCGAGCCTGCATCGGTATACCCTGTCAATATGATCCTGACGCACTGGGGCCGCATCTCGGCTGCTTTCTGCAGAAACTCTATGCCCGTCATGCCCGGCATCCGCTGGTCTGAAACGATCAGCGATACGTCATGATGGGCCAGCATTTCGAGGCCCTCCGGCCCCGAACCGGCCTTGATGACGTCGTAATGCGGCGAAAAGATCCGCTCGAGCAAATTCACATTTGCCGGTTCGTCGTCGACTACCAATATCTTGTAATTCATAGTATTTAAGTGTGGGTCTAAAATCCTACAGACGTCTGCTGTTCAACACCCCAGGCGTCAGCGCTCTCGGGCAGAGTGACAATAAACGTCGTACCTTCGCCTGGCTTGCTTTTTACCGAGATCGTACCCGAGTGTTTCTGTACGATCCCGAAAGAGATTGAAAGCCCCAGGCCGGTTCCGTCACCGACGGATTTCGTGGTGAAGAACGGCTCGAAGATCTTGCTGATGTGCTCCCGCTCCATACCCGCCCCTGTATCGCTAACCGATACCACGACGGTCTCGCCTACCTGCCTTGTGCAGATGGTCACCCGTCCGCCCTCCTCGGGCACGGCTTGTGCGGCATTCACGAGCAGATTCATCCAAACCTGGTTGAGCTGCCCGGAATATGCATCGATCATCGGCAGCTCGCCGTAGTCCTCCTCGAGGGTGATATTGCCGCC
>JBGTBC010000239.1:0-9021 GCA_041749555.1 Pyrinomonadaceae bacterium | reverse complement strand
GGCTCCGGAGTTCAAGCACAAGTCCCTGATAGTGAGCGTTGCCGACCGAGCCGATACGCGAAGTTTCCTCGACCGTCTGGTCAGGCCTGAACCGTGAAATTGCCGCCAAGGCAATGCCGATCGGGCCGCCGGTCGCATTGTTGTTCTGGCCGGTGACAGCGATGAGCGGCTGGGTCGTGGAGGTGCTCGTGCTGTTCAGGTTTACGAAGCAGTTAGCGGTCGTGACACCGCAATTCGAGCCGGTTGGGGAGTTTGCGTGGATGCCGGAAGGGTCATCGGTTGGCCCAAGGAAAAAAGTATACATTCGGGTCGGCGACAGAATGAAAGGATTGTCTACCAAATAGGCAGTCCAGTCCGCATACCCGGCGGGCAGAATGGCTACATTTGGGTTGTAATCACGCCAGAGATGAACGGTCTTGTTCCATGTATAGTTCGCCTCGAAAACCCATCCCTTGATCAATTCCTTTTCGAATCCAACATTGAACTGATAGCTTTCCGGGATCTTCAGATCGGGTTCGACCGACCGCAGCGGGTTGCCCGCGCTTGATATATTGCCGATCGAAAAACCGGTGGTCGAGCTGCAGGGCAACGTGGTCACTATCGTCGCGCAGGTCGTATTGACCAGAGCCCGAAGCTCATCAACCGAAGCGTAACTGGCCGGAAAATTTGCTGAGATGGCAGCCAGGATCGGCCCGCGCCTCGGGTCCGAGGCATTGGTTCCGATCGTATTTGAATCAAAGGAAACAAGAGTTCCCCCGCTATTCTGTATCGAATCGCCGACCGTGCGAAGCAGAACACGATTATAGAAAATGCCAGCTCCAAAGCGGATCACGCCACTTCCCTTTTTAAAGGGATCCCACGCGACACCGAATCTCGGCCCGAAATTATTGTTATCCGAGACAGCCGTTTCTTTTTCATACCGGATTCCGTAGCTCATTGTGACGTTGTCCCACGGTTTGAACTGGTCATTGAAGAATACGCCGTAATACCGGTTCTTCACGTCCTGGCTCGTTCCGAAATTCTGGCGATAACGAGTAACTGTATTTTGACTATAATTAAAGACGCTCGAGAAATTGAACGTTCCCGTGGCGTCGCCCAGCCCGATCACCTGTGAATCGACATTCTGAATGTCAAAACCAAGCTTATAAGTGTGGGTTCCGCGGATATGGGTCAGCGAATCCTGAAACTGCCATCTGGTCTCGTTGCGGCTGTCAGAAAAGTTTTGTGAGGTTGATGTAGTCGAATTGCCGGCGATCAATGTCCTGACGCCGGTCGTCACGGGGTCGCGGTAGCCTACCAAAACAACGGGGTCGAGCGGGTCGGGTGTTTGAAAACTGGGCTTGAACCGCGACCATTGGGCCCGAAACTGATTTACCGTACTTGCGCCGAAAACATGATTGTTCGTAACGTTGTAAGCTTCGGTGTTGTTGTTCTTAGCCTGAAACGCCTCTTCAAGCCGTGTAGTGCTGGTGCCATTCGTCCGCCGGTTGTTCCTTCGCCCAAACTGAAAACCTACCGTCAGATCATTGTTGGTGGAGAGCTTATGATCGATCCGAGCAGTCAGCACGTGGTTGGTGCTAGGCGTATCGTATAAGACCGTATAGGCCGAGACAGCCCCGACACCTGCCGCGCATGGTGGTGCCGGCGAACCGGCGGCATCACAGAACTGAGTACTTCCGGTTGGAGCCGGAAGATTAAAATTCGAATTCGGAACAACGGGTAGGTAAGCGTCTATCAGAGTCGTATCAGCGAGCTTATTATGCTCATAGGTCGCTGAAAAGAAGGTCCGCTGACGACCATTGTAAAACGGGATGATCACCGGGCCGCTCAGAGTAAAGCCGGGATTTAGTTCCTGCAGCGGAGGCCTCGAGATATTGCGGCTGTTGTTATACCAGGAATTTGAGTTTAGGCTTTCGTCGCGGAAGAACATGAACGCGCGGCCTCTAAACCTATTGCCGCCCGACCTCGTTCGAAGATTGATCCTGCCGCCTGAGGCTCGTCCGTATTCGGATGAAAACTGATTGGATATGACCTGAACCTCAGCGATCGCCTCGATAGACGGTTGAAAACGGTCACGCGATGAACGGTCATCATTGTTATCCAAACCGTCGATCGTGATGTTATTGGAATACGCGGTGCCGCCCGAGATGGAAAAATTGCCTTGTTCCAAAGGAGCCGAAGACGGATTTGCACCTCTGTCCTCAGCTAGCCCCGACGTTGACAACTGCTCTTCCGAAGTTCCACCCAGAGTAAGGACAAGGTCGAGGGCGTTGCGCGTACTGTTTGGGATCTCTTCGATCTCCCGTGAGGTGATTGTACCGCCGACGAGCGTTCGCGTCGTATCGACCACCGGGCCGTCGTCCTCAGTTACCGTGATCGTGGTTTCAGCTGTGACGCCCGCAGGTGCGAGCTTAAAATCTTTGACAAAATTCTCTGCCGAAAGCGTTGGAAACTCGGGCGTCTCCTGTACGCCAAAGCCGGCTAGCGAAACCTTCACCTTATACAGGCCGGGCTTTAGCTTGACGATCCTGTAGCGGCCTTCATCGTCAGTAACCACGCTTCGCTCTGTGCCCGTATCGACGGACGTTGCCGTAACGGTCGCACCCACGACCGCCAGGCCGTTTGTGTCCGTTACGTGTCCTGAGATCGTGACATCATCGAGGTCTTGGGCAAAGGCAGCAAATCCGACCACAAGCACAATCAGAGCAACAGTCGAAACACGGGATATCAAGCTTCCTATCATTTTTAACTCCTGAAAAATCGTTCCTTCGAGGGTATTTGAATTTTTAGAATCCTATCCCATTGACAGGGAGAAAGCAACGGTATGTCCGGGGGTGCGGTAGGTCAAACGATCACGTACTTTCGGTGTCAATGATAGCGACCTCGATGTCGTTCTCGTCTGACACAAAAACCTCCGCTCTCTGGCGAAAGCGAGTCCTTGAAATTGGGATAAGGGCTTCGCCGGAGGTGAATGCCTGGCTGTGCCGTGAGAACTCGTTTGCGTGGGTCTTGAGATACTCGAAAAACTGCTCGAATTCACTCTGCATCTGCGCCATCTTTTCGCGCATGTTTAGTATGATCTCGACGCCGGCGAGATTGACCCCGAGGTCCCGGGTAAGCGAAAGAATGATCTCAAGCCTCTCGAGGTCCGAATCCTCATACAGTCTTGTATTCCCTACGGAACGCGACGGAGCAAGCAGCCCTTCGCGCTCATACAACCGGAGCGTCTGCGGGTGTATATCATACAACTCCGCAACGGCACTGATCGTGTAGGTTTTGGTCCTCTTTCTCATCACGTTTCGTTTTGAGTCCCTGCTTCAGCAGGCCATTTCTCGCGGATCGGGCAACTAAAGTTGGTACTCAAAACGTGGTTATTCCAAGCCCATTACTTTCCGCGGATTTTCGGGATTGAGCTTTTCAAATTGCCGCAAAACTTCCTTAGTTTCCTCGGAAATTACTCTTGGCAAAGTTATCTTGACCTCGACAAACTGGTCACCGCGGAGCTTTGGATTCCTAAGGCTGGGAAAACCTCGCTCGCGAAGGCGAAACTTCTGCCCGGATTCGGTGCCCGACGGGATCTTTAGCTGGGCTTTGCCCTCGACCGTAGGGACCTCGATCTTCGTGCCGAGCGCCGCTTCTGAAACAGTGATCGGCACACTAATATAAATGTTATCGCCCTTCCGCTCGAGGAATTTGTGCTTTCCGACATTGGTCAAAATAAACAGGTCACCGGGGGCGGCACCGAGTCGGCCACCGTGGCCCTTCTTCGGTATTCGGACTCTTGACCCCGTATCCACACCGGCAGGTATCCGAATTTTGACCTGCTCGGCCTTTGGAGTAACGCCCTTTCCATTGCAAAGCGAACAAGGCTCGCGACGTCGGCCCGAACCCTCGCAATCGGGACAAGCTTGCGAGAACTGAAGTCGTCCGCCTGTCCGCATGACCTGGCCGCTTCCTTTACAGGTGGGACACTGAACGACAGGCCCGCCGGTATCCCCGGCACCCATGCAGCGCGAACACTGCTCGGAACGATTGACAGTAATATTAGTCGTAAGGCCTGTAAAGGACTCTTCAAAACTCATCGCTAAGGGAATCTCGATGTCACGGCCTTTTCTCGGCATCGGCCGCGGGGGCTCCGGCTGTGTCCGTGTCCCGGCACCGCCCCCACCGCCAAAGAGGTCAGAGAAAATATCCCGAAAGCTCGAACTGCTACCGCCACCGGAACTTCCGCCTTGTGAAAAATCAAAGCCCGAGAAATCAAACCCGCCTGCTCCGCCGCTGCTCGTCGCCCCGGCACCGAATGGCGAATCCGGGTCGAGATTATCGGCGTAGTATCCAAACCGGTCAAAGACCTTACGCTTCTTGTCGTCTGACAGAACGTCGTATGCCTCCTGGACCTCCTTGAACTTATCTTCGGATGCCTTATCTCCGGGATTGACGTCAGGATGAAATTTTCGCGCCAAACGGCGGTACGATTTCTTGATCTCGTCCGCTTTGGCGTCCTTTTTTACGCCGAGTATATTGTAATAATCCTTCTTGGCCATTTTTGATCCCGGACAAGTTTAGAGGGACAGGGGATGAGAGGCAACTACCGCAACCGCTCGTCCCCGGCCCCTCGCCGCTAATCAGACATTTTTATTTCTTTTCGCCTTCGTCTTCGACATCGACGTACTCGGCGTCAATGACATTATCATCCGCGGCCGATGCCGTAGAGTCGCCGTCAGCACCCGCACTTGCGGATGAAGCCTGTTCTTCGCTGCCGCCCTCAGCTCCCGGAGGAGGCGTTTGACTATAGAGGGCCTCGGCCAACTTGTGCGAAGCGGTCTGGAGCCTCTCGAAAGCGTTGTTCATTGCCTCGACATCCTCGCCGACGAGGGCGGTTTTGGAATCTGCGATCGCCGATTCGAGCTCTCCGGTAGCCGCCGCGTCGAGTTTGTCTTTATTTTCGCTAAAGGTCTTCTCAACGCTGTACATCAAGCCGTCAAGACGATTGCGGGCTTCGATAGCCGCTTTCTTCTTCTCGTCCTCGCCAGCGTGTGATTCGGCATCCTTCATCATCTTGTCGATCTCTTCTTTGGAGAGTCCCGACGATGCGGTGATGGTGATCTTCTGTTCGCGGCCCGTACCAACATCCTTGGCCGAAACGTTCACGATGCCATTGGCGTCGATATCGAAAGTTACCTCGACTTGCGGCATGCCGCGCGGTGCCGGTGGAATTCCAACAAGGTGGAATTTGCCCAGCGTCTTATTGTCTGACGCCATCGGCCTCTCGCCCTGAAGCACGTGGACCTCAACCGATGTCTGGTTATCCGACGCGGTCGAGAAGATCTCTGACTTTCGGGTCGGGATAGTAGTATTCTTCGAGATCATAGGCGTCATGACGCCGCCAAGCGTCTCAATGCCCAGCGAAAGCGGCGTGACATCCAGCAGCAGAATATCTGTCTTCTCGCCGCCAAGAACGCCAGCCTGCACCGCGGCTCCAAGAGCAACCACTTCGTCAGGATTCACCGATTTGTTCGGCTCTTTTCCGAAAAAGCCCTTGACCATTTCCTGAACTTTCGGGATACGAGTCGATCCGCCAACCAGGACGATCTCCTCAATATCCTTAGGCTCGAGGCCGGCATCCTTGATCGCCTGTTCGACAGGCGGCATGAGCCGCTTGAGCACAGGTTCGACCAATTGTTCGAACTTCGAACGCGTTAGCTTCATAACCAGGTGCTTCGGACCGGACGCATCCGCAGTGATAAACGGAAGATTTATCTCCGTTTCCATCGCCGACGATAGCTCGACCTTGGCCTTTTCTGCTGACTCCTTGAGCCTCTGGAGGGCCATTTTGTCATTGTGCAGGTCGATGCCCTGATCTTTCTTAAATTCGTCGATGATCCAACTTACAAGGATCTCATCTACGTCGTCTCCACCGAGGTGAGTGTCACCATTGGTAGACTTGACCTCAACGACTCCTTCGCCGACCTCAAGGATCGATATATCAAATGTACCGCCACCGAAGTCAAAAACCGCGATGATCTCGTCCTTCTTCTTATCAAGCCCGTATGCAAGTGCTGCGGCCGTCGGTTCGTTAACAATTCGAAGAACTTCGAGGCCCGCGACCTTTCCGGCATCCTTGGTAGCCTGCCGCTGTGCGTCGTTAAAATATGCCGGGACCGTGATGACCGCCTTTTCTACTTTTGCTCCAAGATAATCCTCGGCTGACTGTTTCAGTTTCTGCAAAACGATCGCAGCGATCTCCGGCGGGCTGTACTGTTTGCCCTCCGCCGCGATCCTTACGTCGCCATTCGCGGCCTTCTCGACCTTGTACGGGACCTGCTTGATCTCATTAGTGACCTCGTCATATTTGCGGCCCATAAAACGCTTGATCGAATAAAGCGTATTCTCGGGGTTCGTCACGGCCTGGCGTTTGGCAACCTGGCCGACGAGCCGATTGCCGTCTTTTGTAAACGCAACCACCGACGGGGTCGTTCGTCCACCTTCCGAATTCGTGATCACGATCGGTTCACCACCTTCCATGACCGCCACGACAGAATTTGTCGTTCCAAGATCGATACCTATAATTTTGCTCATTTGTTTGTCTCCAAAAATATTATTGCCGCGCTCTAAAATTACTGCTAGTTGAGCCTGAGGGAAGTATAAAGGTTGAGTGTATCGTTGTCAAGTTTAAATCAAACGCTGGGCGGCACAAAATTCCGGGCAAGAAAGCAGGGATTCGAAGTAGATAAAGACGGGAAGTTACGAGGCTAAGATCTTAAGAATCAATAAGCTGGCGGTTTTGCTCATCTTCCCGCATTAGCTTGGCGACGTGGAAGATGTAATGGATACCCGAGAAAACGGCGAAGGCAGTTACTACGGTGTACGTGGTTGGCAGGAATAGGCCGTTGTTGGCGGGAAAGACGGCGGCTACGAGAATGAGGATCACACCGACGACTTGGACGAAGGTGCTTGCTTTGCCGAGCCACGAGGGCTTGAAGCCGCGAAAACCGGTCATCACGTTGATCGCACCGGCGATGGCGATTATTGCCACGTCGCGTCCGATCACCGTGGCGGTAACCCAAAACGGGACCGGCAGGTGAGGACGATCCGTGCCCATCACGCTCGGCAGTGTCAGCATCACGAATGCAGTCGTCATCAGCAGCTTGTCCGCGATCGGATCGATAATAGTGCCAAGCTCTGACTCCTGCTTCATCCGCCGTGCTATAAAACCATCGACACCGTCTGATACACCCGCGATGGTAAAAACAACAAGGGCCCAGCCTTCACGGTTATACACCAGCAATATAGCGAATACGGGAATTAACGCGATACGCAGAAAGGTAAGGATGTTTGGGATCGTGAGTACCCTGGAGGAAATCTGGGGATCGCTCATTCGGCCGTGCGCAGCTCCAAAAGCGATATTTCAGGAGGGCATTGATACCGCATCGGCACAACTACCGTACCGATTCCGCGGGTAATATATACTTGCGAATCCTTACGCTTATGCAGGCCGCTTGAGAGCTTTCGCCTGGGCAGGATGCGTTTTTCTTCGTCACGAAACTTGATCTGCCCGCCGTGGGTGTGGCCGCTAAGGGTCAGATCGACGCCCCATCGAACTGCCTCACGAAAGATGATCGGATTGTGAGCGAGTAGAATTTTCATCTCGTCAGGAAATGAACCGCGGAGGGCCGCAGGCACATCCGTTTTTCCCACCATATAATCGTCAACACCGGCCAGCCAAAACGACGCGCCGAGTGCCTCGAATCGCAGCCCCTGGTTGACAAGAACATTGATGCCCTCGCCGCGAAATAGATGCGTTACTAACTCCGCGTCGGTCCAATGATCGTGATTGCCAAGACAGGCGTGAACACCGTACTGAGCCTTTAATTTAGCGAGTTCTACGGCCACCGGGGCGATGTACTCGCGTTCGTGCGAAACATAATCACCAGTCAGCACAAACATATCGGGCTTCAGACGATTGGCCACCTTTATCGCCCGTTTAATATGATCGAGACCTGTAAACGGGCTGTGATGTGTATCTGAGAGGTGAACGATCTTAAAACCATCCAGCTTTTTCGGCAGGCGTTTCAAGCGGATCTCGACACGCTCCAGCGACAGGCTTTTTGCCTCTTCGATCGCCACCTTTGCTGCCTTTGACCAGTTTCCTGCCAATTGGCGCATGGGAGCATCAGAGGTCCGGTAGGCGTTTATGCGGTCGGAGAATCTTATCCGTTTTGTAGCTATTGCTGCCATACGTTGGTGTGGGGCTAGTATAACGGCGTCTGACAAAATTGCAAACTTATTTTCTAAACGAGCTAGATGATCGGCATGGCTTTGACCTTGAGAAACCTGCGTTTGCCGACCTGGATCAGGACCCCGTCAACTGTAATATCGATCTCACCATTTGCTGCCGAGGCCTTTTCCCCATTTATCTTGACACCGCCTTGATCCACCAGCCGGCGAGCTTCACCTTTTGATGCGGCTAAACCAGTTTCAGTTAACAATTCAATTAGCCTGTGGTTCCCCAGGGGCACAAATTTCTCCTCGACCTCGTCCGGTATCTCTTTCCTTACAAATCTGCGTTCAAATTCTTCTTCTGCATTATTTGCCGCCTCTTGCGAGTGAAAATCGGTAATAATGAGCTTTGCCAGATCGATCTTTGCATTCCGGGGATTTTCGTCACCTCCATCGCATTTCGCCTTCAATCCCGCGATCTCTGACGCACTCAGGTCGGTCAACAGTTCGTAGTATCTCCACATCAGCTCGTCTGAAATGGACATCACCTTGCCAAACATCTCGTTGGCCGGCTCTTCTATCCCGATATAATTGTTGAGCGACTTTGACATTTTTTCGACGCCGTCGAGGCCCTCGAGCAGCGGAGTAGTGATGATCACCTGCGGCTCCTGCCCAAACTCCCGCTGGAGATTTCGGCCCATAAGAAGATTGAATTTCTGGTCGGTGCCGCCTAGCTCGACGTCGGATTCAAGTGCGACGGAATCGTATCCCTGAACCAGAGGGTACAAAAGTTCATGAAGC
>JBGTBC010000238.1:0-20158 GCA_041749555.1 Pyrinomonadaceae bacterium | reverse complement strand
CGCGAGAACCAAGAGCCAGTATTACTCGGCAAACCTGGAGTATCTCGCAAGTTCGAAGGTCACATTCAACGGGGGTTACACCTATAACAATCAGAAGAGCGAGGCCGATATCATCCAACCAATTGGTTCACCTCTGTTCTCACCGACAAGATGGTTTCTCGGCAAGAGCGAGTACTACGTTAAGGACAGCTACTTCTTCGTTGACCTAAATGCACGTCTTGCGCCTCGTTTCTCGATCTTTGCGGCTTACCGCATCAGCGACGACAAGGGGCAAGACGATCGTGTGGCCACGAGGCCGGAGGACATCATCACCGGTTACCCGATGCGTTACCAGACGCCTGAGGTAATGATGACGTTCAAGCTTTCGCGAAACATCGACTGGAACGTAGGCTATAAGTACTATTCCTATAGCGAACAGCCTTACTTTAATCCGTTCATAGCGGTGCCGTATACAGGCTATCCCTATACGCAAACGTACCCGGCTCAGGACTACAAGGCACACATGCCTTATACCTCTCTGAGGATTTACTTTGGTAACGGGGCCGTTGACCGCTAACCATCGAATATCGAGCCTTAGGAAAGAACGCCGGCGAATTATGTTCACCGGCGTTCGACTATTTGTACAAACTAGCTTGTCAGGGATATATTCCTGATAACGATTTTCTTTCATAGTAGATGGAATTTGTCTCTTATGATTTTCGGGTTCTCTTCAACCTGTGATTGGCGTCACTGTTCAAATGAGAAGAGATAATATTATTTAGCATAAGGGGAGCGATCGAATGAAGTTCTACATCAGGGCCGGGATCGTAATCGGATTTCTGATTTTAGGCGCGGTCTTTTATTGTGTTCGCCAGGTCGGATCACAATCTCAGCCAAAGGCTGAAGATCCATACCTTTCGGCCAATCAACAGAGTTCAGAGTTTCCTACCAATGTGGGCCTTGATTGTGCCGGCTGTCACGGTGCCGGAAAGACACTTCCGTCTCTGGGAGGCGAGAAGTTTCATAAAGACGCCCACGGAGCGACGGCCGAGGGCATTCACGGCAAAGCTGCAGCCGCCGGCAGACGATCGGCTACGTGCGTCAACTGCCATACTGTTAATGGTGATATGACGACCGCGCTTCCTGCGAAAGACCCCAAGTCGACGGTCAATCGGGCAAATATGGCGCAGACTTGCGGGTCCTGCCACCAAGAATCGCTCACCTCATTTCACATAAGCATTCACGGGAGCCGAAGGGACGCCGGCGAGACCAAACCCGCATCATGCGCCGATTGTCACGGCTCTCACGAGATCCTGCTGGTTAGTGACATTCACTCGACGCTAAACCGAGAGGCGACGGCCTCCACCACATGCGTTAAGTGTCACAGTACCGAAGTTGACGATTACCTGGCGAGCAGCCATGGTCTGGCCCTGAAAGGCGGAAACGAAAAGGCCCCGAACTGCACCGACTGCCACACCGCCGTCTCGCATTTGAAAGCGCCGCTGAGTCTGCGGGATTTCAACCTGCAGACAGTTACCAAGTGTATAGAATGTCATGAAACCCAGGCCCCGAGCTTCCGCGACACATTTCACGGGCAGGCTACCGCACTCGAATTCAAACCGGCGGCCACATGTGCGGATTGTCACACGTCGCACAGAAACCTTCCTGCCAACGATACAATGTCCTCGGTTCACAAGGACAATTTGATCCAAACCTGTGCATCGTGTCACTCGAATGCCAATGCCGGTTTTGTAACGTATGATCCTCATCCTCAGCCTAACGATCCCGAGAGATCCGCGCTCGTTTACTACGTAAGCCACTTCATGGAATGGCTTCTTATCGGCGTATTCAGTTTCTTTGGCTTACACACGCTGTTATGGTTCCAGCGTTCGCTGGTGGCATATTTTACAGAAAAGCATGAAGAGACGGCCGACGATAAGCAGTATGTTGTCCGTTTTGCCAAGATACATCGGTTCACGCATGTGCTGATCGTCGTGAGCTTTATTATTCTCGCGGCTACCGGGTTGCCGCTGATGTTTTACTACACTCCATGGGGACAGGCGTTTGAAGTCATTTTCGGAGGTTTGGGCCCGATGCGGCTGCTGCATCGCATCTGTGCGGTGATCACGCTCGGATACGTACTGATCCATCTCTACTACGTGGTCCGAAAGGCGCTATTCGAGAAAAACTTATGGATCCTGTATGGTCCCGACTCGATGATGATCCGTAAACAGGATTTCGTGGATCTTTTCAATATGATCCGTTGGTTCCTATATTTAGGGCCACGGCCAAAGCTCGACCGATGGACATACTGGGAAAAGTTTGATTACTTCGCGGTTTTTTGGGGTGTGCCGGTAATTGGGATCTCGGGGTTAATGCTATGGTTTCCAGAGGTTGTTACCAGGTTCCTACCCGGCGTTGTGCTAAATCTGGCTATGATAATACATGGCGAGGAAGCACTGCTCGCGACAGCCTTTATCTTCGCGTTCCATTTCTTCCACAATCACCTGCGTCCGGAGAATTTCCCGATGGATATCTCGATCTTTACCGGAAAGCTGACCCTCGCCCGATTCAAAGAGGAACGAGGTGCCGAGTATGAACGCCTCGTAGAGGATGGTCAGCTTGAGACTATCTTAACCGATCCGCCCTCCCCGCGGGCTCGCTTGATATCGAATATCTTCGGGGCGACGGCGTATATCGCAGGACTGATCATGATCATTGCCCTGTTAACGACGTTAATTCTCTACCGACACTAACCGTTTATATGGTCGCGGGCGAAAAAGGAGCCGGTCTTGCTAAACTGCGGACCGGCTCTTATTGAATTAGTTGATCTTGACTGACTTGATCGCTCGGACAGCTTACTGTCGTTTATGACAATCGGCGCACTGGAACTTCGATATATCGCCCAAGTTGACCGGATGTTTGAATGCCTTATTGGGAGCGTGACATGATGCGCATTGCCGATCAGCGAGCGAGCCCAGATCGACCGGATGACGGTATTCGCCCAATTTAATGTTGCTTTCCGGCGGGGCCTGGGAATCATAGATGGTTGTGTGACAGATATTGCAGTCGCTGGTGATGACCTTGCCAGACTTGCTCACGTGGTTCCCGCTGTGACATCGGAAGCACCCCAACGAGGTCAGATGGCCGATATTATTCGGATGGGTAGACCAGTCCGTCCTCATTTCAGGAAAGAAGTATGTCTGGTATATTTGCTGGACCTCGCCAACAGCCTGCCTGATTGCCGCCTGTTTTTGGGTGTGAACTACTACATAATTGTCGCGGTAATATTCCGTAATGCCTTTATCGATCGCTTGCAGGGCCTGCTCGGTGTTTTCGTAAGGTGCGCTAAGCATTTCAACTGCGCGCCGTTTTAGAAAGGGAAGTGACTGATCGAGCCTGCCTGCCGTAAACGACTGGTCCACAGACACATCGGGAGGTAAGTAAACATGGGCCGGGCGGTTATGACAGTCGACACAATCCATCGTGCGAACCGGACTTTTGAGCTCTTCCTGGCTCATTGGACGCGTGCGGTCGAAGTATTCCGTAACATTGCCCTGGGCATCCTTGATCTTGACCCAGGGGATCTCCTGTCTTTGTTCGTCAGTCGATATATAAGAGACCTCATTGGCGATATTCATATGCCAGTGGATGCCAGTAACCTGCCCCGAACTTGGGCTTCCGCCTCCGACGTTTATCAACATTCGCTGCTGATGAAGAGTGTTCGCTTCATCGTTGCCATATCGATTGAACAACTTCAGCTGGGCTCCGAAGAATTTTTCCGGCCAATGGCACTGCTCACACGTCTCAGGCGCCGGCCGAAGGTTGTGGACCGGCGTTGTTATCGGCCTTGAAAACTTGTTAAACGTTACGGAGTATAGCTGGTAGGCTCCCGACAGCTTCGATCGGACGTACCAATCCGCGCCTGAACCTACATGACAATCGACACATCGGACGCGGGCATGGGCTCCGGCCTTATAGGTTGTGAATTCCGGCTTCATTACCGTGTGACACGTTTCGCCGCAAAATGCGACAGATTCCGTGTACTCGAAAGCCCGATAGCTGCCAAAGGCGCTGGCCGAGATAAACAAGAAGGTCAGGATAAGGAAAGTCATGAATGTTCGCCGGGTCGACGGATCATTCAGGTCAAGCTTAGGGTACGCAAGGAAAGTGTCGGGGGCCGACATTCGCCGTCTGCGCCGCTCAATGAACATTCCGACCACGGCAATAAACATGCCGAAAAGCATAATGGACGGAAGGATGATATAGGTGAGGATGCCAATGTACGCATTTTCGACTGGAGAGGTCAACTCGATCAGGACTAATAATGCGATGCTGGCCAAGATCGCGACGACAATAGCAACGCCGACAAAACTGATATAGTTGCGAAGCAGGCTGGGTATTTTAGACTTTACTTTTTCTTCGTCCTGCTCATCGTGGATGTCGTTTTCGTCGCTCATAAAATTACCCTCGGCTTTCTGCCCCTATTCGGATACGCACTGATCGCAGCCAAATCGGTTTCGAGTCCCGCCCATCCAGCTGCGACCAATAACTTAGTCCATTTCAGTGCCACGATCTATTCGGCCGGCTGCCTTAGAGTTCTCATAAAGGCGGCAAGGCTTCTTGCTTCGTCCTCCACCATCCCCTTTGCTTCAAAGCCAGGCATAAATGGCGGCTTTGCTCCTTTTACTCCTTTGAGGATCGCTTGTACGTGATGCTCGTCACTTTTTGCAGGATCATACGACTTTTCTGCTTTTGGGCTATGGCACATTGCGCATTTAGCTTTATAGACCGCGGCCGGATCCTCTGCGGCTGCTACGCCTGTTATCGTTGGTGCTTGCTGGAAAAATGTCGAAAAAATTGCGGTCAATACGAAAAGAATAATGACGAGAAGTTTCATTCGATTGGTGGTCATGATAGTGCTCCTGATATCAACTTTCGAAGGCGCCTGATCTACAGGCACCTTACACTATCAACACATGGCAATGGTCGTGCCAGACTCATCACTGCTAAATCTCTTGATTCTGCCCATTTCTAACAGGTTTTTCCAGAGAAGACCGGGAAAAGGCCGGACAAACTCCGCGGGGCCGCGAAAAACTACGCAGTCCGTTAGAACTTAAAGCTGCTGCCTTCATGACAACGCTTGCAATTCGTGAAATTCTCGGTGCCAAAGGCCTTCTTATCGTTATGACAGTTGCCGCAGCTTTGGGATCGCCCCGAGGCGAAATGCATGACAGCTACAGGCGACGTTACTTGTCTCCCCCGGGCACCACCAGCAAGAATCGTATGGCAGGTTGTGCAGTTCATGTTGCCTCGCCGATGCTCGGCGTGACTGAAACCAAAATTGAACGATTTGGCCCAATCAGAGGTGACAGGAGGCCGTCCAGGCTGATGACAAGTGTTACATGAGCCAATATTAATTTCGCCGCTCGTCGCTTGCGGCCCGTGGCAACTAAAGCAAGTAGCATGGGCTGAGGTGCCTGACGGTATAGATAAAGCAACTCCACGCCTCGACGGCTGGTGGCACGTTGCACAATTTGTTTGCCGCAAATGGCGGCCATGATCGAATCTGGCGTTGAAACTCTTCAGCGGCGGAAAGGACTTCAAAATCCCAGTGCCGGGTTCCTTATGACAGATGGTGCACATCGAGCTCTGCGGATTGTTAAACTCAACAGCGTGGCAACCCGCACAGGGCAGATGCCCGTCCCCCCCTGGGAATCTCACTTTGGCCGCACCCTCGTCCAGGGTATGACAGATCAAACAGGGTAGGGCATCGTGCGCCTGATTCGTATGTGTGAACTTCGAATAATCTGATGCGGTCGGGACGGGTATAGGTGTCGGGTCGGCGACGATTTCCATTGGCGGGGGATCGGACGGCCCCTCCTCGACGGGCGCACTGGAAAACCACGAGCATGAATAGGTGGAAAAGAGAGCAGCCAGCAAGATCAGAACGCTTTTGATCTGTCTCGATCGTGAACCGTGCTTCACCGAGTGCCCTATGTTGCCCATATCTATTTGCCCGCCGCGGCCGCGATGGCCTTTAGATGTGATTCCGGTATGGGTGATCCGCCGAATACGATATGGCACTTCACACATTGGAACGTTGCGTTCGCCTTTCGCATATCTGTCTCATAATTCAATGCCCCTCCGTCATCGCTGGTCGCCGTGGCGTGGCAGGTCGCACATGATGCGATCTGGACCCGCTTGGTCGCCGGGTCGGCAGTGTTCATAGTCGAAACGTTATGACATGTTGAGCAGCTTAGATCGGCGTGCGCGAAAAACTCGTGGCGGTATACGCCCGTCGAATCACGTCGACGCCATAGGTCCGCCATCATTTTGTTCTCGCCGGTCATTGACCAGACTTTTGTGGGATCGATATCAGCAGGGGGCTGAGTCGGCTTTAACTGGTGACAGGCGGCACAATTGGATGGTGCCGGTTCCATGCCCGAATCGGCCGAATGGCATGTAAAGCAGGTCGCGTGCGAGGTCGGTATCGACTTAAAGGTGCCCTTCTTCAGCCAGAAACCATCGCCCAGGTTCTCGGGCGGCTTCGTCAGGTATTCCTCGTCCGACGTACCTTGCGGGGCCATGGTCTGATGGCATACTGCGCAGCTTTGTTCGGCGGCTTGCCGCCTTTCGGCCCCCACAAATGCAGCGTTAGCAAATGTCGGTGAGGTCGACCGGATGGCTGACACGATCTCAACGTGAGTATCGTGGGGAAACCTTATCACAAAATCGGATTCGGCTGTCTTTCCCTTGCTGCTCTTGTCAAATATTTCTCTTGGATTCGGAAAAGGATGCCGCGGTGCACCGCGGGGGGTCCCAACTGTATGGCAAATGGAACAGATCACCGGCCGGGCCCCCCGGAAAAACTGTTGTGCGTGACATTTAACGCATGAATTATGAGCGGGGTATTCGGTGATATCAGGAAAGGCGGCGTCACCTGTCCTTACCTTGTTCCAGTTAGTGGATGGAAACTTATGACATGTCGCACAATCGGCCCGGTGTTGCTGGGTGGAGTGTTCAAACTGCGAATATTTAGCGGGCCTCGGTGTCGGTGTCGATGCCGGATCTCCGACAGCACTTACGCGTTCCGCCGGAAGGCTGAGAAAGGCGGCCAGGAACGAAAAGGTTATGGCCGATCCGATCCTGAGCCTCATGCCAGGTTTCCATCTCGTCTCATTCTGTCTCTGGACCATGCTCATAAGCACCCCTCAGAATTTTATTCCGGTTATGCCAAAAGTTACTGTGACTTAAATCACAGTACCACCGGATTTGATCGCTCGCGAATTACTCCGCGGTCAAGCGAGTAGAAATACACATCGAATAATGTTCATTAGTTTGCAGTTTAGCGCGAAATGCCGTAAATTTCGTCCTCTAAACATATAAAGTGAGTATTTTGACCATTGATCGGTGAGGCACGGGTATTGCGGACAGGATTGTTTTATGTAAAGGTGTTTTATGTCGACAGCCGAACATTTTGTAACAAAAACTGGAACGGAAAAGACCGTAAGCCTCAAGCCGGCAGATTCTTTCGTTTCGAAATTCCTCAGGTTTCTGTGTTCAGTTCGCTTTGGAGTCACTCTACTTGTGCTGCTCGGGATCGCGTGCTTTATCGGCATGGTGGTCATGCAGCAGAATGTCGCCGGTTTTGACCGGTATTTTGCCGAACTTACTCCATCTCAGCGTCTTGTCTACGGCAAGCTCGGACTGTTTAATATCTATCACGCATGGTATTTCAACGCTCTCATAGCCGTCTTGTCGCTGAATATCATCCTCGCCTCGATCGATAGATTTCCAAAAACGTGGAAGTTCTTTTCCAGGCCGACGATCACCGTTCCGCTCAGGTGGCTTCGGGAGCAAAATAAAACGGCCGAGCTGCAGATTACCGGAAATGTGGAGGAAACCAGAATTCAAGTGACCGAGGCGATGAAAAAGGCCGGCTGGCGAAAGGTAAAGACGGCTGAAAAGAACGGGACCACGTTTGTTTTGGGTCAGCGCGGTTTGTGGAACCGGTTTGGCGCATACGCCGTTCATGTGGGGCTGTTGACCATCTTCTTCGGCGCGTTCCTGACCGCCCAGACAGGTACAACAGGCCAAATGCCGTTGGCACCCGGGCAGTCAACCGACCTGATCTTCGAGACGGTGGTGGACCTCGACAAAGCGAGCCAGCTAACCAAGCAGCTTCCGTTTACGATAGAGGGCGTGGATATACAGCAGCGGCTGATCAAGAAGGAAGGGTCGCTCTCGGCAATGAATACGATCGACTGGATGACTCGATTTACAATAAAGGACGAAACGGGTACACACGACGCATTCGTGCAGATGAATAAGCCATTCGACTACCGTGGCTACCGTTTCTTCCAGGCGAGCTTTGTTCCCGTAGGGCGGGCCCGATCAATAACCCTTAACGCGGTTCCGGCAGCCGGCGGCGAGGCCCAACAGATCGTTATCCCTCGCGGAGGCTCTGCCGAATTACCCGATGGCACCGTGGTCGTATTCAGCGAATTTCGAGGTAATTTCCGTATGGGAAACGAAGATCCTAATGAGGACACGTCAGAATATCCGAATCCTGCCGCGGTCCTGCAGGTATCACGACCGGGCGGCCCCCGTGAAGCCGCATACGCTTTCGGCGCCGGATTGTCGAACATACCAGTGGCGAGTAAACCGATCGGTGGATACACCTTCCAATTGGCAGACTTCGAGAAAGTTTCGGACCAGCATGTCCTCGCTGTACAGCGCGACCCCGGTGCCGCCGTAGTTTATGTCGGATTCCTTTTACTCGTGGTGACACTTATCGCTGTTTTCTTTTTTTCCCACCAGCGAGTGTGGGCGGCGATCACAGAGGGGCCGGACAGCACCCAAGTGCTTTTCGGAGGAAATGCTAATCGAAATTCGAGTTCTTTTGAAGAGAAATTCGACAAATTCGTGGTCGCGATCTCCCGTTTTAAAGCTCCGGAAGGGGAGCGAAATGCTAATGAGCGGATTGAGAAAACAACAGGTGAATAGATTATGAGTCAGCAGGTTTTACATCAACCAGTCCTAATATCTACAGACGATGCCGAGGAACCGGGCGTTCTGTCTTCGCTTTATTCATATCTGCCGGCTTTTCTGGCAATTGGCGGTTCCTTGATATTGATAGCAGTCAGATTGAATGTTGGCGGTGAGCGATTTATGTCAGACGGTGCCGCGATGATGCTGGCACTTGCGTCGTATCTTATTGCGGCGGTCTTTTATCTGACAAATATGTACGCACCATTCCGGTTTGCCGAAAAGCTCGGCCTCTATGCGGCGACGCTCGGCGTGTTTTTCAATCTATCGAGCTGGCTGATACGCTGGGCCTCTACTTATGACCGTGAGCTTGCTATATTTCAGTCTCAGGGGCTGGGCGCTGAGGACATGCCTTGGCTCTTTAGATATGTCCCGTTTGCGAATCTCTATGACCTCAGCCTCGCCTTTGCATTCGGAGCTGGAATTACTACGCTGCTGATAATGCGTCGGACCCACTTCCAGGTAGTAGCGGCACTGTCATTGCCGCTTGCCGCTATAATCTTGGTTCTTGCAAGATTCATCGGCGATGACATCATCGATCTTCCGCCGGTCCTCGATTCATACTGGCGCCCGATACATGTTGGAATAGCCTCGCTCTCTTACGGTACTGCACTCGTCTGTTTTGCCGTCGCCGTGCTTTATCTGCTCAAAGACGGGCTCAAGGTCGAGAAAATGGCGATATGGACCGGGCTCTTTTCGTTATCGGTATTTGCGACGATTAGCAAATTCAGCATTTTTGCACCTTCGACGTTCGGCACGTATACCGCTTCCACATTCATGGGATCCTCGAGATTCGCTCTTGGGCTACGGGCGGATATTCCATATGTAGGCTGGCTTATCGTTGCCGCGGCCATCCTTTTGCTGGCAGCCATGGCGGCTCATTTGATCTCTATTGCCAAAAACGACATTAGTGCACGCAACTGGGGCAACCGCATTCTCTGGGCGGCCCTTGCCACTCAGGCTGCTGGGATCTCCGTGCTGGTTTATCAGTTAAGAAATTTGCAGGATGTCGTCTCCAATATCAGCCCTAAGCAGTATCCGATTTTCGGGGCATGGATGCTCCAGCAGCAGGAAATGCCGCAGGCTCAGATCAACGCCCTCGGTCAACAGCAGCTTTATGACATAGCCAATAGCTGGATAATTCAAAATGGTGCGGGACTTCACCTTAGCCTGAATGCGAATCCAGTCGAGCTTTCAGCCCTGATCACTGCTTTTGCCGGAACTTTCTTCATCGTTCTTTTCGGCATCAACACTGAAAAGATCCGATCATTACTTCCGGGTGCTGAGGTACTTGACGGGCTGATGTACAAACTTGCAGGCGTGACGTTTGCCGGCCTCGCCCTATTACTGATCACGGGGGCGGTGTGGGCAAACGAATCGTGGGGCCGATACTGGGGATGGGATGCCAAAGAGGTCGGAGCGTTGGTCGCCTGGTTGACGTATGCGGGCTTCCTTCATTCCCGTATCGCCTATGGCTGGCGAGGTCGTCGTTCGGCTTACTTTGCAGTAGTGGCCTTTCTATTTGTAATATTTACTTATCTCGGTGTCAGCTATTTGCTGCCAGGACTACATTCGTACGCATAATACCAATATGAATAAAGACAATGTTTTATTTGCAGTCGTCGGTCTTCTTACCGGCTTGATCGTTGGGTTCATCTTCGCAAACTCCCTTAATGAGAAAGGAGCGGCGGTTTCGACGACGACGCCTGCCGGCGATATGCGAATGAACTCGAATATGCCGCCCGGACATCCCGACATTGGGGCGGCGGGTAATCCGCAGGGCGGCGGCATGCAGCCCCAGATGCTCGAATCCATCGATAAGGCAAAGCAGGACCCCGCCGATTTTGAGGCCCAGCTAAGAGCGGCCGAGGCATATTACCAGATCCAACGTTATGATGAGGCGATCATGTACCTTTCAGCCGCAAACAAACTGAGGCCTGATGACCGTGAGGTGATCGTGCATCTCGGCAACGCCAATTTTGATGCCAATAAATATGACGAGGCCCAGAAATGGTACACGGCCGCCCTTGCCAAAAAGCCCGATGACGTTAACGTCCGTACGGACCTCGGCCTTACATACGTGTTTAAGGAACCCGCGGACTACGACAAGGCTGTTTTGGAATTCAACAAAGCTTTGGAGATAGACCCCAATCACATCCAGACCCTGCAAAATCTGACCGTCGCTTACACTAAGAAAGGCGATTCGGCCAAGGCAAGCTCAACTCTGGCTAAACTCGAGAGCGTCGATCCGCAGAATGTCGCTCTCGCACGGCTGAAGACGGACATCGAGAGCATTTCCGCAATTAAATAAGGCTGGCATAGTCTCTCTTACGACGCCCCGCGAGTAGAATTTCGCGGGGCTTCTTTTTAGGAAGGGTCGGAGATTGCCCGGAATCCCAGCCGATGTGGAGGCAATAAGAAAGAAAACACAGGGCGGCGGATCAATTCCTAACTACTTCAACAGAACAGTGTGCGCGGGCTGCCAGGGCGGAGGCGGTGCTGCCCAGGAGTAAACGGCCGATGCGGGTGTTGTGGGCTGTTGCGCCGACGAAGATGCAGTCGGCATGCCAGTTTTCGGCCTCACGGACCAGCTCTTCCTTTGGATTGCCTTCGACGATGCATTGCTTTACAGACAGCCCGGCGCGTTCCAGCTTCTTGGCGGCTTTACCGGCGAGATCCGCGATCCACTCGTGATCGTTTTTTGACTCTGCTTCGGCCCAATCCGCCACCGGTGATATAAATCGCCCGATCGACGACGGCACAACCGGGTCGGTCACGGAGATCAATTTCGCTTCCGCGCCAGGGGACCAAATTCGGCCGGCCACAGCCTTGACCGCTGCGTTTGCCCCGCTCGAACCGTCGAAGCCAATGATGATCCGCTCGAAAACGGGATCGACTTCGTTCCTTCCCCGCGATATGCGAACCGAGAACTCAGACTCGCTCAGTACCTTTTGAGAAATGCTGCCCAGGACCAAGCGGCTAAGGGCAGATTGACCGTGAGACCCAACAACGATCAGGTCCGGTTTGAACTCCTCGGACTTGGTAATTATCTCCCACGCCGGTGAGCCGTAGGTAACGCAGGTCTTAATTTTCCAGCCGCGCAAAATATTTCGCAGCCGGGCGGCAGCGTGATCGGCCAGCATTCCGGCCTGGTTAAGAAGCCGTTCACCCTTTAAACGGAATTTTTCCACCGCCTTCGCGATATAAGGATCCACTTCGGTATCGGTATCAGAGGAGTTATTGGGCGGCGGCAGCCAGACTTCGGCCACGGTGATCAGGACCGCCTCTCCTTTGGGCGGTAGTCCTGCCCGGTTGAGATCGTCAAGAGCTGATTCCGAACACTGCGAACCGTCGTAAGAGACAAGGATCTTCATAATCGACCAGACGATAGGCGCCTGTGTCTCTTTTAAGAGCAATGACCGTGCCACTCCGAAGCCCCTGATTTCGTTGATTTGAAGCGGCAGAGGAAGGCTGTGTGTGGAAATTCCCGCACCTTATGCTCTGAAATTCTTAATCAATGATCTATACTCAGTATTCCGGAATAGTTTTCGCTCAAATATGTCAGGTTCAAAGATATTGATTGTCGATGACGATAGGTTCGTCCGTATGGCGTTGGTCGAAGCACTGCGATCGTGGGATTACGAAACCTTCGAGGCTGACAGTGTGGCTTCCGCGAGAAAGATGTTCGAGGACGAAGAACCGCCAATCGTTCTTCTCGATATCGATCTTCCTGACGGCTCAGGCCTCGATGTCCTGATCGAGATCAAGGAACAAAGCCCGGACACGGTCGTAGTGATGATATCCGGCAACGTAGATATCGAGAATACAGTCGCGGCACTTCGGGGCGGCGCACATGATTTTATCGGCAAACCGGTTCGAGTCGAAGAGTTAAAGGTCACACTTCGGAATGCGATCGAAACCCGGCAACTTAGACGTGAGGTCAGGCAAGCGCGGGACGAGAGAAAGCGCGGATTCAGTTTTTCGGAGATCATTGGCGAGTCTGATGCAATGAAGAAGGCAATGGAACTCGCCCGTCGCGTCGCCGAATCGGACGTCAGCTCGATATTGCTGAACGGTGAAACAGGTACCGGCAAGGACCTTTTCGCGCGAGCGATCCACTATGCATCGGACCGGGCGGGGGGGCCGTATCTTGCGATCAACTGTGCGGCCTTGCCGGCGAACCTTATAGAATCCGAGCTTTTCGGATATGAAAAAGGTGCTTTCACTGACGCGAAGGCCAAAAAAGAAGGGCTTTTCGAACAGGCGAAAGGCGGGACGATCTTTTTGGACGAGATCGGAGAAATGGAGCTGGCCCTGCAGGCAAAACTGCTCCGTGTACTGGAAGAGGGGAATTTTCGCCGCGTCGGCGGACTCAAAGATATCGCCCTGGACTCGCGTATCATTGCTGCCTCCAATCGAAACTTGAAGCAGGAGAGCGAAAACGGGAATTTTCGACTCGATCTCTATTTTCGCCTATCGATCATTCAGGTCGATATACCGCCGCTGCGTGATCGTAAAGACGATGTCATTCTGTTGGCAAAATATTATATTGAGAAAGCAAATCTAAAGCGGCGCGGCAAAGCTCTGACCGGACTCTCGCCTCAGGTGGAACGTATTTTCAGGAACTATCGTTGGAGCGGAAACGTGAGGGAAATGCGAAATGTGATCGAAAGAGCCTCGATCCTGGAGGATGGGGACACAGTGACTTCGACACACCTGCCCGCGGACATGCTCGCGGAACAGCAAGGGAATGGAAAGGTCAATGCAGTAGTCTTTGCCCTGCCGGCCGAGGGTATCCCCCTTGAAACCGTTGAGTTCGACCTTGCAAGACAAGCGATAGAGCGTACCCACGGGAATCTCACCCGGGCTGCGAAATTACTTGATATATCTCGTGACCAACTAAGGTATAAACTTCGAAAAGCGGGATATGAACCGGAGACCCTCCCGGAGCCGTAACTCTCATGACCGAAGGAAAGAGCAAAAACATAACGGATCCGGTTGAGAATGATCCGCTGAAGCAACTCACAGATATAAACCGGGCCATCGACGAATCAGCGATCGTCGCCAAGACGGACCAGCGGGGCCGGATCACCTATGTCAACGACAAATTTTGCCAGATATCCAAATACAGCCGGGAAGAACTGATCGGGCATGATCATCGAATAATTAATTCCGGCTATCACTCAAAAGAATTCATTCGCGAGATCTGGTCGACGATCACAAACGGAAAAACATGGCACGGTGAACTCAGAAACCGTGCAAAGGACGGTTCAATATATTGGGTCGATACAACGATCGTTCCTTTTCTAGACGATGAAGGGAAGCCGTTTCAATACGTTGCCATTCGCTTTGATATCACCGAGCGAAAATTGGCTGAGGACCGCATTCGACAACAGGCCGCACTTATAAATACGGCAAGTGACGCTATCTTTGTCTGCGATCTTAATCACCGCATCCTGTTTTGGAACAAAGGTGCCGAGCGTATTTATGGATGGCCTGTCGGTGAGGTATTAGGTCGGGACCTGGCGGATATTCTCTATCATGGTGACACGGCCGAGATCAATGAAGGCCTCAAGATCGTAAACGAATCAGGCGTCTGGATAAGCGAAACCAAACAGAAAACGCGTGAGGGCAAAACCGTAATTATACAGCGCCGCTGGACCCTTGTAAGAAATGAAATGGACCAGCCCGATTACCTTCTGATGATCAACACCGACATCACGGAACGCAAGGCGGCAGAGGAGCATCTTTTCCGGGCGCAGCGAATGGAATCGATCGGTACCCTTGCGGGCGGAATTGCCCACGATCTCAACAATATACTTTCGCCAATCATGATGGCCATTGACATGCTTCGACTCAAAGCCGCAGACGAAGAATCGAAGAAATGGCTCAAGATCATGAAGGAAAATGCGGAACGCGGGGCTGAGCTTGTCCGGCAGGTCCTGACATTTGCCCGTGGCATGTCCGGTGACCGTATCCCGGTACAGCTCAAACACATCATCAAGGACCTGGTCGGCGTACTTACACAGACGATGCCTAAGTCGATCAAAGTAACCTATGATGTCGATCCCGAACTTTGGATGATTTCGGCCGATCCTACACAGATCCATCAGATCATGATGAACGTGTGTATAAATGCAAGAGATGCAATGCCCTCCGGCGGCAGCATCTCAATTCAGGCTAGTAATATACAGATCGACGAGAATTATGCTCGGATGAACATTGATGCGGTACCGGGCAATTACGTCTTGCTTCAGTTAAACGATACGGGCACGGGCATGTCTCCGGACGTTGTCGAACGCATCTTCGACCCGTTCTTTACGACGAAGGATATTGGAGAAGGGACCGGCTTAGGGCTATCAACCGCACTCACAATTATCAAGAGCCACAGCGGCTTTATTAGCGTTTACAGCGAGCCGGGAAAAGGATCGAGGTTCTCGATCTATTTACCGTCCGCCGAGGCTGCAAGCGAAGCCATGCCCGACGTCGATGAATCACCTTCACGCGGTAACGGCGAGATGATCCTGGTCGTCGACGATGAAGATAATATTAGAAATGTGGCCGCCGCGACACTTGATACATTTGGCTATCGTTCATTGACCGCAGTGGATGGAACCGATGCGCTGGCTGTTTATACCCAGCATCGGGATGAGATCGCGGCTGTCCTGACAGACATGGCCATGCCGTACATGGACGGCATGGCCGTTATCCGGGCCCTCAAAAAGATGAACCCTAAGATAAAGGTGATAGCGATGAGCGGGTTGTTCAACGAGAAACAAGTGACGGAGCTAAAGAAGCTCGATGTCGATACGCTACTCGAAAAGCCCTATACGGCGGAGTCACTTCTGACGACTTTACGGGGCCTGCTCGCCCAGACGAGCGAGCGTGAAAGATAACATTCTTAAATGTCCATATCTTTTTTGACCTTCGGATGGTCTATCTCTCCAGGAGTAGTCCTGAGCATCAAGTACCCCACGACCGCACCAATACCTGAGGCTATAAATATCCCGAGTTTTGCCTGCAGTATTAACTGAGGGTCGGTAAAGGCCAGCTCGGTAATGAAGATCGACATGGTAAACCCGATCGATGCCAGGAACGAAACCGCATAAATCTGCTTCCACGAACTGCCCGCGGGCAGCTCGGCAAGATTCAGATACACCATCAATTTGCTCATTAGGATTATGCCAACGGTTTTGCCTACGGTGAGGCCCGCCCACACTCCGAGAGTGACCGTGGCTGCGATTTGAGCAAAAAGATCGCTGGTGAAGGTAATACCCGCATTTGCAAATGCAAATACCGGCAGTACGACAAACGCCACCAGAGAATGCATCCCATGCTCAAGCCGCTGAAGCGGTGTATCGACGGCGTTCGTATAGCGCTTAATATTATCGATAATATGGAGCTGTTCATAGCTGATCAGGTTATTCCTGCCTGGCTCTTCCCTGCCAAACTTATCGGCAAGCGTTCGAAGATTTGACAAAAAGCTCTCCGAATCGATCTTCACCGTGGCCGGGATCGTCAGGGCAGCAAGAATGCCAGCGATGGTCGCGTGGACGCCTGAAAGCAAAAACGCCATCCAAAGACCGCCGATCCCTATTATTCCGTAAAAGAGAGGGGTCCGAATTCCTGCCAAGTTGCCGCCTATGAGAACAGCCATAAAAATACTTCCTATTCCCAGACTGAGTAAGGAAATATCGGACGTGTAGAAGAAAGCGATCACAAGGACGGCACCGATGTCGTCGGCGATCGCCAGTGCGGTAAGAAAGACCTTGAGGGAGATAGGAACCCGGCTGCCCAGCAGATACAGTATGCCAAGGGCAAAAGCAATATCCGTCGCCATAGGGATACCCCATCCATTAATACCAGGGGTTCCCAGGTTGAAAAAGACGTAGATCGCAGCCGGAAAGAGCATCCCACCCGCACCGGCGGCAAGGGGCAGCGCGGCTTTTCGAAGATTGGAAAGCTCGCCGGCGATGATCTCCCTTTTAAGCTCCAGACCAACGACAAAGAAGAAAACGGACATCAGCCCATCGTTGATCCAATGGTGCAGAGTTTTCGATATCTCGTTTCCAGCAATTGTGAAGCCGAATGGATACTGCCAGAGCTGGTGATAGATTTCCTGTAGAGGTGAATTAGCTACGATAATCGCCAGAACGGCAGTCCCAAAAAGGACGATGCCGCCGGCTGTCTCGTTCTTGATAAAACGATTGACGGGTCTTAGCCAGACGTCGATCTTGTCCTGCCTCATAGCTCTTATTATGCTTCATCAAGCCCAAAATACTGTCCAGTGCCGGACCATTCACTTCGAAACAAAAAGTAACCACGTAGCGGCGAGATATACTAGTATGATACCAACCGAATCCCACGCGAGATACAGGAACTTCTTTTTTGTCTGATAGGTGAGGCCGATGACCGCGATCGCGGTCATTATCATCGCTGCGTTTGCAGTTATCAGATGATTCTCGGTAATGTTTGAAAGCAGTGGCCCCTTTGTGTATAGCAGATCATCGATCGCCAATATGCCGATGTTAAAGAGATTGCTCCCAAAAAGATTGCCGAACATCAGGTCGATCGCACCTATGCGGAACGCTCCGAAAGAAATGACCAGCTCAGGCAAGGAAGTCGAAAGTGCGATAAAGACAGTACCGACAAAGGTATTTCCGAGACCCGTCATTTCTGATATCTGGTCACCCAAATGAGGAAGCCAGGATGCCGCACCGATTATCAGCAAAGCATGGATCGCGTACATCATGAACACCCTCTGTTTGGAATACTCAGCATATAGCAATTCCTCCTCAGGCTCAGAGGCGAGAAGGATGCCTCGTCTTTTTTCATACATGAAAACCATTCGCATGGCTCCCAGATAGATCATGAGGAATATCACACTGTACAAACCTACCCAACCAATGGTTGGGATGTTGGTTCCGACGATCATTGCGACGCTGACCAATCCCAAAAGGAGAATTCCGTATCCCGCGGTAAGCACCTGTCCCTGATGGGTCTGTGACGAGATGGGTTCGGAACGAGGACCGAGATCGAAGAGGGCGATGATCAGGATGTTGAACATGCAGCTACCGAGGACATCTCCGACTGCGATATTCGGCAGATCAAAGACTGTCACAGAGCTGACGCCAGTGATAAGTTCGGGTAGCGACGTTACGGATGCGAGAAGGACAACGCCGATCCAGGTCCGGCCAAGTCCTGTCTTTTCGGCGATAATGTCACCATATTTCGCAAGCCGCATACCGGCATATACGATTACGGCTGTGCAAAGAAAAAACTGAAGCCAAACGATCATTAATTAGAACAAATGGAATTCCGTGATACTTTCCGAAGCACCTCGGTTACAAATTCAGTTCCTTTCGAGTAAACAAATAATTGATAATGCGTTCGCGGGAAATAATGCCTTCCAACGTTCCATTCGAAACGACCGGCAACTGATTGATGCCTTGCTTACCGATGATCTCAAGGGCTTCAGCCGCCGGAGTTTCGGGCTTTACCGTATGAAGGCTCTCGAAGGGACGCATGACGTCCGCTGCTGTCTTAAAGGGCCACAGGCGGCGTTCGACCGATTTTATCTCGTGAGGTGTGATCATGCCGATCGGTTCGCCATCTTCGGTCACCATAAAACAACGCTCTCCCGTTCGTAACAAGTGCTCGTCAACGATGGATTGGAGGTTCTCGTAACGGTCCAGTATCGGGCAGTCGCGCGACATTAGATCGCCGACACTAACGCTTTTCAGCCCCTCGGTGATCTCAACCTGGGCGTATGTTGCCTTGGCAGCATTGAGAAGGAACCACCCTATGAAAGCTATCCATAACCCGCCAAAGCCCGCTCCGCTAAAGAACAAAAATAGACCAAGGATTATGAAAACGAAAGCCATGATCTGTCCGGATACAGACGCTATCCTGGTGGATCTTGGCCCGTCGCCGGTTATGGCCCAGATTATCCCTCGCAGAACCCGCCCGCCGTCCATCGGGAAACCGGGGATCATATTGAAAACGGCAAGTGCGATATTTATATATCCGAGCCAAACAAGCATCGCCATCAGCGGTGTATCCGCTTCGCTCAGAGGAGTCCAGCCAAGCAGATAGGAAATTCCTAAACAAGAAAAACCAATTACGGCACTGGTGATCGGCCCGACTATCCCGATCCAGAATTCCGTTTTTGCGTCAGGCGATTCTTTTTCGATCTGAGCCACGCCGCCGAGGGCGAAAAGAGTGATCGAACGGACCGGAAGATTTTTGGAAAGGGCGACAGCGGCGTGAGAAAGTTCGTGTATGATGATAGCGGTAAAAAAGAACAAAGCACTAAAAACAGCCATCAGCCAGATAGTGCCGCTGCTCCAATCGGGGTGTGCCTGGGAAAAATAACTCGACAACGAAAGCACGATAAGCACCGCAATTATCAGCCAGCTATAGTGCAATCCGATCTTAATACCGTAGATGCTTCCCAATCTAATTGTTGCTTCCATATCTACAGTTTAAACCAGCGCGGAGTTTTTAATTAGTTTCCTTCTTCAGCTTTAGTGATATCCGGCTGTAGATCTCGGCGATCGCCCACGTTACAAGTACCGTTACTGTGACAATTAGTAGGGCCTGAGCATCGAGAAACGTCAGGCCGAGCATCTCGCGCAAAAATGGAAAAACTAGGGTAAGTACCTGTAAAGCCACGCCGGCCCAAACCGCAATATGAAGGGTCACATTAGAACGGGGAACGACCGAGACGCGTCTTGACGGATAAGCAAAAAACAACTGAGCAACCGATTCAAAAATAAACACAGCGGTACGAATAGCAGCCACCCCATAACCGTATAGCGGCAAGAGTATCAATAGAAGGCCTCCGGCCGCAGCCTTCACAACCCCAGTGAAAACGATAAAGATCAGCGATGCACGGTCGAGAAGGGGCGAATTAGGATCGCGCGGAGACTGGAGCATGACCCCGTCATTCTTGTCGAGCCCCAGGGCCAGGGCTGGCGGCCCATCGGCGATTATATTTATCCACAGCAGTTGAACCGCTGACATCGGAAGCAATAGCCCGCCCCCTACATCCTGCAGGCCGAGTATCTATGAGCCGATCGAGCCGCCTACCACCAGCAGGACCAGTGCCAGATTTGTTGAGAACAGG
>JBGTBC010000237.1:0-5081 GCA_041749555.1 Pyrinomonadaceae bacterium | reverse complement strand
TATTGGGATCAACGCCTAGATCGAATAGGGAGTCGAATATCATCTGGCGTTCACGTTTCGTTATACGTCCGTCGGCCCACGCGACTTTTACAAGGGGGAGCAGTTTGAGATGGTCCGCAATGCCGTTTTTTCTGGACTTGCAGCTCGTTTGCGACTCTTTCGTGTGGAAACGGGACAATCGCTTCTCCGTTTCTTCGAAATTGTTTTCTTCATCTCTGCCACTAGAGTGGCCGCGCCATATGCCGAATATCTGTTTCTGGCCGAGATCGGCGACATAACGCGTTTGCGCAAGCATCAGGGACGAGATAGCCGCCGTCATGCCAAGCGGCAGGCCTGAAAGCTGATCGACGATATTATCCCAAAACTTCTCGAGCATGGCGGCGTGCGGCCGTGATGAGAGCCTGGTCATTATCTCTACGAAATTTCCGTCATCGCGCAGCAGCCCGTAAACTTCCGCCGTCTTCAGGATCGCATTTTGTTCAGCCCTTCCGACTCGGCCATCGACCCAGGCAACCTCGATCATCGGGGTCAGCATCAGCAAGAATGCTGCGTCCGACGTGCGTTCCGTAGCTTGCATGAGACGGCGTATTCGTCTGGCATAACCCGCGAATTTTCGCTCGCGAGTCGTCTGATTTCGATATGCTTCGATTGCCTGCATTGAGAAATTGTCCATTTGCACACTCCTTTCTTCTCGAGTCTGCAAACACAAAAAGACCTCTTGCAGACTAAAGCCGCAAAAGGTCTCGATATTTCCCAACGCACCGGCTCGCTTGGCTATTTATGCGAACGTATTGACGATGTGGTGGACCTCTGAACAAACAGAGGTTTCTACTCCCCTACCTAAGTTGTACCGTGACTCTAACGAAACTTTACGCCGTTGTCAAGGATTCGCCCGTGACTTTTGTAATCTATCGCCGCGGCACTTTGGGCACGAAATTGGTGGCAGAATTTGTTGGGGTCATCTAGAAGTTACCCCTTGATGTCAAGAGCACTTCTAGCTCTCGCACCGTTTCTTGTGTTTTCGCGTTGGGATCGTGGGATTGTGACCAGTTTAGGTGCTCTCCACGATCTCCCAGGCGTGTTCGGCTTTTAGGAGTTTGCTCATTAGGGAGGCGTGGACGCTGTGGCCGGTTTTTTTGGCGGTGATCTTGCCTTCGATCGGCATGCCGAGGAGGGCGAGGTCGCCGATTATGTCGAGGATCTTGTGGCGGACGAATTCGTCGTCGAAGCGGAGCGGCGTTTCATTGAGCATGCCGTCGGGGGTGAGGACGATGGCGTTGTCGAGCGAGCCGCCGAGGGCGAGGTTTGCCTTTCGGAGCATGTCGATCTCGTGGGTGAAGCCGAACGTTCGGGCGGACGCGATCTGCCGGCCGAATGAGCCGTTCTCGAAGACGAACTTCAGCGACTGCTGCTTTATGAACGGGTGCGGGAAATCGATGAGGCAATCGATCTCGAAGGCGGAGGCCGGCTCGATCGACATTTGACGGTCGCCGATCTCTACTGCGACGCGTTCGAGGATCCGCAGGATATGCCTCGGTGCCTTTTGCTCGACCACGCCGGCCTTTGCGATAAGCTCGATGAAATCTTCGCTGGAGCCATCCATTATCGGGATCTCGATGTTGTCGAGCTCGATAAAACAATTGTCCACGCCCGCTCCGCGAAGTGCCGACAGAAGGTGTTCGCAGGTCGAGAGCACGACGCCGCGGCGCATCAGCGTGGTCGCGTACGCGCAGTGTGAGATGTATTCGACCGACGCCGGGATTTCGAAATTGTCGAGGTCTGTGCGGACGAAGATGTAGCCGGTATTCTCAGGTGCCGGCTTGAGAGTCAGGTTTACATGCACGCCCGTGTGAAGGCCGACGCCGTTTGTTCTAATCGGTTTTGCTAGCGTGGTCTGGTTCATCTTCTGCTGGGTCTGCGTTTTCGCCCATGCTGCCTCGGGGGCTTGCGCCCTTTCGAGTCCAGCTTCTTTCGATACTTCTATTACAATCCGCGTGCCGAAGACTGCGGCCAGATTTAATCGAGGTGTTTTTGGGAATGTTTGCACAATTGTGTTGCATTTCAGCCACAACGAGGGCGGAATTTACTATTGATAGCCAAGACATTACAATCTAGGTAAGACGAGACCGATGCCCGTTATTTCAATCTTCTACGGTATTAAGGTGCTGATGTATTTTTTGGATAATAGGCGCCATTCATTACCGCATGTTCATATCGAGTATGGTGACGATGAGGCGGTCATCGGAATTCCGAACGGCGAGCTGTTGGAGGGAGATCTGCGGCGGGCCCAACTACGAATGGTTCAAGCATGGATAGAAATCCATCGAGACGAGTTAATGAAAAACTGGGAAAAAGCAATTAAGGGAGATGCGGTTTCGAGAATTGAACCTCTGAAATGAGATGAATAAAGTGATCGAAGCAAAGGCGAATGACAACTATACCCTCGATCTGAAGTTCAGCGATGGCACCTTTCGCCGGTTTGACGTCAAGCCGTATCTCGAACTGGGCGTATTTAGGGAATTGAAGGATATGGAGTATTTTTCTCAAGTTTCGATAGCATATGGTACTGTGAATTGGCCTAATGAACAGGACATTGCACCGGAAACTCTTTATTTTGAAAGTGAGTTGATCAACTAACTGTTTATGGCAATACAAACCGCGGGGCAAAAAGCCGCGAAAGTCGCAAAGATACGCATTGAGAACAAGGCGTCGTTTCCGCTTCCGAAGGGCACGGAGGAGAACATCAATAAGGTGCTGGATTTTCTTCCGGTCGAGCAGATCCGCGGGGTCGAGAAGATCAAGCTTGTCGATTATATTAACGATCCGCGGCTGAAGAATCTCGATACACCGTTAAAGGGCGACCTGCCGGGGCTGTATCATCCGCGGCAGGGAAATCAGGCCCCGTGGATGGAGATGTCGATGGGAGCTTTGCTGCAGCCGACCGAGACATTTATTAAGAAGTTCATGGCGAAAAGCTCGTTCAAGGGCAATCTTGCGGGCCTGATCTTTTCGCTGGTGGGCCAGCATTATTACCTGACGCTCCGTCATTCGGTTAAGAAGGGAGGCCTGGAGCCGCAGATCCGCCAGTTTGCGGAAAAGAATTTGCGAGCCTGGAGCGAGAAACAAAATGCGAACAGCTTCAGGGCTAAACTTTTCAAGCCTTTCCGCCCCGCCCTCGAACGTTGGGCAAAATGGCTGAACAAAAAAGCGGCCGCAGCGAAGAAGTGAGATTAGTGATAAGTGATAAGTGAAAGAGAGCATACTCCGCGATAAGTCTTTTGATTTTGCGTTTCGGATAATAAACCTCTATAAGCATCTTCGCGATGAACACCGCGAGTACGTTCTTTCTAAGCAGGTTCTGCGATCCGGGACGTCCATCGGAGCGAATATTGAAGAGGCGAGATATGCGCAATCAAAGTTGGATTTTATCCACAAACTCTCGATTGCCCAAAAGGAAGCGGCCGAAACTTCGTATTGGCTTAAACTGTTAGCGAAAGGTGGGTATGTTAATGAAAAGGCTCGCAACATCGATGCTCAACGATTGCGATGAAATTCTAAGATTGCTGGCGTCTTCGATTAAAACGTCGAAGTCTAAATTGGAAAGTAATGTTGATCGAACATAGTGGCGAGTGTTTATCACTCGTCGCTTATCACTTATAGTTTTATGCAATATTGGATGGTTAAACAGGAACCGGATGCGTATTCCTGGGATGATTTTGTAAACGACGGAGCCACGGATTGGACCGGGGTAAGGAACTTTCAAGCGCGTAACAACCTGCGGGCAATGAAGAAGGGCGATAAGGTGTTTTTTTATCACTCGAATGTGGGAAAAGAGGTGGTTGGGATCGCGACAGTTTCGAAAGAGGGTTTTCCTGACCCGACCGATGAAAAATGGACCGCCGTCGAGCTTAAACCCGTGAAGCCGCTGAAAAAGCCTGTCACGCTAGCGCAGATCAAGGAGAATTTGGCTCTCGCCGAGATCAAACTGGTGCGTCAATCGCAGCTTTCTGTGATGCCGCTGACTAAAGACGAGTACGAAGAGATCCTCAGTATGTCCAAATAGGCGAAATATGCTAAAAGAGGCGATCGCCTATTACAACGAACTGCTGGCCGATCCCGAGATCGCGAGGATCTCGCAGGAGATGCTCGACGAGGGCCTCGAAGCGTCGAAACTCATATTCGGCGGCCGAAGGCTCACGCCTTACCTGCGGCCGCACTTTGTCACGAATGACGATTGGGGGCGGATCGTCCCCATTTGCGAGACGATCTTTGGAGCTCTGCAAAAGGTAAAGGACGCGGCGATAGCCGACGATCGTGTACTTACCGAGCTCGGCGTGACAGACATAGAGCGGGAGCTTGTAAAGATCGACCCTGGGTATGAACACGTCGCCCCGACCTCGCGGCTTGATTCATTCCTGACGGACGAGGCTTACAGCTTTGTCGAGCTTAACGGCGAGAGTCCGGCGGGCGTGGCCTATGCCGACTCGGCGATGGGCATTTTTCGTACGCTGCCGGTGATGCAGAAATTTGCGGAGCGATATACGCTGCAGGGCTTTGAGGGAAGGACCAAAATGCTCGACGTGCTGCTGGGCTGCTATTCCGAATATTGCGGCGGCATGCCATCAGATAAACCGGTAATCGCCATCGTCGATCTCAAGGGACTGCCGACGCAAAAGGAATTCGAGCTGTTTCGCGATTATTTTGAGTCAAACGGATATCGTTCGCTGATTTGCTCGCCGGATGAACTGGAATTTAACGGCTCGCGCCTATCAAACGGCGGCACCGAGATCGACATCGTCTATAAGCGCCTGCTGGTCAATGAATACCTGCCGATAATGGACGAGTATCCGGCCCTTGTCGACGCGTATCGGGCCGGAGCGATCTGTATGGTAAACAGCTTTCGGGGGAAGCTGGTGCATAAGAAGGCGGTCTTTGCTGTGTTGACCAATGAGCGATACGCTCATCTTTTTAGCAAGGAAGAGTTGCGGGCGATCAACAGCCACGTTCCGTGGACACGGTCATTTCGTGATGAAACCACCGAAAGCGACGGCAAATCCATCGACCTTGTCGAATGGACGCGT
>JBGTBC010000236.1:0-5680 GCA_041749555.1 Pyrinomonadaceae bacterium | reverse complement strand
GCGTGGTTTGTATGATTTGGCGTATTTTGTATGATTTGGCGTGAAATGGGGCATTTTGCCCCAGAGGCTCCCCTCCTTACGAAGGAGGGGTGTCGGTGCTTCACCGACGGGGTGGTTCTCTAGGTTCGTATTCCCACCACGTTGATCGGAGGCAAACGAGAGAACCACCCCGTCACCCGAAGCTCCGAGCATCGTAGAGATTGGGCTTATGCCAATTAACAATTATCCAATTAACAATTGACAATGATCGGAGTAGATCTTTGCGTGGTTGGTGTTTTTGTTCACATCGCGTTGATCGGAGGCAGAGTCGGGAGAACCACCCCGTCAGCCGAAGCTCCGTGCATCGTAGAATTTATGCTTTTTGCCAATTAACAATTATCCAATTAACAATTGACAATGATCGGAGTAGATCTCTGCGTGGTGGGCTTTTTGTTTACACCACGTTGATCGGAGGCAGAGTCGGGAGAACCACCCCGTCACCCGAAGCGGGTGCCACCCCTCCTTCGTAAGGAGGGGAGTGCTTGTTTACACCACGTTGATCGGCGGTAGTCGAGAGAACCACCCCGTCACCCGAAGCGGGTGCTACCCCTCCTTTGTAAGGAGGGGAGTGACAGCCTGCGTTCCCGACTTGGCGGGCCATTTGGCGTTGTCATTATTGGGAAGATTCACCATTAAGACACTGAGGACTTAAGGTTTCTGAGGTACAGCAAATTGAATTTTGTAGTGCAGATAGATTTCGCTTGACATAAAAGTCATTTTCCCTATAATTGGCGAAATAAAACTAAGCAGTTAGATTCGAAGGATATCCCATGTATAAGAACGCTTTCCCAAGGCGGTTCGTTGTGTCTTTTCTACTTTTCTTTTCGCTAAGCATCGGTCAAACCGCTTTAGCGAGAAACTCCGCCAGCGACGTTGACCTGTCTGAAATTCTATCGAGAGTAGATCTGATCGGTCCTATTTTCGGCATTGGTTCGGAGAGGTTTATTTGGAAAAAGCCGCCCTCCGAAGATGCCCATACCGCAAACCCGCCGGAAGCACTGGCGGCGTTTACACCGGGAAACCTGGTGATCAACCGCATCGGCAATGGGACGGCGCCATTGGGGTCAAGTGCCGCAGTTCCCATTTCGCTAATAGAATTCACAACTGTCGGGGTCACCACCGGGAACGTGATTTTTCTTCCATCATTCACCACAGGTGGAAATAATCAGGGAGGTTTTACGGATACCGGGAGCAACGCAGCAATAGGCGGCTTTCTTCATCGATCGGTTGATGGGCGCTATTTGTCCTTGATGGGAATTGATGCTCCGGTAGGAACCGCTTCAGTAACCAATTTAACGGCGGCCAATGCGAATCGCAATCTGGCAAAAATTGACGCGGCGGGAAACGTCCTTCTCGAAGCTTCCCTTTCAAGCACATTCTCTCAAGGCACTCCTCGCTCAGCTATAACGACAAATGGAGATGACTTTTGGATCGCTGGGTTCGGCAACAGTGGAAGCGGGGTTCGATACGTCAATGCAGCTATAGGCTTACCAACGACGTCAACAACCGTCCAGACTGGTGACGTTAGAAACGCGGCTATTTTTGCAGGAATTCTTTTCTCTAGTTCGGCGAATTCCATCTCCTACCATAACGCACCGAACGCACCCCCTACTTCCACGACAGCAGGAATACCTATTAATACAGGAGACGAGCTTACCGGAATTAGCGGTTCATTCATTTTCATGGATCGGAGTCCTACCGTAGGGGCAACAAATCTGAACGGCCTCGATACTCTCTATGTTACCGAAGGGTCGGACATCGAAAAATTCGAATGGACTGGATCCGCATGGACCTATCGCGGTCAGGCTGCTTCCGGACAGGCATTGTTTGGTTTGACCGCTATCCTAAACGGAAACCATGTTGATCTTTACGTTACTGAATCGGCTGCTTCGAACAATCGTCTGCGACGGGTCACCGACTCTAGCGGCTTCGGAGGAACATTTGCTAAGACGAGCGCAGATTTTGCGAACCTGGCCTCTGCCGGCGCCAATTACGCCTTTCGCGGCATCGCCCTGGCTCCGGTGCCGCCTGCTGCTCCCGAGATCGCGGTGGAGGACAGTGTGGATATTCCTGATGACGGAACTTCGAATTTTGGGAATCAGACTGTTTTAACATCAAGCGCTTCCAGGACGTTTACGATCAGGAATACGGGCAACGCCAACCTCACGGTAACGAAGCCGTTTGCTAAGGACGGTACGCATTCTGCGGAGTTCGCTGTCGATACGGACGACACGGACGAAGTGATATTGCCAGGCGAGAGCACCACATTTACGGTGACCTTTACGCCAACCGATACGGGCACACGTACGGCGGCGATACATATAACCAATAACGATTCTGACGAGAACCCGTTCGACATAAACCTGACCGGAAATGGTACGGCACCGGAGGTTGGGCAATTCACGCTTGCCGTTACGAAGAGCGGTAACGGGACGGTCACCAGCGCTCCGGCGGGCATCGTTTGCGGTTCGGATTGTGAAGCAGATTTTGATGAAGATGAGCAGGTTACGCTGACCGCTGCTGCGGATACAGGCTGGAAGTTTGTCGGGTGGAGCGGCGGATGCGTCGGCCCCGGCACCTGTGTCGTGACAATGGACGCCGCAAAAACTGTAGACGCTGAATTTAAATTGATCTCGATCAGCGGGACCGTTAGGCTGCAGAATACTATCGACCGTCCGGTGCCGCTGGATGATGTTTTGGTTCCGGACGTTGATCTTAATGCGGCGGGGGATCCGCCGGTATCGGGCTCGACTGGTGTTTATGGCAAATATACGCTATCGGGCTTTGGGGCGGGGCCTTACACGGTGACGCCGTCAAAGGCAGACCAGGTTTACACGGCGCCAAACGGGGTCTTCATCGACGATGCATCGCTGGTCGCACGCTATGTTGTCGGCCTCGAACCCGATTTCACTGTCCACCAGATCGCCGCGGCTGACGTCAGCGGCGTCGCGGGGGTCTCGTCATACGACGCAACGCTGATCGCCCGGTGGGTAGTCGGCTTGCCGGATGCCGGCAATCGGAGCGGGAAATGGACGTTCACACCGTCGAGCGTCGATCATGGTGCGGTTACCGCGGACATTATTCAGAACTATGACGCATTGCTTTTCGGAGATGTAAATGGCGACTTTGAGGGAGCGCCGCCGGAACCGACCCTTCAGCAATTTGGCGCGGAAGCAACAGATCCTGTATCGGTCAGCCTACCAAATATTTACGCACAATCGGGCTCGACTGTGGTCGTACCGTTGCGGATCGACGATCTGAATGGCGTGAGTGTGAGGTCGTATCAATTCGATATCGTATATGACCCCGCGGTCGTCACACCCGCCGCACAGGCGGCCGATCTCGCAGGTACCTTGGGAGCCGGCATGAGTGTCATTTACAACGTCCCGGTGCCGGGATTGCTCAAGGTTGCGGTATATGATGTCTTCGGTGTTATTGGTGATGGTGTTTACGCCAATCTACGGTTCACAGCCGCGGGGGGTGCTGGAACGGATTCGCAGCTTTTGGTACGGAATTTTCGCTTCAATGACGGGAAGACCAAATCGAATGCTATCGACGGCAGCGTTTTTGTTACATCGGGAAATGGAAATACCGTCAGCGGCAGGCTCATAACACCCGCGGGCCAGGGAGTGAGGAACACACAGGTCACGATCACCGGCCCGACAGGCGTGAAGAGAACAACCTCAAGCTCGCTCGGGTATTTTGAATTTGGCAGCCTAGCTGTCGGAGGGGGCTATACCCTGAGCGCACAATCCAGACGATACAGATTTGCTTCGGTCGGTGTTTCACCCTCAAACGGAATAACGTCTGTGGAGATGATCGCTCTGGAATGATCTTGTCGATCCTCCGATCGATCTGAGCGGCTCCGTGGCCGCTCTTTTTTCGCCCACGCGAAGGGCCTTTTGTTACAGCGTTGGTAAAGGGTGTAATATTTGATTGCACATAGTTTCAACCCGCGCAAATCATATATGTCTATTAAGATCCTCTCGATCAGTTGTTTTTTATTGCTTTTGACCATGAATACCTTTGGACAGGTCGCCTATAACGAAGAGCAGTTTCGCGTTTTCGACAGCAAGGGAAATCCATCGAATATCGAGGCCGTAATGGCCGCCGTCGGTATGAATGACGCCGTATTTCTGGGCGAGCTGCACGATGATGCCGTCGGCCACGCGGTCCAGTTTGAGATATTTAAGCGAGCTGTGGCGAAATACGGAGCTGAGCGGAGGATGGCACTGTCGCTTGAGATGTTTGAGCGTGACGTGCAGATCGTGATCGACGAATATTTGGCGAATCACATAAGCGAGGCCCATCTGATGTCGAGCTCGAGGCCATGGGGAAATTACAAGACCGACTATCGCCCGCTTGTCGAATTGGCAAAGGCACGATCGCTGCCGGTGATCGCGGCCAATGCCCCGCGGAGATATATAAACATGGTCTCGCGAAACGGCCGCAAATCGCTCGACCGGCTGAGCAAAAATGCCAAGAAATGGATGGCCCCGCTGCCTTTCGGTGAACCGTCGGCCGCATATTCGGCAAAATTCAAGGCCCTGATGGGCCCGAGCGCCGAGGCTCGAATGGGCCTGGATAATATTTTGGCATCTCAGTCGTTGTGGGATGCGACGATGGCGGATTCGGTATCGAGGTTTGTCAAAAAGAACAAAAAGCCGCTAGTCATTCACCTGAACGGTGGATTTCACACCGAGAGCCGTCTGGGCACCGTGGAACATTTTCTGAAATACCGCAGGAAAGCAAAGGCGATGGTCGTTACGATGCGTTACGAGGACGATTTTCAGACGTTCAATCCAGCCAAACACACCGATCTGGGCGATTTTGTAATTCTGACCGACGGCAAACAGCCGCGGAGCAAGAGGTAAAGGGCTTGGGCTGGGGATCGCCCTTGCCGCCGCGTGGGCTGGGCATAAGTTGTCAAATATCTACTAACTAAAGAACCCAGTCGCTAGCGCTCCCGGTTCTGACAGTTCAGAACGTCCAGAATCTCTTACCCTTTTTCTCTCCGTGCATACGGACGGCGATGGAAACGGCGTCGATCTGGTCGTCGTGGCGGCCGTGGGGGAAGGAACAGGCTTCTTGTATGAATTCTTCGTTCCAGCGTCCGGCTACTAAGCGGACGCGGCCTTCTTCGGCGAGGGCGATCCATGGAAGAGCACGGGTCAGTTTATTTGTCTCAACCTTTACTCCTCGGAACTTTCGGCCGTAGAGCTTCGGCATGTGTCTCAGGTCCTGAAGTATGGCGTGGCCGTTTGCGGAAAGCTCGACGCCGTGTTCGGTGCGTGTCTCAGTCTCGATGTAGTGCATCAGCAATCTACGCTGGAGAGGATAATTGAGCCTTTCGCGGAAGCAGCCGTCGATATAGAGCACACCGTCTTTATCATAAGCGACTTTTAACGTCGCAGAACGATCGGAATCGGGATTTGCATTGAAAGCGAGATCGTAACCGCGTTTCCAATCGAGATTTGGCGGCGGCACCTGGACGATATTTTTTGTGAACCACGCACGTTTGAATAGTCCGCCTTCGGTCGGGACAGGTTTTTGCTGGTAGAGGGCAGCGAATGAGTAAGTTCCCATCCGTTTTCGAGTTTTTTCGAGTGTCTCAACGTCGAACCGCTCGGACCAGAGGGCT
>JBGTBC010000235.1:0-3938 GCA_041749555.1 Pyrinomonadaceae bacterium | reverse complement strand
AGATCGTCCACATTTCGTTCTCCGGAAACTGCGACTCGATGCGCGAACTCGAAGCGACTCTCAATGACGAATTCCAGAGCAATGTTACGATCCTCGCCACGATCTATCCAACGCTCGATTTCACCCTACTCGATATCCTGCCTCCCGACGCTTCTAAAGGACACGGCGTTTCACGGCTTGCCGAGCTGAACGGATTAACCGCCGAAAACGTTATGTGCATCGGCGATAACTTTAACGATCTCGAGATGCTCGATTACGCCGGCACCGCGGTCGTAATGGGAAATGCAGACCCCGGGTTGCTAGAACGCGGTGAATTTTATACAACTTTAAGTAACGATGAGGGCGGAGTTGCCGCAGCGATCGAACGTTTTATTTTGAGCTAGGGAGACTATTGAGTGGCAAATAGAATTGCAGTATTAGAAACAAATAAGGGAACGATCAAATTTGAGTTGTTAGAAACGGACGCTCCGAAAACAACCGAGAACTTTCGCCTTTTGGCTGAAAAGAATTATTACGATGGGGTTATTTTTCACCGTGTGATACCGAACTTCATGATCCAGGGCGGCGATCCGCTCGGCGAGGGATACGGCGGCGAATCTGCATGGGGCGGCAAATTTAACGATGAGATCGAGCGTGGATCGGCCCTTTACGCCGGACCCTACGAAAAAGGGACTGTCGCGATGGCGAACTCAGGGCCAAATACCAACGGTTCGCAGTTTTTTATCATGCATGTCGATTACGGTCTACCGCCTAGCTACAGCAAATTCGGCAAGGTCATAGAGGGGCAGGACGTTGTTGATGAGATTGCAACAGTCGAGCGCAATCCCAATGACAAACCGCTCGTCCCGATCGTTATGAACCGAGTGTATATCGAGGATGGCTCGGCTTGAATGCGGGCGGTCGTTCAGAGGGTAAAGCGAGCTAAGGTTTCTGTCGATGGGCAGACCACGGGAGAGATCGGGACCGGCTTACTTGTTTTGCTCGGTGTATCGGTTAATGATGGCGAGGCGGATGCTGACTACCTATCTGATAAGATCATTAACCTTCGGATCTTTGAGGACGAGAACGGTAAAATGAATCTTTCGCTGCTCGATTATGGCGGAGATCTGCTTGTGGTGTCCCAGTTCACGCTTTACGGCGACACACGCCGCGGAAGGCGTCCGTCTTTCATCAACGCGGCTCGACCGGATGATGCCGATCGATTATATGAGTATTTCGTTGGGAAGGTTCAAGAGTCGGTCGAATCTGTCGAAACGGGTCGTTTTCAGGCTATGATGGACGTCGAACTAGTGAACCACGGCCCGGTGACGATTCTTCTGAATAGCGAAAAAATATTCTAAGATAATGAAAATATGAAACACATAACAATCCTATTGATGGTTGGAGTAATTTCGGCCCTGACGATTTCTTGCAGCGGTGATCAGAAGAATGTAAACACAAACAAAAATGCGCCCCCAGAGGTCAAAAGAGGCGTAGCTCCGATTGCGGATGCCGAGATGGCTGTAATTGAAATGGAAACGCCCGCCTACGGCACCATTAAGATGGAGCTTTATTCCAATATCGCGCCAAAAATGGTCGAGCGGTTCAAGGAACTCGCCCGCGAAGGAGTATATGACGGGACTACATTTCACCGGATCAACCCTTCGGTGATCCAGGGCGGTGATCCGCTTTCGAAAGATTCAGATCCTCGGAACGACGGTACGGGCAAATCCGACAAACCTAACGTTCCGGCTGAATTTTCCGATATACAATACGACACTGCTATCCTTGGTGCGGCTCGCGGACCGGACCCTGATTCGGCCAATTCTCAGTTTTTTATTACTCTGAAACGAGAGGCTGGCTTTGATAACAGATACACCATTTTCGGAAAGGTCATCGATGGAATGGGCAACGTCAGAACGATCGCCGGCGTTCAGCCAAAAGAAGGTGAACGCCCGCTGGAAGCCGTAAGGATCAAGACCGTTACGATCGTTCCGCGTGAAGGGCAGTAATGATAAAATCTCGATAAGATCCATGCTCGCGTAGCTCAGTGGATAGAGTGCTTCCCTCCGAAGGAAGAAGTCGCAGGTTCGAATCCCGCCGCGAGTACCATTTTAGAATCAACAGGTTAGGGGAATTGCCGGCAGTTTGTTTTAGCTCCGAAATAGACTTATTTCCCTAACCATTCCCCTAGGAACGTCAGATTCGGGCTATTTTCTCATATTCGATGCCCGCTCCGCTCGGAAGTTTCTTTGATTCTTTGCAAAGTCGTTTTAGAATACAATTTAACAACGCATGAAAATAATTCTAGGGATACTATGGATCGGCGTTGGCGTAAGTGTTTGCATCGCCGCCGTCATCTTAGTTGGCGGAATGGCAACCGCCGGGGGTGCCCCTCAAGAAGCTGTGGTTTGTGCCCTTGCCGTGGCCGTGGCCGTTCTGCCTTATGTCTTTACCCGAGCCGTTGAGGGTTTCTTTGTAGTGTGTGACATGTCTCGAAAGGTTGAGATCGAGGCACCCCCTCCACCCGCTGCAAAGGTGCAGCCCGCTCCTACATACAATTACGAAAAGGCGCGTAAGAATGAGACGATCACCAGGCTCGATCTATGAAAAAGGAATCGCATTTCTCGGGTCCGGTATGTCGGATTCAACGCCCTGAATAATAATTCTATCTTTAGGCTTGCCGCATTTAGGGCAAATAGTCGGCGGATCGAAGTCACCAACCGGGGGGAAACCTAACCAATCGGCATCTTTGGACCTTAACTCATGTCCGCACTTGCACGAACCCCCGCCTAATCCAGCAATGCCCCGAATCTTCTCTAATCTGTCTAACCTTGTCTCAAAATTCTTACCCATAAATAACCTCCGCCCTTGCTAAATATTCCCTGGTCCGATCCGCAACGGGTCCGCCGCACTTTGGACAAGCTGTATCATGTGAACTAAACCCAACCGTATCCGCTGGCTTGCCTGCATAGACCGCCTCCGCCGCCTTTGTCATTTCATCATCAAAGCACCGGCACCCGCCGGGCATAGATGGCCTCTCACGTTCTAATTTTGTCAGTCTCGCGTCAATGTTCATACGTTTTCCAATGCCTCCAGTCGTTCTAAAATATCTGTCGTTTCCGTGCCCCTCACCGCAAAGTCAAGAATGATATTTGCCGCCCTTAGCTGCGTCGGTTCGGCCTTAGAATTAAGCAACTTGTGAAGTGTGGCAAGGGCTTCGACCGTGAGCTTTTGAGCGTAGGCGATCGAACCCTCCACGATCTCGCGCCGGTGTTCCCGATACTCCGTCTTAAATTGCGGGTCCCGTAAGTACCCGTATAACGTCTCGGAAGAAAGCCCGCAAGCCTTGGCAGCCGCAACAACTGAGCTGTTATTCAACAGGGCTGCCAGGGCTTTCTCTTTGTTTACTACCTTTTTGGGCATATTTGCTCAAATCTGTTAAAACACGGTAAAACTAACCTACCGTTTCACGCCTTGCCCGTCGAATCATATCGTTAACGTTGAAGCGGCTCGCCGTAAGTCTGAGATCATTGAGCTTTAGAGTGTTCGCCGCGATCTGTCCGGCTTTGGTCTTTGGCAGCGGTTTGAGGCTCGCATGAAATGCCCTGAGATCGCTAATTTGCTTAACCTGTTTCCTCGTCGCGGGGTCGTTATAATCTCGCAGGGCCGCTAGCTCCTTCAGCTTCAGGTCATTCGTTTTAAGGGACTGCAATTCATTGATCTTGGCCGCTGAATATACAGCCGGGCCTTTAGCAACTGCAAGGGTGTAAGAGTTACAACCCCAATTAACATCCGATAGATCGAATAGGGCGATGTTGTCCAAGACTCTGATCCGCTTTTCGTCGCGTTCCTCATAGTGGAAGTCCAGGACCTCAAAAGCAAAACTCATTTCACCGATCGCCCCGTTAGTAACGCCCTGGTAGATCCGATCGCTAAATTCATCGTTAAAGTATTGC
>JBGTBC010000234.1:0-4322 GCA_041749555.1 Pyrinomonadaceae bacterium | reverse complement strand
GATCATCGAATCGTAGATGACCGCAAGCGAAAGAGGCAGTACGAAACCGCGATGCTCGCATTCCCTTATCGCGGGAGCCAGATATCGCTCTCTTGTAACGTGCCACTGTGCCTCTTTCATTTCGCGTGTGGCAGCCGCCATCCGAAGTGCGTTCTTAAACCGCGTGTCGGCCGCCAGAGTTTTGATCGCCGATGGCGTCCGCCGCCTTAGCAGCGAAAGTTTCTCCAGGATCACACTGGCCCCGCTTGTGCCGCCTGCGGCCAGATACGCCTCGACGACATCGAGGAGCGAGCCGGAGCGATGTGTGAACTGCGATATCCCATAGGAGATCCCGGCACCATCATCAAGCACAGCGAGCGCTGCATAATTGCCGAACGGCCGTGAGGTCTCGAACACATTGACGATCGCGATGGCTTTGAGTTTGTCGAATTCGTTGAATTTCATTGGTTGTTTTATGATCCCCGCGTTGTTTTGGGCTAGCGGCTAACTTTCTTATTGACCAAAGGCAGAAATCCAGAGCAGGTATCTTGCGCTATTGTCCTAATGTTTGATATTTTATAACAGTCGGGCGATATCGGAGCAAAACTGTTGGCCGAGGCTTCCTTTCGCCGCTTACATACCGCCCGACATTTCGAGGTTAGCGGGAACTATGACAAAAAGAAATACCATTTGGCGTGATTTGTATGATTTGGCGTGATTTGTATGATTTGGCGTGATTTGTACCATTTGGCGTAGAAAAGTCAGTGCCGCTGCCTCTGGACCAATAAAAAATAGATAAACTTACACTCTACATATATGAAAACCACACAACGTTTAGCAGATTTGTCTACTCGAACCATGCTTCGGATCAGCGAAGTAGAACGCCTGATACGGATCCACCGAATAATCGTGCCGCCATTGTCACGACGATCAATACTGCGGATGTGCGAGGAAGGCACGTTCGAAACCGCACCGCGGCCGTCACCCCTCGGGACCTATCTCATTTACGAAGATTCTTTTCTCGAATGGGTAAAGGGACTCGACGGAAGCACTGAAGGACGATAATAAAGCTCTGCGCGGCTGATCGGACAATACAGCGTTTACAACGAATTTACGACGGTCAGGATCCGAGTCTTTCCGCCATGTAATGGCATTGGTGCCGCAGATTCGCGATCCGGGTTACCCTTTTCGTATAAGGCCTGATTACAGAGGTCGATCTGCAAATTTCGGCTGCAACTCGAGGCATTACAACGCAAAAAAGCTGCATTAAGAGCGCGAGTTTCTTAGGTGTGCTTTAGGGCGGATTGGTATGAATTATCTTGACATTTCGGGGCTTTGACTTCTATACTCAATCCACCTCGTTAATAAAACTAGAAATGTATCTTTAATAGAACTTTTTGGAATAAATAGAAGTTTCTGAAAGGAATAAAGTTCTGCCTCCCCAGAGTTAAACCCAAAATGCACAAAGCTAATTATATGTCCAGATTTACCATTTTTTCGTTTTTCGCAGCCATAGCTTTTTTAAGCATTTTGGTGTTTACTCCATCTGCGTCCGGAAAGATCGCTCCGGGAAACCTGTTTCCCGGCACCGCGACAACCGGAAGCCGGGATAATTTGGAGTCTCTCGGTGTGCGTAGGTTCCCGATGCCTAAGCGTACGGATCGGAACGTGCTTGTTTCTGACGACGCTAGTTTTTTCGAAAACACTCTCATTCAGAGCCCCACGGCGCCCGATGTATCGCCAAATATTGTCATCAGCCAGATCTATGGTGGTGGTGGAATGTCGGAAGCTGGTTACACCCATGACTTCATTGAGCTTTTTAATCGCGGCACCGCCCCAGTAAATGTGGATGGCTGGTCGGTGCAATATTCAGAGGCCGGTGCGAGCACGTGGACACATACGACGGCGCTGCCGGCTGTGACGATGCAGCCGGGACAATATCTACTGATCCAACAGGCGTCTTCCGGAGCATTGGGATTTGCCATGCCGACGCCTGATTTCGTCGGAGCGATCCCGATGGATACTTCGTCAGGAAAAGTTGCTCTGGTGACGAATACCATAACTCTGATCGGCGCGTGTCCGACAGGCGGTGCGATCTTAGATTTCGTCGGTTACGGGGGGGCTAATTGTTTTGAAGGTGCGTTGCCAACAGTGAGTCCTTCAAGCGTGAATTCAGTCAAAAGGGCATCCGCCGGATGTACTGAGAACGATCAAAATCGATTTGACTTCGGCGTCGCATCAGCAGCCACGCCCCGAAACAGTGCATCAGGATTTAATGTCTGTACGGGTCCTACGACGGGTGGGAAGATCGCATTCGCAAGTGATCGAAGCGGGAACTCCGACATCTACATAATGAATGCGGATGGATCAAGCCAGACGCAGTTGACGACGGACCCGGGCATCGAAGATTTTCCAAGTCTCTCCGCTGATGGAACAAAAATCGTCTTTACCAGGAACAATAAGGTTATTCGGATGGATGTAGATGGAAGCAATCAGACAGAGTTGACCATCACCAGTACGGAGGCCGAGCCAAAGTTCTCTCCCGATGGCTCAAAGATCGTCTTTACAAGCTTTAGGGACGGCACACTTGAAATTTATGTAATGAATTCAGATGGCAGCAACCAGACACGAATAACGAACAACGCCGCGGCGGATTTCTCTCCGGTTTTTTCACCTGATGGACAAAAGATCGCCTTTACATCAGAGCGCGACGGTCAATATGAAGTCTATATAATGGATGCCAATGGGAGCAATCAAACACGACTCACATTTAGCGCTGGATCTGGTTCGTCAGCTAGGGATAGCTTAAATCCGACTTTCTCTCCAGACGGCACCCGCATCGCATTTGAATCCGCACGTACGGGTAATAAGGCCCGGATATTTATTATGAATGTTGACGGCTCAAATCAGACGCAGTTAACATCCACATCACCAACCAATATTGATGTAAACGATATTGCTCCGTCATTTTCTCCCGATGGGAGCGCGATCGCGTTTTATACAAGTCGTCACGGGGACTTCGAGATCTATACGATGAACGTTGACGGCTCGAATCAGACAAACCGAACAGTGTTTCCAGCAGTAAACGATTTCTCGCCTAGCTGGGGCATCGTCGCCGGATCGCTGACGGTCTTGAACGTCAATTCCTCTGGAGGAAACGGGACCTTTGGCACAGGGGCTGTTATTCCCATAGAGGTAACCTTTGGTGCTCCCGTAACGGTTACAGGTGGTCCGCCTACTCTGCGACTCGCCACGGGCGGAGCCGGATTCCCTGTCAATTACTCTAGCGGAAGCGGCACGGCCGTGCTTACGTTCACCTATACGGTCCAGGCAGGACACGCCAGCGCGGACCTCGATTACACAAGCACCGGTGCGCTGGTGCTCAATGGCGGTACGATAAACAGTTTCGGCGGAACGCCCGCGACCCTCACCCTGCCGGCGCCCGGAGCTCCAAATTCGCTCGGGGCCAACAGAAACATTGTCATCGACACGGTAGCTCCGGATACAACGATCCTCACAGGGCCGTCAGGTATCGTCCCCTCTACATCGGCTACTTTTACGTTCTCGTCAAATGAAGGCGGCTCGACATTCGAGTGTTCGCTCGATGCTGCGGCGTTTACCGCTTGTACATCAGGCATTGTTTACAACTCGTTGTCGCAGGGCTCGCACACGTTTCTGGTACGCGCAAAAGATGCCGCTTTGAATGTTGACCCGACACCGGCTTCGCGGACGTGGACAGTCGATACTGTCGCACCTGACACAACGATCGACAGCGGCCCGAGCGGCAGTGTTTCGTCGAGCTCGGCCACATTCACTTTCAGCTCGAATGAAGCGGGAGCCACTTTCGAGTGCTCGCTTAACGGCGCCGCATTCTCGTCGTGTACATCGCCGGTCAACTACAACGGCCTGGCCGAGGGTGCACGAACATTCGCAGTACGCGCAACCGATCAGGCAGGCAATCAGGACGCCTCACCGGCCACGAGAAACTGGACGGTCGATACCATAGCCCCGGATACAGCCATAGATAGCGGCCCCTCCGGAACAGTCACAGTCACTATCGCGAATTTTACATTCTCGTCCAACGAGGCCGGCGCGACCTTTGAGTGTTCGCTTGACGGGGCTGCATATACACCGTGTACGTCGCCTGCAATGTATGGCGGATTGACACAAGGGCAGCACACTTTTAATGTACGAGCGGTAGATGCGGCCGGTAACAAGGACCCGTCACCGGCCACCAGGACATGGACGGCCGACAGTATCGCTCCGGAAACTACGATCGATAATGGACCGACCGGAAGCGTTTCAAGTACGTCGGCGACTTTCAACTTCAGCTCTAACGAAGC
>JBGTBC010000233.1:0-29415 GCA_041749555.1 Pyrinomonadaceae bacterium | reverse complement strand
GTCTTGTCCGAAATGACAGTCAACGCAGTGCATCCCTTTCTCCAGATGGATGTCCTGTAGATGGACCGCCTTACGGAATTTATCGGGGTCGTCGGGCGAGACGACCTGATCAGCGGCATCAAGAAGATTACCCTTTCGGTCTTTTTTGTAAACATTCTTGAACATCCAGCCGTGCCCATGGCTATCGGCAAACTGGACATTCTTTAGCTTGGCGTTGAAATCCGCGGTTCCGGTCTGATGCAGGAATATGGAATCTGACCATTTACCACGGAGCGATGCACCCTCAGGATTCTTGTCGAGTTTTCTGATAGTTTCCGATTGGCTTGGGTTGATCTGCTTGTCGGAGGGGTACATCTCCTTACCGTCGGTCTCGTTGTCCCACCAAGTGCGGCCAAGATACGTTGCAACCATGTTAGTGCCAGGATGCATATGACAGGTCATACACTGTGCCGTCGGGATCCTGGTCGTGAATTCGTGTCTTATCGGATGTCCGGGCTCGTTCCGCGGTATAGATTTGTCCGCTGACTGCGTATAACCCCGGTTGCCGGCGGGTGCGTAAGATCCCGACGCGGCAACGCTGGTATCGTTGGCATATACTACGTGACACGCGGTGCAGCCGGCCGACCGATAATCACCGGCGTGATCATTTGTACCAAGGAAATTCAGCGTCGGATCGAGAAGCCGAGTCTTCTGCAGGCCGAGATAGACGGGATCGGTGCGGTTGTTGGTGCCGAGGCCGCGGGGACTCAATCCCTTGTCGGGCTTGCCGGGCTCTTCTTCTTTATCTGGCAGGCCGACCTCGAGACGCCGTTTGCTTCCTCGCTCAAATACACGCAGGATGTTTCCCGGCTGAGACAACTCCCATCGAGGCAGGGGTGAAATTGATGTCAAAAATCCCTTAAACGCCTGCTGCTCACGAGTCGGTTCGGGGCTCTGGAATAGTGCCTGCGGGTTGCCGTCCTCGCTGTAGCTCTCACCAAAGGCCGGGTCCTTAATGTGATAGCCTCCGTTGTTATAAAGAGCGGCGCCCCACAACATCGCACCGTGTGCCATCATGCTGGTCGCCGAATTCTTATTCTGAGTATTGTGACACTCGCCGCATGACTGGGCGATCACGCGGAAATCACCTGGATTGATAAACCTTACAAATTCACGGCTTTCTTTTGCGATCAGTGTGTTTGACCTTTCGGGGTTACGGCTCGAACAATCGCCATTCTTACAATTCCATTCATTCGGATATCGCGGCTGCACATGGGCGTCCTTTTGAACAGTCGTCGCCGGATTCCCGCCATGGCAAGCGGTGCAGGTAAGGCCCTGGGCGTCCTTACCTTCTACGATGGTATCGAATACATCGCCCTGATTATTGTACCGATGCATCGGTTCGATGTTGCCGTGACATTTGATACAGCCCTCCATCGGCGGCGGGGCAGGCGTTGCTGCGGCCGCAGGTTCCGGGGCCGGGGCGGCCGCTGGCTCAGGAGCAGGTGTCGGCGTGGCCGAAGAAGCATTGGCAGCCTGCGGCGCATCCATCCTTTCCGCGCGCGTTCCCACTTTCCATGACGCGCCGACAAGCACCATTGCAAACACAAACAATATGACCAGTTTCAGACGATTAACATTGTTCGCTTTTGATGCCATTACTATTATCTTTCCTCTCTAGCTTAAAAGATCAGCTTCATTTGGCTGAACAGTGTGTACTGTGGCTTTGACGGATTTGGTATATCGCTGGTACAGAAATTGGGTATCGGGCAATTGCGTGCCTGGTCGGTATAGATGTCTTTAAAGCCTTTGCCCGGAATAAGAATGTTTCCGCCGAATGTGAACGTTAAATTGTTGATCAGGAACGGGCGATAGACCACGCCGAGGCTTAGATCGTAACCGATCTCTTTACGTACATCCGGTTCAAAAAGGACATACTCGAGCGACTGCGTACGGTGGAACCTGAGGTAATTTGCGTTGAAAACCGCCTTTACCGTAGGCGTCAGCTCAGCATCGACACCGGCGTTAAATATCATGATTCCCGGGTTTACAAAACTCGCCTGGCCCTCGGTCTTTTCGGAACGGAGCGTCGGGAGCAGGCTGTTGGCCTGAACGAGTCCTACATCGGTCGACAGCAGTTTAAATCCCTGACGGTTCCAGTATGAGAATTGCCCTCCGACGAAATTCGGGTCGTCAAAGATCGCATCAAATCCCTCGGCCTTGTCATCCGTCGGGTCCTTGTCTCCGGAAGCAAAGAAGACGGACCCTTTGAATCTGAGCCAGTTGCGGTCGATCGATGCTTCGACAGCTACCATGTGGGCCCTGATATTGGTCTTGCGGCCGGCGATGGGGTTGAACTCGTCTCTTCCAAACGCAAAATAGTAAGAATTCGTAAGGTTGAGAATACCGATATGGCCGTCGCCGTTTACCCCGAAATATCCAGCCTGAACGTCATGCTGGCGGGCACTGCCGATTAGTGCGGGGCGGACCGGAAACCCGTTCGTATCAAAATGTTTGCGCCCGCGATCATCGTTAAACGCTCCGACCAATTGGAGGGTGTAGCCCTTGGTCAGGAAGTCCTGACGAAAAACGTTCGCTATGTAGACGTTCTGATGGCGAAATAGAAACCTGTTCAGTCTGCTGTTCGTGTCCTTGTCGAGTTGATGGAACCAGGCGAGGTTGAACTGCGTCTTATTGTTCGAAAAAGCTCCGAATGTTCTGATTCCGAGATTGTTGTCCGAATATAGAAATCCGCGGAAGTCGGCATTGAAAGGCTGGATACCGGCTCTGACAGACACGGCGTCGTAATTGTCGTTTGTGTCAAAAAGTTTTACCTCGGCAAAGGCTTCTTCCAGCGAGACGTGCGTGTCGGTACGTGTAGTACCACGACGGACATCGATATTTACAACACCGTTCTCGCGGGCGTTGAGATAATTGGGGATACTGAACGTCGGGGATATCTTGAACGCCCATGTGCGGGGCTTAAAGGTCGTCTGCCCCTTGAACATTTCGAACGAGAACTGGAGAGTTTGATTGAAAAATAAATTCTCAGGGCGGCCAAAAAAATTATTGCTGTCGGGATCCGCCGAACTGACGGCAGTACTCGCCGGGACGCGGCGGATCTCGACGTTCGTAGTGCTCACAGCTGAAAGCACCATGAACACGTCATTTCCAATAATAGGCAGGTCGCCTTTTATGACACTTTGGTCGTAAGGGTTGTACCAGCGGCCGCGGCGGAACGGGATATCGCGGCCGCGCGCCCCGCGATCACCGTAACGGTCATACTCAGGATATTCGATCCGCCAACGATCTCGAACTTCTCGAGAAGTGATCGAAGGCGCCGGCGGGGATGTATCAGGAGCTGCGTCAGATACTGCCTTCCCGGGATCGACCACGACAATATCGATACTGCGGTCACTACCGTCAATGATCAAATTCTCTAACGTCGGGCATTGTCGCGGAGCTTCGCATATAATGTTGGCGAATACGCCATATTCTTGCAGCTTCCCGCGGTCGAACCGTGCCTGGTAGGGAGCCTCGACGGTAAGGCGGTAGGCACCGGCTCGAAGCCGCACAGAGTAACTGCCGTCGGATCTGGATCGCGATGTTTCAGTGTCGCTGCTGATCTGGTTTGTCGCTACCACCACGACGCCAGGTACGGGTTTCCCCTCGGCGTCAACGACTTTGCCTGTCAGCCTGCCGCTCGTCGACTGGGCCCCGACGGCATGGACTCCGATAATGATCGACACCGCGAACCAAAGAATCAGCCTGGGTATTCCCGACATCATAATGGTGAAATCGTCTGACCTGTGAAAAAATTACTGTCAGTGCTTTTAGCACAAATTTGCAGTAATGACAATTTATTATTTCTGAAAAAACTTGACTATCGGAAAATATTGTACGATATTCTTACGCATCATGAGGACATTTTTTTTGGTGAAGAGATTTCAATTTTTTACCGCTTTCATGATCGTCCTGCTCGTAGCTTTCGCCGCCCGATCTCAAAATTTGACCGCCGCTGAAGTAGAAACCGTTATCGCACAGGCCGTTTCAAAAGCCGTTGAGCTGAATCAGAATGTCACGGTTTCTGTTACGGACCAGGAGGGAAACCTGCTGGGAACATTCGTGATGAACGGGGCTCCGGTGTCGACAAAGATACGAAGTGTCGGGCGGTCAGGCCAGGGTCTCGAAGACCTGGTCGTGCCGGCCACAGCAGCCTCTCATTCGAAAGCAGGAACAGCGGGATTGCTGTCCTCCGGTGGTAACGCATTTTCGACCCGGACCGCATCTTTTATCATCCAGGAACATTTTGCGCCTGGAATTGACAATCGACCAGGCGGGCCGCTTTACGGGGTTCAGTTTTCTACGCTGCCGTGTTCGGATATTGCGATCGCCCCGGTCCCTCTGGGCTTATCGGGCGACCCGGGGGGCTTACCACTCTACAAGAACGGTGTCGCAGTAGGTGGGATCGGAGTCGAAGGTGATGGACTTTATACTATCGACCGGAACCCAAGGGATGACGACCAGTCTTTCGAAGAGATCATCGCCGCCCACGGCGCGCGCGGCTTTGAGGCCCCGGCACTTGTTCGGGCTGACAATATTCTTGTGGAAGGGCTGAGGTTTCCGTTTTCAAATGTCGGAGAAACAACTCCGGCCAACCTGATCCCGTTCGGAAGCTTGCCAGGGTTTGTCGCCGCGATGATCCGCTCGGCTCCGCCATCGGACTTCGTTCCGGGCGTTCTTAGAGGCGTTAGCGGCCAATATAGTTCTCGTTTCCCTACGGTTGCCGGTTCGGCTCTTACCCAGGCCGAAGTCGAGCAGATACTCGGAGATGCGGTGGCGATCGCAGGTATCACCCGAGCGGGGATCCGGCAGCCGATCGGCAGCAATGCGCGCGTAACCATCTCAGTTGTGGATACAGACGGCAGAGTCCTGGGTATCTTTCAGCAGCTTGACGCCCCGGTCTTCGGATTAGACGTGTCCGTTCAAAAAGCGCGAACCGCAAATTTCTTTGCCCGCACAGATGCCGGCGCGAAACTGACCGCGGCCGGATTTGGAAATTATGTTACAAGAGCGGCTACAGATGGGATCGCACTTAACGGCTCGATCGCCTTTAGCGACCGTGCGATCGGGTATTTACATCGACCTCTGTTTCCCGACGGTATAAACGGGACCCAAGCGGGCCCTTTCAGTACAGAACTTGTCGACTGGAGCCCCTTCAATGTCGGATTGCAGCTCGATCTGATCCAAACGGCATTGACCTCGCCGCCGATGGTTTGCGGCTCAATGGCGCGAAGGAGGCGCCAAGCCGTAGCACCTTGTCCGTGTACCACGGTTTCCGAGGTCAAGAACGGGATCCAGATATTCGCGGGAAGCCTGCCCCTTTATCGCGGTTCTACGTTGATCGGTGCTATAGGCGTCAGTGGAGATGGTATTGATCAGGATGACTTCATCGCGGCAGGTGGAGCCAATGATTTTGCCCCACCCGTGGCGATCAGGTCAGACCGCTTTTTTGTTCGCGGTGTTCGATTGCCGTTCCTTAAGTTTCCTCCGCGGCCATTTATCCGTTAATCCTTTATTGCAATGATCGGCATTCGCAGACCAACTTTGATCATGGTGCTGGTATCGCTTTTCGCTTTACCCTCTTCCGTCGCGGCACAACTTGATAACGGCAATATCGAGGTGAATGTAAAGAATGTGAAGATCGACGGCAAACCTGTGAAGCTATCGCGAAAACGGTTTTACATGTTCGCCGGAGGCCTAAAGGAAAATGCCGCCCTGTTAGAAAGGATAAAGGTAGCTGAGATCACCTCTCGAAATTGCTATTACAACGGACTAAAGGCTAGCGACCAATACATTTGCTGGCTCCAAAGTGAGAATTGCGAGTCGCCTTTTTGCCGTGTAGTGGAGCCCCGCTATTTGGACGCGAAAGACAAACAGCATGTACCGGAATTTCTCGAGGCCTACAATAAGGGCTTGAAGCTTTTTAACGGTAGGGCCGGGATCGCCCGTGATTGGCTGATCACAAACATGTCGGACGACCTGGTAAACGGCTACTACCGGCAGCAGCAAAAGGCTTTGGCCGCCATTCTCGGCGGAATAAAGCCATTCCAGTCGGCAATGACCGACACCGCCGCGATACGTACCATTTTTATTGATATTCCGTTTGCGGCCGGCTCGCCGCCAAAGGCTAAATATCTGTTTTCGAATGTGCTTCCGATCGAGATCGGAAACAAAAGCTATGTCTGGTCGTGCGAAAGGGACGTGGAGGCGGGAAAAAGCGTGACCCTTAACCTGGCCAGGACCGACAGGGGTTGTGAGGTCGTCGAGCGTGAGCTTAAGGTCTGTAATACAACGCAGTGTGCTGAAGCGAAATGAAAAACCGTCTAGCCTTAGTACTGATCGGTCTGGCCGCTATGCTCTTTGCCGGTGGATACCCTTCGGAATCGACCGCGCAGCGGCGGCCGAAACCGTTTTCGCATCAGACGCCGGCACACAGGAATGGTAAATATGCCGATTGTGCGATCTGTCACAAGCTGCCTAGCCCGAATTGGCAGGTTTCGCGCCGGGATAGGCTTCCGCCCTTCCCGGACATCACGAATTTTCCCAATCCACATGGAGCCGGCAATGCAGCGGTTTGCATTTCTTGTCACGTCCGTGATGTATATACGGACGGAGGACTGTTTTGCGGCACCTGCCACACGGTCGCGTCGATGAGAGCGACGGGCGGCCGCGGGGTTCTGGCGTTTCCGGTGCGGTCACGTCCGACCCAGTTTACAACGCTCTTTCCCCATAATGTTCATCAGGACCTGATCGCCTTGAATAGACAAGACTCGGGGTTCGCACCTGCTCACTTCATCAAGACTTCGTTCAGTTTATCGGGGGACCGCAAGCAGGATGACAAGCCTGTTAAGCCGAGTTTCTACAACTGCGCGATCTGCCATCAGACTGCGGCTCAAACACCGAAATTCGAGTCGAGAAAAATTGATGCTCTTAAGTCACTCGGAAGTATCATTCCCGATACTTTTGAGGTGCCGATCATTCCGGCATTTTTCAAGAATTCACCTGACAGTCACGCGTCATGCTTTACCTGTCATTATCAATTCAAGAACCTTCCCCCGGGCAAACAAGTCTGTGCCGGATGCCATGAATTAACCAAACCGTCTTTTGATAAGAATATTACCCAGCGGTATTCGCTAAAATTCAATCACGAGCGTGTCGGCCATGTCGAGAAGGACTGCATGTCGTGTCACCTGAGGATCGCGCAGAATAATGACATCCGTGTGATGAAGGACGCTGACGTACCGATCATGGCTTGCAAAGACTGCCACGCCAAGCAGGAAGATCAAATGTTCAGAAAGGTACTTATCTTTGAGGTCGAGCAGCGGGACGCGAGCATCGCCAAAAAAGAGCAGCCGATCTTTCAATGCACTTATTGCCACACATCGGCTATCGGCAGGTTTGAGACGCCGGCGAGCCATCGATAATGATCCGTGAAATGATATCTTCGACCAGAGGTAAATACGCGGTTAAGTCAGCCCTTTTAATTGCCGTCGCGGCAATTTTCGCGGCCAGCTGCATCCAGCAGGGCGATAGGGTTAATGTACCGTTGACGTCCGCTGAAACTCCGGAGCCTATTGCGGTCCGAGATTCGGATTCTACCTTTGCGGAATTCTCGCATACGATACCTGAACATAAAGAGTTTGAATGTGCTTCCTGCCACCGCCGGGAGGGAAAGTCCACCCAGCTTGAATACGCGGGCCACGATTCGTGCGTCGGGTGCCATATTGGCCAGTTCATCAATAATGCGGTGACTGATGAAAATCGTGCGATGTGCGCAATTTGCCATTCTTCCCTGGATTCAAAGGACCCGCCGATGAAAGCCTTTCCGGTCAGCTTTAAAGAGGGGTTCAACATGAAGTTTGATCATGCCGCTCACGAACGGGGAGAGGGGCGTCCGGCCAACGGATGCGCATTTTGTCACTCGCCGTCGGGTCCCGGCCAATCTATCCCATCGGGCATTACTTCGCATAATAATTGCTACACGTGTCACACTCCTGACACTAAAATTTCAAGCTGCAATGTATGTCACGAACTGGCACCGTACCGGCGGACAACGATGTCGCAATACAATTTTCGGGGGATATTTACTCACCGCGATCATAGAGGCGTCGGCTGCAGCGACTGTCACAATGTCATTGCCGGTGCCGCGCAAGGGCGACAGGTGACAAACATCGCAATTCGTCAACATTTGACCGCGCCGGGCAACAATTGCCTGATGTGCCACAATGGGCGGCGTGCCTTTACAGGCAATGATCCATTCAATGTCGCAAGTTGTTCCCGATGCCATGGAAGCAGCGGCCCGTCAAGGATACAGGGCACGAGCCTTCCCGACGGGACCGTACCAGACACGCCCGCCGAGCCTTAGCTCGCGGCTTGATAAAGACCAACCCAAACAGTTGCGGGCTTCATCTATGAAAACGTTGACATTATGCGTCGAATGGGGTTTTAATAGGGTTCAAAACTAATATGAAAAACGTGGCCAAATTGATCATCGTCTCGGTATTTGTGTTATTAGCGGCTTTCGCCTTTTCCTGCGGCCTAGCCGATCCCGGATCGAGCTCTGCTCAGCTTTCTGCAGCCAGTCCTACTCCGCCTGGCGCGGCGAACTCGAACGTAAAACCATCTGACCCGCCTGCAAATGGACCAGCTGCTCCGGGGACAGGGGAAGTGCCAAGTCAGGTGTTGGGCCAATCGATCAAGAAAAAGTTTGTTCTCAGCCAGGACAGTTTGTCCGAATATGGTGACTCGCCCTTCGATCACGAGACACACGCGCTTAAGAATTACAGCCCGGATGGCAAATCAGTTATTGCGTGCATTGAATGCCATCACACGGATCAACCTAAGTCGGCACTTAAACCGCCCCTATTAACATCTGAGCGTGACGTGACGTTGACACTTGAAACCTGGAAAACGTCTAAGCAAAAGGTCAGCGAATGTCGTGCATGCCACTTTCAGGACGGCGACGTGCCGGACGACAAGGAAATGCCGACTGCAGTTTACACAGACGGTGGTAAAAAAACTGTCAAAGATCTGAACAACGAGCTGGCGTACCATATCAATTGCAACACGTGTCACGATGCTGCGTTCAAGCTGCGCCCCGAGCTCAAGGGCAGGCCCGGATTCGCAACGTCAAAAGATTGCGCCACCTGTCATGTGGTGAATAAGTAATGGGCGTTAAGCAGTGCGGAATGTGCAGCGAAATGGTTGACGAGGCCAAGGCGTTTTGCCCTGGCTGCGGAAACGCCTTTGTCGAAGAGGAACGCCGTGAGGCGTCAAACTTCGAGAAAATGGACAATACGGTTCAGCTCGGCCAGACGATGTACAATCAGATGCTGTCGGACATGGGTCTGAACATCGCGAAAGGGGCTCCACCCCAGGAAAAACGAATTGAGATAATCGAACCCGTCGCCGCGGCCGCTCCTGTATCAAAACAAGCACCGTCCGCCGTGCCGCAGCCGACGGGATCGAACAAGATTAAATGGGTCATTTTTGGCGTCGTAATTATCTTGATGGTTTTTTTGGCCATAATAGTCGCCGCTGCCGTTTTGTTTTATTTTTTCTGGCCGCGCATCAGCTGAATCCTCTTCGGAAAAGTGAGCCGAAATGCCACGTGAAATTGAGAAGCACGAGCAGATAATCGATGCTTTTCGAAATGTCGATATTGTATCGGAACTCGTCGAGCAATTGCCGAACGGGGAGTTTCGCAATGAACTCGACATGGATATCATCCTGTTTGGCCGCAGCTATCGCGGCAAACAGGTCGGCCCATATACGCGGCTTCTTGAGTTTTCGCCCGGCGAGATTATAGTTCGGGAGAACACCTGGGAAAGTAGTATCTTCTACATCCTCGTGGATGGCCGCCTTGATGCCTCCGTCACCGAGCAGAACGGGAATGTAAAAAAGGTAGGCGAAGTTCCGCCGGGAAACTCCTTTGGCGAAATGGCACTGCTTTCCGGCACGCCGAGAACCGCGAATGTTTCGGTTGCGATGGACAGCGGCCCAGCACTTGTTCTGGAGATAACACGACCCGCGATTCGTCTGCTTCGCAAGCTGCCGAAATTTGGAAAGGCCCTCGATCGAAATTATCGAAATTACGGCCTCTCTTTGTCGCTCAACGAACTGCGGGATTTTACCCATCTCGATCTTTCCCCATCCCTTCTCCAGAGGCTGAACGATTCAGCTCGATTCGCCGTCTATGAAAAGGAACATGTTCTTTTTCGCGAGGGCGATCCGATAAACAGGATATTGTTTGTCCGGAACGGTTGGATACAACGCGTGAGCGGGGTTGAATTTAACCCGAAGGCCGCTGACCTTCTTATCGAATCGGACGAATCCGTCGGCCTGGATTTTGTGGGAGCAGGAACGTGTCTGGGGCTTGAGGCGGTCAACGGGTCGGCAAAATGGCCGTGTACGGCTACTGTTTGGGGGCGTTCCGAGGTGATCGAAGTGGCCGTCTCACGGCTGCGAGAAGACAAGGAATTGAGTTTGGCAGTATTACCTTTTTTCTCGTCATCGTCGGGCACGGAGAGATCCAAAGCGCCGGAGCATCCCACCGACACTCGTGTACTGACGGCCACGGGACGCGAGATCGAGACCGGTGTAGTTGACGGGGTCAACCTCCTCGTGATGGACATGGCGAAGTGTATACGCTGCGGCAACTGCTCTCTCGCCTGCCATAAAGTCCACGGCAATTCGAGGTTGGTCCGCCGGGGGATCCATATCGAACGTCCGGTAAAGCCGCTGAGCCCCAGGGTCCAAAGTGTACTGATGCCATCGGTCTGTATGCATTGCCAGGATCCCGAGTGCCTGACCGGTTGCCCAACGGGCGCGATCGCGCGGTTTCCCAACGGCGAGATCGACATCGAACCGAAGACCTGTATCGGATGCGGTGACTGCGCCACCCAATGCCCCTACAACGCTATCTCGATGATCGCCAGGCCCGGCAAGAATGGAAATGGCAGTCATCCGGTCAAATCATTTTTTTCGGCATTTTCGCTTGGCGAACAAAAGCTGCCTGAACCGGTCATACAAACCGAGAATTTACTAGCGGTTAAATGCAATCTATGTAAGGACACCGGGCTTAATCCGCCCGGTGCGAAACGTGCGGCGTACTCGTGCGAAGAAAACTGCCCGACCGGTGCTCTCGTTCGCGTAAATCCTCGAGAATATTTTGACGAGATCAAGAACACGATCGGGCTGACCCACTTGAGCAGCACGCACGCCTTAGGCGAGAATATTCACAAATTCGATCTGTGGGCAACGATCTGGCACGTCATTGGAATTCTTCTGGTACTTATCGGTGGTGGATCGGCCCTTTGGGGAACGATCGCTTACACACAGGATATCGCTCTCAGCCCTGGCTCCTGGGTCACGATGCGCTGGCTTACGGGCCTCGCGGGCCTCGCGAGTATCCTTTGGGTGATGGCGTATCCCTTGAGAAAGCAGGTCTACAGGCGACGGGCCGGAGCACTTAGGTATTGGATGCTCTCACATATTTATCTGGGAATATTGGCCGGCGTGCTGCTTTTGGTCCACGGCGGCACGAGTTCGGGCGGTTTGATGACCACTTTCTTAATGATCTCTTTTGATCTGGTGATCGTCACAGGTTTATTTGGTGCGGCTTGCTTTTTGATCGTGCCCCGCTTTATGACACGGATCGAACGGGAACCTCTCCTGCTGGAAGACCTCGAGGCCCGGCGTGAAGAACTTCGCGCGGAACTCGTTCGGGCGACCGATGAAACCACTAATGCTGATCTCCAGCAATTGATCCAGAGAAAGGTGCGGCGGCGCTTTCTGGGGCTTGGTTATCTCTTTCGACAATATTTCAAACGAGAGGATCTTCAGACGATGCTGGCCGATGCCCGCGAAGAGTTTAGGGACGCGTCAGTTAATATGTCGCGGGCCGACGATACGCGGCTAATGGAGGCAGTCGAAAACGCCGCTACGCTTCGACGGGTTGACGCTCTTTGCTATTTGCATCAACTGCTAAAACTGTGGGTCGCTCCGCATGTATTATTTACGTCGATAATGTTGATTTTGATGATAATTCACATTGTTCAGGTGACCTATTTCAACGTCCGATGAAGATCTCTTCACGAATCAATAGATGAGTCAGGAAAGCGGAAAATTTTCGATCTCGTTTACCGATCTTGTGGTTCCGACACGAAAGCTCGAAAAGGACGGCATTTATATCGGGCGCCTAGATAAATGCGAGATCGTGCTGGACCATAACAGCGTGTCTCGGATCCACGCCGGGATAAATTTCGCTGAATCCCGATATTTTCTGATCAATTTGTCGGCATCAAATGTCATAACCCTCAACGGAAGATTACTCAAACCTCAAAAGTCCGATGTTCTGGCCGATGGAGATACGATACAGATCGGGCCATTCACGATCTCAGTCGGACGTCCGGGCGACGAGATAATATTGGTCGTTGAGAAGCCTCTACTGGACAAGGTCTCGGTTCAAGCCCCAGGTCTGGCTAACAAGGCCGATAAACCGGCGATTCGGGAAGCCGACGGTGTTCTCAAAGTATTTTGGGAGAAGCGCACCCGTGAGAAAGATGACTGGGGATCGCTTCTTCGTCCTACAGAGAAGCCTGTCCCGGGGAAATCTATGTTCAACTGGCGGCCAACCCACGACCTTAGGCGAAAGTGGCGTTTTGGACTATTCATTTGGGCCTTTCTCTTGATCGGAGCGATCGGTACATTTGCCTTTTTCCGATATCCGGGGGTTTATGCCCCCAAACCATTGGCAAACCCGCACGCCGATAATATTGAGGGCAGCACGATCGCGGTCATGTCGAACGGCAATTCGTGCACAACGTGTCACACGCCGAACGAACCGCTTGAAAATTCATGTGTTCGATGCCACCAGGCTGACCAGTTTCATGCTTCCAACACAAAGGCGCACGAGGAGGCCGGCATAACCTGCACCGTTTGCCATAAGGAGCATCAAGGAGCTGGTTTTGATATGAAAGCCACTGCTATCGAGAGCTGTGCCCAGTGTCATAACGATAATAATTCGAGTACTTACAACGGCAAAAGGGTCCGAACAGCGCATGAAGGAACCTATGGGTATCCGGTGGTCGATGGCGTATGGAAATGGAAGGGCGTCGCTCGTGAGGTCGCCGACGCGATACCGGAGATCAACAGTTCTGCTACAGGAGATAAGGATGAACAGGCACGTCTGAACCGGTATTTTCACACTATCCATGTGGCGAGGTTGACCGCTCCTGAAGGTGTGACGGGTGATTCCCGCGGACTTATTTCCTGTTCCAGCTGCCATGCGAGCTTTGATCCGATCGACCGAACTACCCCTCGACAAACTTGTGGCGCCTGTCATACGACCGCTCCTGATGCAGTTGATCGGGACAACAGGTTCGGTACGGCTTCGTCGAATTGTATTTCGTGCCACGTTCAGCATCCTTACAGCGGCGGGCGTTGGAGCGAATTCGTTACAGAAGAGGCTCGAAAGAGACGGATCGACGCCGTTGCCAGTAAGATCACCCAATTAAAAGGCCAATGAAAGCTTTTCACCTTCTTATCTGTCTCGCTGTTATCACTCTACTCATCTGGATGAACCAGACGTTTGTCCCGGATGGAGCGCCCATGTTTGGCGGCTTGTCGTGGTTCGGCTGGCTGAGCATTTTGCTCGTCGGATTTGGTATCGGTTTTTTCGTGATCTTTAACGATTCGACACGGGCGTTTGGGTTCTTTCGCAATCGTGACGAGAAAGCCGGGCCCCCGGCAAATATACGAACGCTTACCCAGGCGGAACTCAAAGAACTCGGACTCGATAAATATCGCGGACCGAGTTATCCGCAGCCAATCATTTTTCCGGAACGATGTATTGGCTGCCAGGCGTGCGTGGACGCCTGTCCGCACGACGTGCTGGCTATTGTTGACGGCACTGCCGCCGCCGTCGCACCGGATCTTTGTATGGAGGATACCGCCTGTCAGGCGGAGTGTCCCGTAAATCCGAAAGCCTGTATTGTTATAAACACGACCAAAGAAGTGCGTTCGCTGCCGACCCCGACGCGGGACGGTTCCACTTTCCAGACCAATGTCCCTGGCTGCTTCATCATCGGCGACGTCTCGGGTGTGCCGCTCATCAAGAACGCCGTAAAAGAAGGAGCAGACGTCGTCTCCTATATTGCCGCTGAATTGCAATCAGCTCCGCCCGAATCAAAAGCTTCGTACGACGTAGCGATCATCGGCATTGGGCCGGGAGGGGCATCTGCTGCCGCTGCTGCGCGGGAAGCCAACCTTCGCTATATAGGTATCGAACAGGATAAGATCCTCTCGACCATCGACCTGTATCCAAAAGGGAAATATATATTTTTCAAGCCCGACACCAAGGATTGGATGGGCGGCATTCCGACCGTCGGTCTGGGTCTCGCCAAGCCCAAATATGGGGCTGCAGACCCTGCGGTTGAAAATCAGGCGATCTTCGACGATATAGGTCCTCAGCTTGACGCCGGGATCGACGAGTACGCACCGCAGATTCACGAAGCGCTTATCGCAAAGATCCCGGTTTCGCTGCGTCCTGAGTTATCTCCGCTCCTGGCAGACAAGATACAGACGGAGCTAAAACGGCGCGTTGCGGGGTTTCTGAGATCAAAGTCCGGCGGCGATTGGGCCAACACCTATCGTACGCGGTTTCTTCCTGTCGCCGCCGAGCATATGCAGTCATTCGGTCGTGATATCGCCGATCAACTGCAGACAAAGATCCCCGGCGATCAACGGGAGAATATTCTCGAGGTCTGGCTGAGCAATCTCAAAGAAAAAGGCGTGATCATAAACGAAAATGAGAGCTGTAAAACCGTAAACAAGGCCGAAGACGGTGATTATTTTGTGATCAAAACTGAAAGCGGGCCGGAAAAGGCACCGCAAACTTACCTCGCGCGTCGGGTGGTGATAGCCATCGGCTTGCGCGGTGCTCCCAACAAGCTTCGCCTTTCTAATGAAGATCTCAAAACGACGATCGCCGGAAACGAGGTCGAAAAGGTCAAATACGGGCTTTCAGATCCAATGCAATTTCGGGGCCGCAAGATAGTGGTGGTTGGCGGCGGAAATGTAGCGGTCGAAGCCGCGGTCGATCTGGTAGCCGTGCGGGATGGTGCTGCGATCTCACCGAGAAAGCCGGAGGATATGAACCAGGTCACAATGCTCGTCCGTGATTATCTGGCGCCGACTGTTAAGTTTGGAAATAAGTTTCAGCTTTACAACTGTTCGGATGACGGAATAATTGACCTGCGTTTCGGAGTTGGGATCAAAGAAATGAGAGAGCATGAGCTCGTACTCGAAAACGTCGTAACAAAGGAAGAAGTGGGTACGATCCCGAATGATTTTGTTTTTGCATTGATCGGCGGCGAGCGTCCAAATCGGTTTCTAGAATCGATCGGGATCACGATCAAATAGTCATCCTGTATCTTCGCTCGACGACAGTTTAGAGATGCGCCATACGGTGATTCGGCCTCATGGAAAGGAGTTTGAAGGAGTCGGAGTGGTTGCGGACGGCGGGCAAGTCAGGGAATCCTTCCAAAATAGATCAATGCCTGTAATGAGGCCTGCCCTAAGGCAAACATTAGAAATGCGTATGCAAAGCAGAACGGGCACCGATCTGGTGCCCGTAACTTGTTGATTTAATTGGCTCCGCAGGTAAGACTCGAACTTACAACCCTTCGGTTAACAGCCGAATGCTCTGCCATTGAGCTACTGCGGAATATGGCGCGCCCGATGGGCGGGCGAACAATAAGATTAGAAATTTCGTGGTTTGTTGTCAAGTTTCCGGTGTTCGCAAAGTCCAGAAATTCCGTTTCCACGGTCACTTGCGTTTTGAATAGGCTTGAAACGAGTTTTTGGAATATAATCGCTTCGCTATGGCTAAATACGAACTGAAAACTCGCGAGACGGATGCGAGTGTGGAGGATTTTCTGAACTCGATCGAGAATCCTGAGCGCCGTGCCGACGGCTTTCGTGTTTTCGAGATGTTCAACCGGCTGACGGGTGAAACCGCAAAGATGTGGGGCCCGGCGATAGTTGGCTACGGAAGCTATGAAATCACTTATTCTGACGGCCGCAAACTTGACTGGATGATGACCGGCTTCTCGCCGCGAAAACAAAACCTTTCTTTATATATTGTATGCAATTCACCGAAACAGCCCGCATTACTGGAAAAGCTCGGCAAGCACACCACAAGCGTAAGCTGCCTTTACATCAAACGCCTATCTGACATCGATGAGAACGTGCTCGAAGATCTCATCAAAGATTCAGTAACCTACATCACTAATAAGGGAAAATAAAAGCCTGCCTGACTACACGATCGAATGCTGTTGCTCGCAATAAGCCCCTGTCGAATTCTGCTTTCTTGATTGGGTGACGCTCGAAGGCTTTGAAACCGCAGCGTCTTTGTCACCTACAAAAAACCGATTTCCGATACGGACTCTCCAATCTTTTCCATCCTCCGAAAATAGCCTAATCTTAAATTGAAACCAATGCTTCGTCGTGACCCGATGGTCGGATCGAGCGATGGTATTTATTTCCCTGTATTGAGAATAAGGAAAAGGTTATGAGTGTCTTTCTAAAGGAGACCGCGCTTTGCGTGTTTCTGCTGGCGGCAACAGTTTTGGCAAATTCGAGTTGGGCCCAAACGAATATAGTATCTGCAAATGCTGGATCCATTCGCACTGGCGTCGGACCGACCCCGGAGTCGACCTCGATCAGAACATCGCTGATTGGTAAATATTATAATCAGGTCGATGGCATCACTTTGCCAGAGATCGTCAGGCTGGCTTTGGAGACAAACGGCGAAATAAAGATCTCGCGGCTTGAAGTGGAAAAAGCGAAGGCCCGTCTGACTCAAGAAGGCCTCAGGCCGAATCCGTCGCTTGATGTTTCTCAGAGATCGGGCAGGTTGGCCGGGACTCCGGGTGATAGCGAGTTCGTTGCGGGTGTTTCTGTCCCGCTTGAGGTCTTTGGCCAGCGGAGCCGTCGTATCGATAGGGCAAAAGCCGAGATCGTGTTGAAGGAAGCCGAGTTCTCAGCTAAGCGGCGAGCACTTGAAACACGGATCTTTTTAGATTATGCCGACGCCCTTGCTGCTTTGCGTGAGCTATCCGTGCTCGATGAACTTATTGCCCTTGATCTTCAAACAGTGGAGTTTGTCCAGATCAGGGTCAATGAAGGTGAATCCGCGCCGCTCGAGCTTAGTCTTCTACAAACCGAGATCGAGCGTCTAAGAGTTCGTCGTCAGATACTAGACGGCGGGCTTCAGTCGGCGATCACAAAACTAAAATACTACGCCGGCCTGGCATATGATCAACCATTACGACTCCGGGAAGATCTCTTGACAGCGACATTTCCAACACTTCCGCCAACCATTGAGACAGGCTTCACAGTTGGCTTGAGTAATCGGCCGGAGATCCGTATTGCCAAACTTGAGGAGCAATTGGCAATTGCAGGCTTGCGACTGATCCAGTCAGAAGCCAAACCGCATTTGTCGGCTTTTTCGCGTTTCTCGTACAGTGATTCATCGATCGATCTGCCAACCGGGCCGTATACGCAGAATTCCAATCGCAGCCTGACGTTTGGAATCTTGGTAGGTTTGCCCGTATTTGATCGAAATCAAGGTGCAAAGGCAGAAGCGGAAATCGCGATCCGACAAGCTCAGGAGAGGCATTCCTTCGCCGAGCAGGTCATCAAGAACGAGATCGTGTTTGCTTTTCAACAGATCGAATCGGCAAAGCGTGCTCTAAACAGTTTGGAAACGAATGTTCTTCCGCGTTCGCGAGAGAATATTGAAACGATTCGCAAGGTTTACGAGATCGGCGAAATAAAGATCACGGATCTTTTGATCGAACAGAGAAAGCTTCTTGACGCTAGTCGTGACATGACCGAATCATATATTAAACGATACAGAGCGGAGGCCGATCTGTTTATCGCTTTAGGGCTCACATTCGAGAACTGAGGACAAGAAAATGTCAGAAGATAAGATCACAGAACAAGTTAAAGAAAACAATTTGGAATCCGACACTCCAACGAAAAACGCTCTTGTGCCATGGATCCTGACAGGTGCAATTGTTGCGATATTCGGAATATTAGGTCTTGCCTGGATAATAAGCAACCGGTCAACAGCCGGGGAAAATGCGGAATCAGAGACCCAGGTGCAGCCCAAACACTCGGAGATCGAGACTGGCAAAGAACTCAGGCTAGCCCCGGAAATACTCGCATCTGCGAAGATTCTTGTTGAGGCCGTTACGCAGCGGCCGGCCATCTCGAAGTTATTTGTAACCGGAACCGTTGAATTAAATCCTGAAACCACCGAAATGGCGACTCCGTTAGTCGGAGGCCGGATCGAGCGAGTCTTTTATGGCGTAGGAGACTACGTTCAACGAGGAAGCGTTCTTGCCGTTATCTCAAGCCCGCAACTCGCACAAATGCACGGCAAGATGCATGAGGCGAAGACCAGATTCGACCTTGCACGTCGAAATCTTGAACGGGTTCAGAAGGCTGAAAACCGTGTAGCCGTGCTTCAGGCACAAGCCAAATTACAAGAAACCGAAGCGACCCTGAAGCGGACAAAACGTTTATCGGAACTAGGTGCCGGTGCAGGCAAAGACCTGATCGCCGCCGAAACCGCCTATAAGACCGCGAAAGCGGAATATGACTTTCAGTCCAAAATCGCATTAAGCAGGGAACTGCAGGAGGCAAAAGCAGAAGTTGAAACGGCTCAGGTAGATGTAAGACACATTGAAGACGAACTGCGTTCCCTGGGTGTACCAGTAGAATCTGGCCGAGCGGCCGATCACCGCCAAGATTCTTCGTTGGTCTCACTTAGGTCACCGCTATCTGGAGTGGTCACGGAGCGGAAATACAATGCCGGTGCGGGTATCGAGGCCGCAACATCCGTCTTCACGATCTCAAATCTTGGAACAGTCTATGTAATTGCAAGCGTGCCCGAGGCTTATCTGGCGAAACTATTTATCGGTGCATTCGCCGAGATATCCTCACCCGCGATCGGAAGGATTAATGGTCGAGTGTCATATATCGATCCCCAATTGGACGAATCCACTAGAACAGGCAAAGTCCGGATCGAGGTCCCGAACCCCAGCGGCAAACTTAGAGCCGGAATGTTTGCCGAGGTCGGCCTCGACGCCGGAACGAACGAAGCGACGGGACAGGAACTTGTCGTTCCCTCTGATGCTGTCCAGCGGATGGGAGATAGATCGATCGTATTTGTCCCGCGCGAAAGTGAAGCCGGAGCATTCGAGGTGCGTGAGATCAAATTGGGTCTCGAACTGAATGGGTACACGCGGGTGATCGAAGGACTACGGCTCGGTGAAAAGGTAGTGACCAAGGGCAGCTGTCTCCGGAAGACGCAGCGGGAAACAAGTGCGATGGAGGACGATCACTGATTCGATCGGAATTGGTGAGTGACAAATATGATAAATGCTCTGATCCGGTTTTCCGTCGCTCAAAAATTGCTGGTGCTGCTGCTCGTTGCGATCATGGCGGCGGCCGGTGCGTACAGCTTGATAAACTTGCCGATCGACGCCGTGCCGGACGTTACAAATGTCCAGGTACAGGTTTTGACTGGAGCACCATCTCTCGCGCCCCTGGAGATCGAGCGGCAGATAACCTTCCCGATCGAGATCGCAATGTCGGGCATTCCTAATGTTGAAGAAATTCGCTCTGTTTCAAAGTTTGGTATTTCGAACATCACCATCGTTTTCGAAGAAACCACGGATATTTACTTCGCACGGCAGTTGGTTCTCGAGCGTTTATCCCAGGCACGCGAGCAGATACCACCTGGCATCGGCTCTCCTGAATTGGGGCCAATTGCCACAGGACTTGGCGAGATCTATCAATACGAGGTCAAGGCCGAGAAGGGAAGTAATTACTCGGCAACCGATCTAAGAACGATCCATGACTGGAGTATCCGACGCCAGTTGATGGGCGTCCCGGGCGTAACAGAAGTCAATTCACATGGAGGCTACGCTAAACAGTATGAGGTGCAGCTTGTCCCCGAAAAACTGCAGTCGTACGGACTCCGACTTCGTGATGTTTACGAAGCGGTAATTAGAAACAATGCAACGGTTGGGGGCGGGTTCATCGAGAAAGGTGCGGAACAATACCTTTTACGCGGTGTTGGGCTTGTCGAGAATACCGACGACATTGCGCATATTGTCGTGAAGACCAGCAGCGAAGGAGTGCCTGTCTATGTAAAGGACCTGGGTGACATAGTCGAAGGGAAAGGTATTCGACAAGGTGCGGTTACCGCCGAAGGTGAAGGCGAGATCGTGTCCGGGATGGCGATAATGCTTAAAGGTGAGAACTCGCGGATCGTGGCAACGCGTGTTGCAGAGCGGATCGACGAGATACGCAAAACATTACCCGCCGGGGTGACCATTGAGCCGTTCTATGATCGCACAGCTCTGGTAAAGCGAGCGATCGCAACCGTCGAGACCAACCTTCTTGAAGGAGCGGCACTTGTAATCTTTGTCCTGCTTTTGCTGCTTGGCAACTGGCGAGGAGCGGTGCTTGTCGCAACGATAATTCCTCTTTCGATGTTGTTCGCCGCAATTCTCATGAGGATATTCAATGTTTCGGGAAATCTAATGAGTCTGGGAGCTCTCGATTTCGGCCTGATCGTTGACGGTGCGGTTGTGATGGTCGAAAATGCTGTTCGCCGGCGGGCTGAGGCCCAGCATATTAATTCACGAGAACCGCCAGAACGGACGATTCTCGAGGCCTGTATCGAGGTAGGGCGTCCCGTCGTTTTTGCAGTCGCGATCATCGGCATCGTGTATTTGCCGATCCTCAGCCTTCGCGGGATCGAAGGAAAGATGTTCGTGCCAATGGCGTTGACTGTGATCTTTGCATTGTTAGGTTCGCTGATCTTGTCATTGACCTACGTTCCGGCGATGCTTTCCTTGATCCTGCGAGGCAGGGTCTCCGAAAAGGAAAGTCCGCTCATCCGATGGGCGAAGTTGATCTATAAGCCTTCTCTGGCTTTCGTGATGAAGTTTCGTGTTCAGGTTGTAACGGTTGCCGTTGCCTTGGTCGTGATCTCGGGCGCCATCTTTCAATATCTGGGCGGCGAGTTCATTCCGCGGCTCGATGAAGGCGACATCTTGATCGAGGCGGTAATGCTGCCAAGCGTTTCGCTCGATCAATCTATGAGAACCACCACAGAGATAGAGCGGTCACTAAAAGTTTTCCCGGAAGTGAGGCAACTCGTTTCGAAGTGCGGAGCCCCGGCCGTTGCCAATGACGTGATGAGCCTAAATCAATGTGACATTTTTGTAATGCTTAAGCTGCCCCACGAATGGGGAACGGGACGAACGAAAGAGCAGCTTATCGACGCAATGTCGAAAAAGCTGGAAACAGAGGTGCCCGCCGCCGCAACGTTCGGGTTCATGCAGCCGATTGAAATGCGCATCAATGAGTTGATCGCCGGAACACGTGGTGACGTAGCGGTAAAACTCTTTGGTGACGATCTCGATGTCCTTGCAGCGAAGGGTGAAGAGATCGAACGAGTTCTTGCCTCGATCCAGGGTGCCGAGGAGGCAAAGGCCGAGGTCACGACCGGCCTGCCTCAGCTCCAGGTCAAACCGGACCGTACGGCGATCTCTCGTTACGGCATTAACGTCGAAGATGTGAACGATTTGGTCGAATCCATATTTGCCGGTAAGAAGGCTGGCGAAGTATTCGAAGGCGAGCAGCGTTTCGACATAGTTTTGAAATTGAACGAAGCCGCTTCGCAAACCGTCGAAGCGGTAAAAGGCCTGTTGCTGACCTCGCCAAACGGTGCACGTGTCCCTTTGTCGGAGGTTGCAGAGATCTCCCTGAGTGATGGCGCCGCCCAGATATCCCGCGATGATACGCGGCGGCGCATCGTCGTTGCGACCAACGTTCGAGGCAGAGACGTAGCGAGCTTCGTCGAAGATGCAAAACAAAAGATTGGCAAGGACGTCCAACTTCCACCCGGATACTACCTGCAGTGGGGCGGGGCATTCGAAAATCTGGAGCGGGCGACAGGAAGGCTGCTGATCGTTGTGCCGATCGCTCTTTTCCTGATCTTTGTTATGCTGTTCACGACGTTTGGTTCGGCAAGGCAGGCATTGATGGTTTATACCGGGATACCATTTGCGATAGTCGGTGGCGTTGTAGCTCTTGCTGTTCGCGGAATGCCTTTTTCGATTTCCGCGGGGGTCGGATTTATTGCACTTTTCGGCGTGGCTGTATTGAACGGCGTTGTTATGGTTAGCTTTATTGATCACCTCCGAGACGAAGGAAAAACAGTTCTCGAAGCGGTCCGAGAGGGAGCCCTCACCCGTCTGCGTCCTGTGCTGATGACAGCCTTGGTCGCGAGTCTGGGGTTCGTACCGATGGCCCTTGCGACATCGGCGGGAGCGGAAGTTCAGCGGCCGCTTGCAACGGTTGTGATAGGTGGTTTGATCACGTCGACGCTGCTGACGCTTTTGATACTGCCAACGCTTTATGCGTGGATCGAGAAAGATGCTGAGGATGAGTTTCTGGAGGATTAGTCGATGAAATTAATAATCGCGATAGTTCGGCCTTTCATGCTCGAAAAGATATTGACGGCCTTCGAGAATATCGAAGGTTTTCCTGGAATGACGGTAACAGACGCTTCGGGCTATGGCCGCGGCGCGCGCTCTGCAGCATACAACGCGCTTGATCCCTTTAAGCCAAACAAGCGGTTGGAGATCGCGGTCGACGATCAACTTGTAGAAACGATAGTGGCTGCGATACGCGAAAACTGCCATACCGGCAAAAAAGGTGACGGAATAATCTTCGTTCTGCCGGTCGAGAACGCAATTTTGATCTAGACGGATCCGGATCCAAAGTTCGTCGACGGAGACCGCAATTAGAGCTCTCGTAGGTTGCTCGGATCGGATAGGTATTGTCCTCGCCTCTGACAAAGCTGTTTTGTCCGCGTATAATCTACTATTTACTTTGGATAAGGAGCGTGATCCTTTTGCAGCACGAATTAATAATAATTCTTGATTTCGGTTCGCAGTACACCCAGTTGATCGCGAGACGCATACGTGAGCAGGGCGTTTATTGCGAGATACTTCCTTTTCATATATCTGCTGCTGACATCGCCGCAAAAAGGCCGAAAGGCGTGATCCTCTCGGGCGGTCCGTCGAGCGTGACGGACGAAGATGCTCCGCGGGTCGCGGGGAATTTTTACGATACGGTAAATGCGCCGATCCTCGGGATCTGCTATGGAATGCAGCTTGTGGCCATCGATCTCGGCGGCAAAAGCGAACCTGCCGCGCGGCGCGAATACGGCCACGCGAAGGTCAAGGTATTAAGTGGTACGACGAAGCTTTTTAACGAACTGCCATTCGAACTCGACGCATGGATGAGCCACGGCGACCATGTCACCCAATTGCCTCCGGGCTTTCGGCAAACGGCGACGACCGGCGATGTCGTAACTGCGATCGAAAACGATGAACGCAAAATCTATTGCGTTCAGTTTCATCCGGAGGTTTCACACACGCCGCTCGGCAAAGAGGTTTTGCGTAATTTCCTCTTCGATGTTTGCGGCTGCAAAGGCGATTGGACACCGGCGAGTTTTATCAAGGAAGAAATAGATAAGATCTGCGAGATCGTCGGGCCAGAAGGCAGGGTTGTCTGCGGTTTGAGCGGCGGCGTCGATTCGACGGTCGCGGCCGTGCTTGTCCACGAGGCAATCGGCGAAAGGCAGCACTGCATATTCGTTAACAATGGCCTGCTTCGGTATCGCGAATTCGAAGACACGCTGCAGGTCTATAAAGACAATCTGCATCTTAACGTCCTCGGTGTAGACGCTTCGGCGGACTTTTATAAAGTACTCGAGGGTGTAACCGATCCGGAGTTGAAACGAAAGGCCATTGGCGGCAAGTTTATCGACATTTTCGATGCGGAAGCAAAACGCATCGGCGACGTGAAGTGGCTGGTGCAGGGCACCTTGTATCCGGACGTTATCGAATCGGTCAGCCTTCGCGGCGCATCCGTTACGATCAAGTCGCATCACAACGTCGGCGGTCTGCCCGAGAAAATGAATCTCAAATTGATCGAACCGCTCCGTGAGCTATTCAAAGACGAGGTCCGTCTGATCGGCCGCGACCTCGGCATACCCGAAATGATCCTCGAACGCCATCCTTTTCCGGGTCCGGGCCTCGGCGTTCGAATACTAGGCGACATCACTCCGGAAAAGGTCGAACTGCTCCAGAAGGCAGATAAGATCTTTATTGAGGAGCTACACAATTTCGAAGTCTATCGTGACGTTTGGCAAGCATTTGCTGTCCTGCTGCCGATCCAGTCAGTGGGTGTTATGGGCGATTTTCGCACGTATGAAAAAACTATCGCATTACGGGCTGTGGGCTCCACCGACGGTATGACCGCGGACTGGTTTCGCCTCCCTCACGATCTGCTGGCACGAGTGTCATCGCGGATCACATCAGAGGTCAGAGGCATTAATCGCGTCGTTTACGATATCTCGTCCAAACCGCCCAGTACGATCGAATGGGAATAAATTTATAAAGTAGCAAGAGTCTTGTTGTCTATACTGTGGCGTAGATAGTTGTCGTTTTGACTATGGTCTCTGTAACGCACCTTTTTTTCCAATTTTTCGATGACCGCCCTGCTAAAGTCGGTCCCGCCCTCGAGCTTCTCAGCGCTTCCTAGGCCGCCCGGGCTCAGAACGTTGATCTCCATTAGTTTATCGCCAACAATATCCAGGCCGACCATGAACATACCATCAGCCACCAATTTTGGCCGGACGATCTCGGCAAGGCGCAGCATTTGATCGTCCACCTTTGCTTTAGCAATCGATCCACCCGACGTCAGGTTACTTCGGGCGTCACCTTTCTTGCTGACCCTTCGAAATGCCGCATAGTGACCATCGACCTGCAGAGGCTCGCCGTTCACTACGAATAATCGCGTATCACCGTCCTTTGCGGCCTCAAGATATTCCTGTGCAATAACGTAACCGTCTCTCGAAATAGCTTCGATCATCTGATTGATATTCGCTTTCTCTTCAGGCTTTACAAGAAAAACGCCCGACCCGCCTGAACCCTGCAATGGTTTGAGTATCGCTTTTCCGCCCTCTTCCTTGATGAATCTTTGGATCTCTTCAACGTCACGCGAGATTATTGTTCGAGGACGGACCTCTGGCGGAAAATGCTGAAAGTACATCTTATTGAGCGCACTTGAAAGGGTGCCCGGATCGTTCAGAACTATAACGCCGTGCCGCACGGCAAGCTCACCGAAATTTAGCCCGGCCGCCTGGGCCCACGGCCTCTCGACGTCGTCAGCCGGATCGTTCCTTAACATCAATATGTCGAGGTCGACCACCTTGATCAGCTCCTGATGAGAGCTCTTACCTAGTAGATCCTTTAGATAAGCCTCGCCGTCCTTGTGTTTCCTTGCTTTCGACATCCTCGCCCGCGCTCGAACATAGTCATCTTTGTCAGCAACAAAATCTCCCACTCCGATCTCCCATGCCTCGTGGCCCATTTCACGAGCCGTCCTCGCAAGCCGAGTAGTGGTATATCGCGGATGCTCAGTTAGCACATCATTAACTACAAAACCGAACTTCATAATTTCCCCTTTCCATAAAATCGACCTTAAGTGTGTCGGGCCGCCCCTTAGGTTCTAGATCATCCCGCAAACAGAATCCATTTCCCTAACAGCGTCCAAACGCGCGGACGTTTCAGGAAATGTCATATATCGCGGTTGCAGCGGCGATGGCCCCAAGACCTCGCGCCATTGAAGCTCGCGAATAACGGACACATGCTCCGGGCCCATCTTCCCGACAAACAATGTCTCGATATCACCGCCTTCTTTAATATATTTCACGATCTCGGCCAAGCCACGCAGATAAACTGCATCTTTAGTCAGACCGCCACCGCGGAAAACTCTCATCGAGATGTTAAATGCCGTCTGGTCTCCAAACCCATATTCGCTTCTTAATTCGTCGAAAACTCTTGCGAAGTTGTGTCCGGTTGTTAACCTATGAACTGCGATGACCCGGGCCGCAATCGTCCTCAGCCGTCCAAGCGTAAGCCCGCCAACGAGATACTCTGCAAAAACAGCCAGTCCCTCTTGTAGCTGTTCGTATCCGGGTAGCCCCGAGTAAAGCAGTTTCAATGGCTGGGCGCGTCCGTTGAAGTAAGTCAGGAGGTGGGTCCCTACCTCGTGCTGAAGCAGAGCATTTATTCGTGCCGCAGATATACGGGTATTGTGCCCAATCAGGAGCTTATCGTGCGAAACCATCATTCCCGGGGGCGTATCTTTTCGTATCTCAACCGTCGCTGTCATTTCAGGGTAGATCTCTCTGTAATATTCGATCTCGTTGACAGCCCGCTCCTTGACCTCAGCCGCACCCAACCGATCACTCGTGCCGGAGGGTATTTTGGAAATGTCGAGGATCTCTTTTGCAAGGCTCATCAGTGCATCCTCGACAGGCGGAAAAAGCTGAAGGCTCTCGTACAGGAACCGAGGAGTGTTGCGGTCTTCGATCAACGTGATCTGCCGGTCGAGCTCGATGCGTTTGTCCCTGAGGAGGTAGGCCATGGTCGGGTCTTCGATCTCCTCGAACGAAATGGCATAAAGCTTTCGTTTGAGGTCCTCCGGATCTATCGTCAGCAGACGATAATGGAAGACCGGCTCATCTTCGAAACCAGACTTCTTAAATTCCTCAAAAGCCTCCGTCGAATTTACCGGCGTTACCGCCAGCAGATAATTAAATGTATCGCTCAACTCGGAGAGTTCAGCATCGGCGGCCCAAACCGCATCGACGAGTGAGCGCCGTCCCAGCATCTGAGGATGCGTAGGACGCTCTGGCGTCTGCACGTGGACAAATTCGAAGAACGTGTGCTGTAGGACTTTAGAGAATTCACGTCGCAGATCTGACAATATCGAACGATAAATATCGCCAGACTCGGCGTCGCGATAGATCGGAAACACCTCGACGCCGATCACCAGACAGCTCGATTTCCGAATTTCTTCGGCGTTCAGCAAAGGCTCCATTCCCGCCGGGGAAACCCCTTGGTCCGTCACTATCTCGACCTCGTCACGTATTCTCAATGCTTCAAGCTTTTCCTCGAGGATCTCAACGGTCGACGGCAAGGCTTCAGAGCGGTCTGTAAATATGCGGAATGTTGCTTTCGATCCGGTCGAGTAACCGACCGCATTTTCTTTTCCGATATCTCCGGCCCATATCTCGATTATCAGAAATGCACCGAATTGATCAGACAAGGCTTTCGACACGGATCCGATGAGATCCTTCAGCTCGAGCGAATATCTCGCGTCGCCTGGGGCGAGCAGGTAAGACGCCTCGCCCATGATGAGATGGGCCGTTCCCTTGTCAGGGTGTTCAGGAGGCTTGCGATAAACGCAAAGAAATGGGAGCGGCCGATCGATGTGCAGCCGGCCGCCCTCGGCCAGAGCCTCGCGGATCGCCGTTCCGTCCGATAGGCTTTGAAGGATCCCGGCGGTCTCACCGATAAGGCCCTTCTGCTTGTCGGTTTTGGCACGGATCATATTCTATTCAGTTCCTCGCGTAGTCCGGGGATCGTGGAGCTTAATGCAGCCCTGATCGCATCGATCATTTCATCATCGGTCTGCTCCGTCCATTCATCCATCCAAAACTTTTTGAATTCTATCGCCAATCCACAACCTGATCCTGGAAAATTCTCGTGTATCCACTTTACCTGGTGACCGCCTTTAAATTTTACATTCTCACGCACATCCAGGCGGCGCCCATTAAAATCGAATGTCCTTAGATCGTCCATGAACCGATCGACCAATGGCCCCCACTTGGGGCGATCCAGCGAACCGGTCCCAATATTGACCTCAGGGTTTTCGTCAGCGGATTCCGCAGGTGCGTCAGGCCCATCGCGTCTATGGTTATAACTGTGAATATCCAGGACAACGAACTTCCCGAATCTTGATCGAGTTTCCGTAAGATGAGAGTCCAGCAGGGAATAATACATGTCGTACAACTCGAGCGATCGGTCCACGATCTCAACTGACGGCCGTTTATGCCATACTTCCAGCCCCCAGCAATCTTCCGACTCAATATAGACGGCCTTATCGCGTGGACGATTCAGATCGATCTCGAAGCGCGAGCGCAAAGCGACTATCTGCGTGTCGGCCACGTTCACCCAACGTCCGGTGTAAGGGTCCTCTTCGCGAAGCCGGTCGCGGTCGCTGAGTTTGATCAACTCGGCGACCTCGGGGCGAAGCGCGTGGCCATCGTGGATAGCCGTTGCGATTATGGGTCCGCCGCCCGGTTCGAAACTGCAAATTATATTTTCGCTAAGTCGCTTTGACGATCCCAATTTATAAATCCCCCTGTCCGCTTTCGTTTGAGGCTAGCGAACCGATCTCTTAATATATTGTGGATCTTATTATCTGTCTGTATGTTACGGAACGTTGCCGATCAGAAAAGACGTGCGGTGAAATTGGATCAAATCATTTAGCTCGTCGAACGGCAAAGGTTCTACCATCCGCCCGATAAAATGTTCCTGTGCTTAACTCATCATCATCAAATACGAATTTGTTGGCTTCCGATTCGTCGGTCGAAGAGGTAAAAGTATTGCCGTCCATCATCGCAAAATATTCCAGGCCGCTACCCTTGGCCCATTTTACGGCATAGCCTTTGTTTTTGTATTCAACCGTGCAGCTTGTCTCTCCCACAAAGTACTTTCCACTGAAATCACCAAGTTCTACGTCGATCGCGGTTTCAGGCGGAGCCGACCTTAGCCAGGTCAAGAGCGTTTCCTTGCGTCCGTAATTAATGTCCGCGATCTTCCACGCCTCGTTGACGAGTGAAAGGGAAAATTTAAGCGTCTTTTTCTCACTGAAATTCGAAAACGTGACCGGGACCGTTGCCTTGTCACCTTTAACGTCGGCGGCACCTATTTTGAGATTCTTTATCTCAATGTCCTGAGCATCGTAGAGCGGGTCAGCGTCCAATGCTCCGATCTCGCCCGCTGATGTAACCGCATCTTTCCAGATCAAGTCAGCAAGCTGTTTTGTGAAATACCTGTCGACCAATGCCCGATCCTTCGTTTGAAAGAATGGGCTCTTCTTCGCATCATGCTGTTTGTAAAGCTCAGCCACGATAGCTTCGGCTCTCGCACCTTGCGATTCGCCGCCTGCGTCGGCTCCGAGAACGGATACGTCAACGTTTGCGGGTGAAGCGTCACGGTTACCAACGTCATTGACTTGGTTTTGGGTATTCTGCAAACACGCTGAAGATCCAAATATTAGGGCCAATAGAATGGATAATGTTTTCATAGCTTGCATTTGTCAGAGCCTGAAATTCGAGGCCGCGGAACCATGTAATGG
>JBGTBC010000232.1:0-5560 GCA_041749555.1 Pyrinomonadaceae bacterium | reverse complement strand
CGATGTAGCGAGCGTAAGAATAAAGAAAGTACAGAGAATCTTAGCGATCATTTACCCTCCAATAATTGGCTGTTTTTAATTCAATAAGAAACCAAGCTCCCGAGCCTCGGCGTCGGGCACCTCGATCGACATTCTAAGCAGAGCTGTCGAGAAGGTCTTACCCTGTGCATCGGTCATCAAGCTCAGAGTTCCACCGCCGCCCAGAGATCCGTGGAGCAAGAAGTTGAGAGCGCCTAGATTTGGCAGTTCGAACCGCTCGACCTCGCCCTTCACCATCGGGCCAAAATGAGCTTTGACCCTTTCTTCAGTAACCTCACGAACGATGAGCGGATAGTATTCGTCCTTCAAAGCTATCACCCCAACGTTTGCAGTATCGCCTTTGTCGCCCGAACGGGCGTGGGCCAGTTTCACAAGTTGAATTTTCATAAATTATTTTGGCGTTCAGCCAGATATCTGCGTGCCTCAGGGCCGACCATCTGCTGGTCTTGATCATCAACCATTTCTTGGATCATTTTCGTCGATTCTGCCGTCTTGACCGTCGCGAGATAATGCAGAACCGTAAGCCGGACCCCGCGATAACTATCTTTGCGCATTGATATCAGAAACCCTTTCGACTTTGGATGAATGCTCTTGGACAATGCTGCCGAGACAGTATGACGAATCTCATCCTTAACGTCCGAGATGCGACGGACAATGATCTCCAAAGCGCGATCGGATGTAAATTTTGAAAGGTTGCGGATCAAACTCGGATTGGTGAGTGCCGCACCTTCAATGTACGGGATGATACGCTCGTCATTCAAAAAGGGGACCAGTTTCAAAGCCGTATTGTCACCCGAAATCAGGGCCGAGCCAATAGAATCTACCACAGATCGCATAGAAAGGCGGTCAGATGCCTTGACCTTGAGATTCTCTTCGATCTCAACAGGAAAACCGTCTCGATCCAGAAAATTCCGATTATTCTGGTCGTATTTACGGATTACCAGGTTCTTTTTCAGGATGATCCGGTAATCTCCGGGCTTGGTCGGTTCACCCCAATGCGGCAGATAAAGTCTTATGGGTAATACCGAACCGACGGCACAGTTTCGAAAACCCACCAGTCCTCCCATCGTCATTAGGCGCTTTTTTGGCAACGCCGTGCCATCCGGCCCGATTATTTTTATGTCGTAGGATTCCGGGCGACCGAACTCATTTCGATAGTCGCCACCGTCGAGAATCCCGAGGGCATGAGTCGACAGGTTCTTTATCTCGAAGTCCATAAATATCGGCTCGCCGATCATAATCGTGGATTTTTGCAGGCGAAGCCGTACCTCAAAGGTGTCTCCTTCGCTGGAAGTGAAGACCTGTGCTTTGGCCTCCTGCCCCATCATTAATACGACGGCAATTGCCATGAGCCAATGGAATATCTTCACTTGGACACCTCAAATACCAGGAAATAGTCCATCTCGTCGGGCTTTACAAAATCATGCTTTTCTTTGAGCACAAATCCCGCCTGTCTCATTTCATTTATCAAGGTGCTCTCATCCAGTCCGTGATCCGCACCGTCACCGCTGCGGTCAATGATCCCGACGAGGCCGCCTTTTCGTAGGGTTGTCTTGACCTTCTTCATTAGTGCAACCGGTTCGGCGATCTCGTGGTACGACTTTAGAAATAGTACGGCGTCCACTGAATTTGCCGGCAAGGTTGGATCGTCGGCCTTTCCGAGAATCGCCTTTATATTCTTGAGGCCTTCGGTCTGGGCCCTTTTGGTTATGTGATCTACAAAAGCCGAATTTATCTCGACCGCAAATACCTGACCGGTAGGCCCGACGCGTTTGGCCGCCCTGACGGTAAACCATCCGGAACCTGCTCCGATATCTGCTACTGACCTGCCCTCCCGAATATTGAGTACGTCCATCACACGTTCGGGCTGCAGATTCTTATCACGTTCGGGGTCCTCGAATCTCAAGAGGTCACCTGTAAACGGATCGCTGGTCCGGCGAGTGATCTTGTCGGCCGTCGCCGGGGTTGGTGTAGGGGAGCCGGAAAACGGTGAGATATGGCTTTCAACCGAATTGCCCGAAACTAATAGAGTGGCCGCGACCAGCAACAGCCAAAGTTTGATTCCTATTAGAGCTGCGACAAATTTCCTCATAAAACCTCTTTTAAATTGCGATCAAAACTAAGCAGTTCATTGTTAAATATATCATCCGCGACCAGATCGACAAGACCGATCCTAAACGCTCTTTCAGAGTTGATCGGCGACGCGGTGAAAAACATCTCAAGTGCATTGGCCCGTCCGACGAGCCTGGGAAGCCTCTGCGTTCCGCCCCAGCCGGTTATTATTCCGAGTCCCGTTCCCGGATGTGCGAATATCGCAGTCGGCGACGCGATGCGGACGCCGCATGCCAAGGCCAGATCGAGAGCGCCGCCAAAGCAAAATCCATTTATCGCGGCGACGGACCTTTGCGGCAATTCGGCGATAGTTTGCATCAACCTTTGGCCCATACGGGCAAAATCCGGTGCGGCTTCAGCGGTAAGCTCCGCGATCTCACGCAGATCAGCGCCCGACGCAAAGCTCTTTCCGATTCCCGAAAAGACCACGGTCGAATACCCTTCCAGCGACCCCGAACCGAGTACTTCGAACAACTGATCTACCACAGTTACCGATAGCGGATTGCGGATCTCAGGCCGAATAAATTGGATCAACAGAACATCTCCATGCCCAACTACCGCTATCTCGTTCGACTTTATCAGCATTCAAGTCTAATAATAGAATTCGGCATCAGAAAAGGCGAGATCGATATGTTCCGTAAAAACAAGGCTCGTCCGTGGCATGGTATACCGCTTAGCGAGAATTCGCCGGAGGATGTGAATGTTTTCATCGAGATCGTTCCTCGTGACACAGTAAAATACGAGGTCGACAAAGAGACCGGCTACCTGAAGATAGACCGCCCGCAGCAGTATTCTAATGTGGTCCCCGCCAACTACGGATTCATTCCTCGAACGTATTGCGGTGAGAGCATAGCCGAAATGGCACGCCACAAATCTTTTAGCCCGATCGCCGACGGTGACCACGATCCTCTCGATATCCTGGTTTTATCAGAACATCATATCCCGCGCGGCGATATAATTCTAAAGGCCGTTCCGATCGGTGGCTTCTGCCTGATCGACGGGGGTGAGGCTGACGACAAGATCATTGCGGTACTGAAAGGCGACAAGGTCTTCGAGCAATACACCGAGATAGCCCACCTTCCAAAAGGCATTCTGGAGAGATTCGAACACTATTTCCTGACCTACAAGAACCTGCCCGACGCCCCGAATATTTGCGAGATCGCCTACTCCTACGGCCGCGAAGGGTCCTATGAGGTCATCAATGCAGCAATCGCTGATTACGAAAAACTCACTATGGATACGAATTAGATCTCCGATCGTCAACTTCATCGATCCGTCTGGTCGACGTGATCGGCGATCTCTCGCCTATTCGCGATCTACGATGAACTTAACACCTCGCCTTATCCCCTTTCCTACAAGCTTTACACCGCCGCCCATCACCTTTGGTGCAGCTTTCGTCAATACGGGGTCCCAAATTATCCTTGCGGCCGGGACCACGACCGTTTCGGCAGTCGTTCTGGCGCTCACCGCTCCCAGTTTGATCGCGGCCTCCCCAAGTTCGGCCGCCACCTTGGCAGAAGTCTCTAAAACGACTACCTTTTTCGATTTTGTCTCGCCTAACCTCTGGGCGTTCACCGTTGACGAATCAAGCAATAACCACAGCAAAGAAATGGTTGCGAAAATTATCGGTATTTTCATTTGATCCGTTCCAACTTTTTATAATTTTTTTAATTGTATCGGGTCACGGCGGGACATTACCGACATAGTAGCAAGTCACGGATCAATATGGAAGCTAAATCTTCACTTTAAGTAAAATGAGCTAACTGTTCACACTACACTCGTTGACCTGGAAACCGCAATGTCTGCTTAAGTGATCCAAACACGGAGGTTGGGTTGTCACAGGATCAGCATTGCCGCGTTAAAGTAAAGGACTATAGTGACTATATCGGCAGCAGCTAGCGTCAGCGGCCCCGACGCGATCTTTGATTCCTCGTGAATAGCATGCAGCAGGGTCGGAATGCTCACCCCGATCACGCCGGCTGTTATCACCGATAGATTTATCGTCAACGCAATAACGGCGGCTGCCATTAGTTCGCCTCGCCAGGCAAAGGCGATCAAGCCGACGATCAATGCACACGCCATTCCTATTAGAATGGTCGCCGCGATCTCACGCCTTATCCATGTAAAGTATCCGGCCCAGGTCGGCTTCCCCATATGCAGATTTTGCAGCGCGACGGTCATTGACTGGATGCTCACGCTCTCGCCAAGCGCCAGGACCAGCGTCAAGAAAAACGCAAGGACCAGCGTTTGAGCCAAGGTCGTCTCATAAATACCGGTCAAGACCGCGCAGGTGATGCCGCTCATCATCGTGGCCATCAGCCATGGAAAACGAAACCGGAATCTACCAAATGCAGATTTACCCTTGATCTCAGAGATCCCGAAACCGATCATCTGGAAAATATCGTCAAAATGATGGCGGTGGGCAAAAGTAAGTTCGTCCTCAGTGAAGATACCGGCATCAATGACACCGATCATACGATCCTCGTCATCGAGAACCGGCAGGGCAAGCAATTTATACTGGACGAACATCTGACAGACATCGAGCACGGTGGTCCGATGCGATACGGAAATGAGATTCTCTTTGATCATAATATCGGCAATACGGACACCGGGCATCGAGGTCAACAGTCTACGTGTCGGTACAATGCCGATCAGCATTTCATTCTCATCTAATACGTAAAAATAAACGATCCTCTCACCGACCCCCTCGCTGCGAATGATCCGCAGCGCCATCTCAACCGTTAATGTGTCGTTGAGCCGAGCGAAGTCGGTCCGCATGTATTTTGTTACCCTCTCGCCGAGATGCTCGGCGTCGTTCGGGTTAATAGTGGTGTGGATACTGTATGATTCAAAATCTGCCATAATTTTGATCGATAAAGCCTACTGATCGATCTTAGCTTGTGTGTTCACGTATGGGGCTAACGGTTTTACCACTCGGGCGCGGCGTCAGATTCGGTATCTGGACGTGTAAATGATCAGAAAGGTTCTTCAGGGCGGGCCAATAAGTAAGCCGCCAGATGCCCAGTAATTCTGCCTCGCGATCGATCGAGCTGCTATCCAGTTCGGTTTCGGCAATTATCTCGGTCGAAAGCAGGTACTCACCAGGATCTGACGGATCCTGGTCAAGATCGTCGGTCCCAATAATGCTGCGATCGTGAGTCTCAAGGCCCAGGTATTCCCCAGTTTCAACGCTTGTCCGCCGTGCGGCATTGAGGGTATATAGAGCCTGCCGGCTCATCGCTCCGCCGGAACGCACAGCTAGCGCGGCGGTAACGTCGAGTATCAGCGAAATAGCAATAACCCAGGATCGTCGTTCTCCATCTCTTGCTCCGCTATAGATAAAATGAGGATGAGCCTGAAGCAGGACGCGAAGCCGCTGGGCCCAATCTTCCCAATATTGCAGAACCAC
>JBGTBC010000231.1:0-13247 GCA_041749555.1 Pyrinomonadaceae bacterium | reverse complement strand
CCCGGGGATTCTCTTATACTGACAAAACCGATCGGAACCGGGGCCATAAATACCGCGATAAAGCATGGAAAGGCGAGCAGCGAAACGGAAGCGGCTGCTATTAAGGCAATGAGCAAATCGGCCGCGGAAGCCTCGCAGGCTATGCAATTGGTCGGAGCTAATGCCTGTACCGATATCACCGGTTTCGGCCTGATCGGCCACGCATTCGAAATGGCAAAAGCAAGTGGCCTAACTCTAACTATTGATTCTAATACAGTTCCACTGCTGCCGGATGTCTTGAAGTTGATCGGTGAGGGCATGCTTACCAGAGGCGACAAGAACAACCGCGAATACGTCGGGGACAATATTCGTTTTTCGTCGTCCGTTTCGAGCCTTACGCAAAGCGCCCTATACGACCCGCAAACGGCCGGCGGGCTCTTGATCAGTATCCCGGCGGAAAAGGCCGATCTGCTTCTTTCGAAGGTCGCAGATTCTCATATGATCGGCCGTGTTTCGGATCGGGGAAGTTATCTTATTGAGGTTAGTTAATGTATTTATTCATCCTTGAATCGATCGGGACCTCCGAGCTTATTTTGATCGGTATAATAGCGCTCGTTCTGTTGGGGCCGAGAAAATTACCCGAGATTGCCCGGAAAGCTGGCAAGATCATGTCGGAATTTAGGGGCACAGCGGCGGAATTTAAGGAAACATGGCAGCGCGAGGTCAATTTCGAAGAAGAGGCCAAAGCGTTCAAGCTCGACAGCTTAGAGGACGAGCCTGTACCCCGATCCAAGACGGCCGATGCGTTACCAGCGATGGAATCTCCCGCGATCAGAGACGTAGATCCCTCGGAATTCGATGGCATGGTTCCGGAAGAGCCGGTTGCGGCCCCAACGGAAGAACTCCCGCCCGAAAAGGACAAGAAAAACTGGCTATAACTCAATGGGTGAATTAGAAACAGGACAAGAGCCGGAAGCCGGCGGTCAGATGTCATTTCTCGAGCATCTCGACGAACTGCGCAAGCGGCTCGTAAAGTCTGTTGTCATTGTGGTTATCGCATTTTTGTTCTGTTTCTGGGCATCAGACGATATTTTCAGGTTCCTCGAAGTGCCGATTCGCCGGGCATTGTCGGAGGTCGAAAGACGCGAGCTGCCGCTTGGCGGATTAACCGGCGACGAACAAATTACACCGCTCACAAGCCTGAAAGAAGGTGAAACCGGCCGATATATCTTTGACCGTTCCACCAAGCTCGGTATAACCGTGGTTGCCCCTGGGACGTCTGTAGCAAGTGTCGTTCTAATGGACCCAGACGGCTATCTTGGCCTTTTTACCAACGAGCCGATAGTTACTGGCAATGGGGTGATCCCCAAGGGGATTCGGCTGCCGGTCGATCTAACGGCCGAAGCTAGAACCGAACCCACCGCCGATGAAAGGCTCGTGGTAACAACGGCTCCGGAGACGTTCACTCTTCTCGTCACAGTCTCTATTTATTCGGCAATTGCTCTTTCTATTCCGTTTTTACTTTGGCAGATCTGGGGATTTATCTCGCCCGCGCTCTATAAGCACGAGCGCTCATATGTCACTCCGTTTATTGGTCTTTCAACGATCTCGTTCGTTAGCGGGGCGGCCTTTGCTTATTATATTCTCCTACCGCCGGCCCTTAAGTATTTGATCGGTTTGGCATCAGAATTCAGGCCATTGCTGCGCGCGACTGACTACTTCGACTTCATCACATTGATCATGCTCGCAATGGGGATCATCTTTCAGATGCCCGCCGTTTCCTATGTAATGGCGCGGATCGGAATACTTACTCCCGGCCTGCTGCTCCGAAGCTGGCGTATATCTCTCATTGTGATCCTAATCGTCGCCGCCGTGGTTTCCCCTACGGCGGACGTCGTTAACATGATGCTGTTCGCGACGCCAATGATGGCCCTTTATATTGTTTCGATATTTATTGCCTGGTTTTTTGGGAGGAAGCGGCAAACGACCGCCGAGGTGAACCAGGTTTGATCGAGCAACCCAAACGGATGCATATCGCATCTTGAAATAGTAGAAATTGGTGTCTAAAATCAATGAACGGATCCCGAACGGGTATTCCGATAAGTGTGATTTAGGATGGAGTTTTACGGTTATGTCGAAATTCATATCTGAGAAATGTTTTGTAGTTGCTGCGTTGTTTGTGGTTGGAGCTATAACGGTTGTCGCCCAGACCCCTGAAAAAGGAAAACCTGCCCAGGACATCTCCGATAAGCCTCGCAACCAAAGGGTTGAAACGAAGGAAATTTATAAGAAGTGGCTGGACAATGATGTCGCCTACATCATCACCAACGAAGAGAAAAAGGCCTTTAAGGCCCTCGCGACCGATGAGGAGCGTGAGAATTTTATCGAGCAATTTTGGCGTAGGCGTGACCCCAACCCTGATACTGAGGAAAATGAATACCGCGAAGAATATTACGAACGAATAGCTTACGCAAACGAACATTTTGCATCGGGTATTCCCGGGTGGAAAACTGATCGCGGACGCGTTTATATTGCCTGGGGCAAACCCGACGGCATTGAGTCGCACCCTTCGGGCGGATCTTATAATCGGCCAACATACGAGGGTGGCGGTTCGACCACAACTTATCCATTCGAGACCTGGTTCTACCGTCACCTCGAAGGCATTGGCGACGGCCTTGAGATCGAGTTCGTTGACCCTACCGGAACCGGTGAATACAGACTGGCTCGAAATGCACATGAAAAAGACGCTCTTAAAATGGTGCCCGGTGCGGGCCTAACCACTTCGGAGCAGCTCGGGCTCTCCGATAAAGGGGATCGTATAAGCGGTGCCGGGGGCGGGCAGGCGTACTACCAACGTGAGCAGGACACGATGTTCCGGAGAATGGAGATCGCGGTCGGACTGCAAAGGCCGCCCGCGGTCAAATTTAGCGACCTTCAGGGAATTGCCGGTGGCGACTCAGGTGTGCTGGATAATAATCCTCTTAATTTCGATCTCCGCGTCGATTTTTTCCGACAGTCCGACGATAGGGTGATAACCACCTTTACGGTTCAAACCAATAACAAGGACCTCTCGTTTGAATCCATCGGTGGCCTTCAACAGGCGTCGATGAATATCTTTGGACGCATCACTGCTGTTTCAGGCAAACGGTCCGGGATATTTGAGGATTCGGTTGCGGCGACCGCCACTGCTGAGGAACTCGCCGACACGCGGGACAAAAAATCAATTTATCAGAAGGCAATTGCTCTTGCACCCGGGACATATAAGGTCGACGTAGTGGTCCGCGATGTTAAGTCGGGAAACAGAGGCATCGTTAATCTCGGATTCGCGGTCCCCAAATATGACGATAAGAAGCTTTCTACTTCGTCGATGGTTTTAACATCGACCTTGCGAACGACCAGTGAACGTGACATTGGCCAACAGTTCGTTATAGGGAATGCCAAGGTAATTCCCAATCTCTCTGCCACTTACAAACAAGGACAGGAGGTCGGCATTTATCTTCAGGTGTATAACGCTCAGATCGATCAAACAACCTTGCGGCCTGCGGTCGACGTCGATTATATCCTTACTCGTGACGGCAAAGAGATCCTTCGTCAAACGGAGGATTGGACGGGACTCAGCGATTCCGGCCAACGCCTGACGCTGGCACGCCAGCTGCCAACATCCCAGATGTCCGCCGGTAATTATGAAGTTAAAATTCAGATCAAGGATCGGGTCGCCGGTGCGGAGATGATAGAGAATAAGGGTAAATTCACTATCGTTCAGTAGATCGTTGATAGTTCATCCAGAAGGTGTCGATCCGATCGGCACCTTTTTTAGTTCCGGCGACGCACTACTATGATCGGCGAATTGCGGCCCTCGCTCGTCGCATAAATTTCGCTGCCGTCAACGCTATATCCGATCGCCTCGCCGACCTTATGTTTTCCAATATCAATTACGAAAGGCTTTTGTTTCCAGATCTCGTCGAAGTCATCTGAGCTGGCCGGCAGATTAAGCTCATAAGCCTGGCGATAATCACACACCACCACACTGCGTCCATCCGGCGATATATCACCCCCGGTTAACAGGCCATTTGGAATATTCGGAACCGAGAGGTCGACAATTCTTTTTGCCGTCGATCGATTAGATTGGGAAAAATCACCTTTAAGCCGATACACCCCTGCAGGCCCTGATTCTTGTTTTGTCAAAACGTATATATCGCCGGACCCAGGGTGGACCATTAATGTTTCGGCATTTTTGTCTCCGTCTGGATAAGCGTAACGCAGAACACCACTCGCCTCGATATTAGTAGGGTTATCCCGTGTGGAGACCGTTCTCCCGGTGATCATCAATGGCTCCATAACCCGATAAATAATGTGTTCCGGCCAAAGCAAGTCATTATCACCTATCTCGCCGATATAAATAAAACACTTGCCATTTCTGTCTTTCCACGTTGCTATGTCCTCCCAATCTCTATTCTCGGCATTCTGTACCCGCCAGGTTCCCAGATTGTCGCCCAGCTTATTAAATGCGAAAAGATAGGCTCCATCGCCCGAGTCGTTGTGTGTCCAAAATACATCGCTCTGGCATCTCGATGCAGCGATTCCGCTACTCTCGATGACATCCGATGACTTGATCTTTCCTACTACTTCGGGAGCGCCGTATCTGGAGGCAACGCGAACCAGGACTGGTTCCGAACTCACAAAGGCACATGCGGCCGAAAGATATGAAACAACAACAGCCGGTATGACAAACGCAAAAAACTTAGCTATAGTTTTCTTCGACATACTTCAGTTGCTCTTGCATTATAACCCAGTGTTATGATGCAGGTTCCGGAACAAATTCAAGACTTTTTGGGCGATTACTAGGTGACGATGATCGTAGGGACCGAATGGCTTATCGAGGCGACTGGTTGCGACAGCTCTGCTCTGCGCGACGAGGCAACCCTCCGCTCGGTGATGGACGCCGTTATTGCCGACCTCGGACTGATCTCGATCGGATCGGTCTGGCACAAATTCGAAGGTGAAGGCGGCGTAACTGGTATGGTTGCTCTCACCGAATCTCACCTCGCCTGTCATACATATCCCGAATATCAGATCGCGACATTTAATCTTTATTGTTGTCGCACCCGACCGGAATGGGATTGGGATAGGGAATTGCGTTCACGCATTGGCGCTGCGGACGTTCGCGTTATGAGGATCGATAGGGGAAGCCCGACCGCCAGGAATGCGGGAGGTGCTGCAATATGAGCACCTTGACGGCGAATTGCCCATCGTGTGCCGGGCCTCTCGAATTCAAATCCGGTTCCACTATCGTGATCGTCTGCCCTTTCTGCCGATCGGCGATCGCCCGCGGTGACCGTGCCCTAGAAGACCTGGGCAAGGTAGCCGAAATTGCCGAATCTAATTCTCCATTAAAACTCGGCCTAAAAGGATCGTACAACGGCAACCGCTTCGAACTTACAGGCCGCGCCCAACTGCGTCACGAATTGGGCGGTACCTGGGATGAATGGTACGCGACATTTTCCAACGGATGGGTCGGGTGGCTGGCCGAGGCTCAAGGGCGCTTTTACCTCACTTTTTACCAGCCGCTGCCTGACAATGTAACGCTGCCGAGTTTCGCCGGTCTTCAATTAGGCCAAACGGTTCCCGAAATTCCCAGCTCTTCGCCGCTGATGGTTCAGGAAAAAGGCAACGCCACCTACGTGGCAGCCGACGGTGAGATCCCTTACAAACTGGAACCGAGCGAAAAGCTTCAATTCGCGGATCTAGCCGGAAAAGGCAATGCTTTCGCCACGATCGATTACAGCATCGAGCCGCCATGGGTATTTGTCGGCAGCCAGGTTACCCTCGATGAGATCGGTCTTGGCTCGGCGAAACCGGCGGACCGTGAGGCGCGGAGGGTTTCTACCGTAGGAATGGGCTGCCCAAATTGCGGCGGGCCGCTCGCGCTTATCGCACCTGACCAGGCCGAGCGAGTTACATGCCCAAACTGCGATTCGCTGCTCGACGTAAATCAAGGCAATCTTTCATATCTTAAGACCCTCAACCCCTTGCCGAACCAGCCCGACTTTGTCCTGCCGATCGGTGCAGAAGGGACATTTCCGGATGGCACTAAATTCCGAATTTTAGGTGCTGTCGTTCGAAGTGTTTTATTTGACGGCATAAAGTATTTTTGGCACGAATATCTGCTCTACGATCCGATGATCGGCTTCCGATGGCTCGTGCATTCCGACAACCATTGGAATTTTGTCGAACCGGTAAATGCCGCTGAGGTCGAACAGTTCGGAGCGATCGGGGCCGGGCAGACGGTCAGATACAATGGGCTCACATATAAGATCTTTCAGAATGCGATCGCCACGGTCGAATACGTTAAGGGTGAATTCTATTGGCGTGTCGAACAGGGCGAACAGGTACGTGCGGTCGACTATATCGCCGCACCGATGATGCTTTCACAGGAGTTTTCGGAATCCGAGATCAACTGGTCCTCAGGGATCTACATGACAAATGAGGATGTCGAAAAGGCATTTGGTATAACCGGTTTTCCGCGACCGTGGGGCGTCGGTCCGAATCAGCCTTTTACCGGACAATTTTATTACACTTGGGGGGCTCTGCCACTGTTTTTGCTGCTCCTCGTCGGTGTCTTTATGATCCCGCTAACAGGTTTGACCAGAACCGTGTTGAATCAGCAGCTCACATTACCGCCCCTTGCGAATGCCACGACCCCCCAGATTATCTTCAGTCAGCCGTTTGATATAAATGCGAACAGTAATGTCCGTATAACCGCCGGTGCCCCGGTTGATAATTCATGGGCGAACCTGGATGTCGATCTTATAAACGATCAAAGCCAGGAGGTGGAATCAGTAAACATTCCGGTTGAGTTTTATAGCGGAACCGACAGCGACGGGGCCTGGACCGAGGGCGGTAGAACGAATGACGCTATATTATCGTCGCTTTCCGCGGGCAAATACACGCTGCGCGTCGAGGGAACCTGGCAAAACTGGCAGGCACAGATGCCTGTGACAGTTAAGGTTGAGCAGAATGTAAACCGCGGGGTCAATTTTTTCCTTGCGCTTCTTCTGCTCGCGATCGTTCCGATCTTGGGCCTGATCCGAAAACTCTCGTTCGAGGCAGGCCGGTGGAAGGACAGCTTGTTCGGCTCAAGCTCGTCCGAAGACTAATTCAATATGCTTAAGAAACTTTATATGGTTTTTGGAATAGGAGTACTAATTGCTTACTCCGCTGCTGCATGGTTTGGATGGGAAATAGCCAATTCAGGGAGCAAATCGCGTATGGGAGTTCCGTTTTTCTATTCAGGATTTCGTGGAGGGAAATAAATGCTAATGAATATATTATCGCCCAGCGTTCTGGGCCTGGTTGTTAGATTTGATCAACTCGCTGAGATACTCGTAACAACCCTGATCTTTGTTATTATTGGGCTGGTCTTTTTTACGATCGCGTATTTTATTTTGAGCCGGATCTTTGATATTCATCATGAGATCGAGGAAGACCACAATACGGCCCTTGGCATCATAATCGGAGCTATAATGATCGGCATTTCGATTATCATCGCAGCGGCAATTCATGGCTAGCGCGCCTTGAGGGATGAATGAACTCCGGTGAAGGATGGATGCCGTTCTTTTTCATCCCTTATCGTCGCCTAAACTTCCCTCGAGAATGAAACACATCCCTCTTCTTTTCCTGAATGTCGTGATCATCGCCACATGTGGCCTGATCTACGAATTGCTGGCCGCGACAGTTTCCAGCTATGTACTGGGCGACTCAGTAACTCAATTCTCTCTCATTATCGGTATTTATCTCTTTGCTATGGGCGTCGGCTCATGGCTCTCGGGGTTCCTCGAAAAACACCTTGCCGAAAAGTTTGTGGACATTGAGCTCGCGGTAGCGTTGATCGGCGGATTCTCAGCGCCTTTGCTGTTCCTGACTTTCGCCAGCGTTTCCTATTTCGGGATCATCCTGTACTCGATGGTTTTTATCATCGGGGCACTCGTGGGGCTCGAAATTCCTCTGTTAATGCGGATCCTGAAGGACGAGCTCGACTTTAAGGACCTCGTCTCACGCGTGCTCGCTCTCGACTATATCGGCGCTCTGGTCGCCGCACTGCTGTTTCCTATTTTCCTGGTACCCACCCTCGGGCTTAATCGTACCTCGCTGCTATTCGGAATGCTCAATGCGATAGTCGGTCTTTGGGGAACGTGGTTGCTTGCTCCGCTGATCAAAAAGAATCTCACCCTGCTGCGCGTCAAAGGGGCCATTGTTCTCGTACTCCTACTGATCGGTTTCATCAAGGCTGACCAATTAACGACAATGGCCGAGGACTGGTTGTTCCCCGATAACATAATCTACGCCAAAAGCTCACCATACCAGCGAATCATCGTAACTCGCGGTAAGACAGGTTACTCACTATTTCTCAACGGAAACCTACAGTTTAATTCCTTCGATGAATACCGTTACCACGAAGCCTTGGTCCATCCGGCTTTTGCGTCGTTCGGTGACAATGCAAAACGAGTGCTGGTCCTCGGAGGCGGCGACGGCCTGGCAATTAGAGAGATCCTAAAGCACAAGTCTGTCGAGAACATCCGGCTCGTCGATCTCGATCCTGAGATGACCCGCGTTTCTGATGCAGTCCCTGCTCTCGCTGAGTTAAATAAACACGCATTTAGCGATCCTCGGGTTCATGTAACAAATGCCGATGCTTTTGTCTGGCTCGACAAGGATGACGGAGAACTATATGACATTGCGATCGTCGATTTTCCAGACCCAAACAACTTTGCCCTAGGAAAGCTCTACACGACACGCTTTTACAACCTGCTGAAAACTAAACTGCGGCCCGATTCCGCGGTGGTCATCCAGACCACTTCTCCGCTGATCGCACGCGACTCATTCTGGTGTATCATTGATACGCTCGAGGCTTCCGGTTTCACGGTAAAGCCATACCACGCTACCGTGCCGAGCTTCGGCGTTTGGGGCTTCGCCCTAGCGAAGACTGCGCCATTCGAGACCCCGGCCAAAGCTCCGGCAGGCGTCGAGTTCAGCTATCTCAACGATCAGATGTTTCCGGCAATGTTCAACCTTCCCACGGATATCTCAAGACCGGACCACGAAATAGAGATCAACCGTCTCGATAACCAGGCCCTGGTCCGCTACTACGAAACGGAGTGGAGGCGGTTTGAGCAATAGATTGAAAACTCCGAAATAACTGAAAACTGATAAGTGAGAACTGATAATGTCAGACCCTTTAAGAGACAAATCGTACGCATTCGCACTCAGGATCGTGAGACTGAGCAGGTTTCTTCAGGATGAGAAGAAAGAATACACCCTTTCACGCAAGATTCTCGATTCGGGGGTAAACATTGGCCTGTTGGTCGAAGAAGGAAAACAGGGCGAGAGCCGGGCCGATTTCCTTCAAAAGTTTTCGGTTGCGAACAAAGAAGCTTTCAGGTCCCATTTCCTATTGCGACTGCTGAGAGATGGAGAATTCCTAAGCGATACCCAGACTCGATCCCTTCTTGACGATTGTGAAGAGCTGCAGAAAATGCTTATTGCTACTATAAAAACCGTTCGAAAGTCTCAGGAATAATTATCAGCTAGTAGTTTTCATTTTTCAGTTATTCCGAATGAATCTTACCCGACGCGAACTTCTGACCCTTTTTCTCGGTGCACCGTTTGCATCGCAGGCGTGCCGAACGGTTCAGGAAAGGCCTTTTCCTTCTGGGGAGATCGTTGGCCAGTCCGCGGAACTTGGGCATATCATCCGCGAGGGCCGAAGTTTCGAGGTACCGGGGGATCGATGGGAAAACATAAAGATCGCGATCATCGGCGGCGGTATCGCGGGGCTTTCTGCTGCCTGGAAATTGAAGAGCGAAGGTTTCGATGATTTCGCTTTGTTCGAGCTGGAAAGGGAAACCGGCGGCACTTCACGTAGTGGACCCGGTCAGCCGGTCAATTATCCTTGGGGAGCGCATTACTTACCCGTGCCGTTTCAGGAAAATTTTGACCTGATCAAGCTACTCGACGAAATGGATCTCATCGAGGAGCGAACACCCGCGGGAGATTTAGTCGTAAAGGAGCAGTTTCTATGCCGTGATCCGGAAGAGCGTGTTTTCTATAAGGGCCGGTGGTATGACGGGCTGTATCTCAATGTCGGGGCGAGCAACGAAGACAAACGGCAATTGGCCGAGTTCGAAAAACATGTCGATTATTGGGTCAATTGGCGTGATGCGAAAGGAAAGCGGGCATTCGGTGTTCCGCTTGCGACGTGCTCAAATGATCCTGAGGTTACGGCACTCGACAAGATCTCATTCGCAGAATGGCTGCGTCAAAATGGACTGGCCTCCGAACGGCTGAATTGGTATTGCGATTACGCCACCCGTGACGATTACGGGTTGAAGGTCAACCAGGCCGCCGCATGGGCCGGGCTGTTTTACTTCTGCTCACGGGTTCGGAACAGCGGGGCGGAATCGCAGCCTTTCATCACGTTCCCAGAGGGTAACGGCCGGTTTGTAAACCACTTTGCGGAAAAGGTGGGTGACCATATACGAACTTCGCAAATGGTCGTGTCGGTTGTGCCTATCGACTCGGGTGTCGATGTTGTCTGTCTCGATAATGGAGAGATCCGCGGTTTTCATTGCGAAAAAGCGATCTTTGCATCGCCGATCTTCACGGCACCGTACGTGATACGCGGTTTTCGTAATGACGCGCCATTCGCGGCGGCCGAGTTTCAAAGCAATGCCTGGTTTGTCGCCAACCTATTCCTGAAAGATCGGCCGAAAACACGATTTGCCAAAGATTTCCCTCTCGCCTGGGACAACGTATTGTACGAGAGCCCATCGCTCGGCTATGTCGTGGCAACCCACCAAAAAGGTATCGATTACGGGCCGACGATCCTGACCTATTATTATCCGATGTGCGAGGACCCGAATGGCCGGACAACGCTATTTAACTACGATTGGAAGCAGCTCGCCGACGTCTGCCTAACCGATCTGGCGCGGGCGCATCCGGATATTTACGATCTGACAGAGCGGATCGACATAATGCGTTGGGGCCATGCGATGATCAGCCCGCGGCCTGGTTTTATCTGGGGCGGCGAACGGGAAAAGGCTATCCGGCCATACCGCAATATACATTTTGCTCACACGGACCTGAGCGGAATCGCACTTTTCGAAGAGGCGTTTTACCATGGACTTCGAGCGGTAGCAGAGGTACTTACCGCCGAGGTTAAAAAAAGCTGAGTATCGAAATGAAGAAATTACCGATTTTTTTGCTAACCTTTTTACTCCTTTTGCTTGCCCTTGTTGGTCTTTACCTCGGATCGTCCTATTTCTTTGACGGAGGCACCTCTGTCGTCTTAAGGACTTACGAAGTAACAAAGAACGAAGAGATTGTAAGGGATCACCTTCTTGAATATCGTGGGGATGCTCCAGGTCACGAGACAAGTATTGTATTTGTGGGGTGGGGGAGACAACATAAAAAGGACTTTGTATCTATCGTTGAAGGTGTCGAGCCGTCAAAACGCAAAGAGTTGTGTGAGAGGCTAGCCTTCGCCGTGACGGATTCCGGGCAAGAAACTGAATTTGAAGCGTCTTTCAAAGACCATGACTCGGAGTGCTTGCAAATTATTAGGTCTTGGATTGCGATTAATCGAACCTACCAACAGACCTATCAAAATAGATAAGTGATGCACTCGGACTCTACCTCAGGCTATTGGCTGTTTTCACAGAAAACTGATCTTACGGTCTTTCTCGGCAGCGCCATTGCATCACTCGTCTTGCTTGCGATCGGATGGCAGTTGGGCTTACTCGACAGTGATTCGCCCGAATGGACGTGGATCACCGCGATCCTCCTCATCGACGTCGCGCACGTCTGGTCGACAAGCTTTCGTGTCTATTTTGATAAGGAAGAACTAAAGAGGCGGTTGTCGCTTTATCTGCTCGTGCCGATTTTCGGATATGCGGTCGGCGTCGCCCTATATTCCGAGGGCGAGCTGCTTTTCTGGAAAGTCCTGGCACTGGTGGCCGTCTTTCATTTCGTCCGGCAGCAATACGGGTGGGTCAACCTTTATCGTAGAAAGTTGGGCGAAACCGAACGTTGGACCTGGTGGGTAGACACATTTGCTATCTATATCGCGACTATTTACCCGCTTGCATTTTGGGTGACGCAGCTTCCGAGAAACTTTCAGTGGTTTGTACAGGATGATTTCGTGGCTGCACCGGCAATCGTCGAGGCCGTTCTTTTTCCGCTTTACGTGATCGCTCTTACGGCCTATGCAGGAAAGTCTCTCGATTTTTACATCACGACCGGCTTTCTGAACCCCGGCAAGGACATCGTCGGTGCCACGACCGCCGTAAGCTGGTATGTCGGTATCGTATTCTTCAATTCCGATTATGCGTTTACCGTTACAAATGTGATCATCCATGGCGTTCCGTATTTCGCCCTTATCTGGGTTTACGCGAAGTTCAGGCGTGAAACCAGCGGGCGTGTCTACCGCTCGCTTTCGTCAAACTGGTTCGTGTTTCTCGCCACTTTATGGGCACTTGCCTATGTCGAAGAGCTTTTCTGGCATCGCGGGGTATGGCATGAGCGGCAATGGCTTTTCGGCAACGGCTGGGATTGGCAGAACGCAAAAATCTATCTTGTGCCGCTTTTGGCTGTCCCGCAGCTCACGCATTATATTCTCGACGGATTTATCTGGCGAAAGAAGAACAATCCCGACTTTCGACTTTTATAGGAATATTTAACCACGGAGGCCAGTTCCCCACCTGTCTCGAGAAGGTCCTTCAGTCTCTGTGGTCTTTGTGTTGAATCCCTTAGCCGCGGCCAAGCTTTTCGAGCCGTTCAGCGGCAGCCTCGAGCGTTTCATCCTTTTTGCAGAAGCAGAACCGGACGAACTTAGACCCCATCTCTGCCCGGTGGTAAAAGGATGAACCGGGTACAACCGCGACACCGACCTCGCGGATCAGGTGTTTTGTAAACTCGATATCATCCGTGAAACCAAACGCTGAAATATCGCACATCACGTAATAGGCCCCTTCGGGGTAAGAACACCCAAATCCGGCCTTTTGAAGCACCGGGACAATGAAATCACGTTTTTTCTGATACTCGCTTTGCAGTTCGTCATAGTAGGTCCGATCGAGGCTCAGGGCATAGGCTCCTGCGTGCTGGAGCGGGTTGGCGGCACCGACGGTCAGGAAATCGTGCACCTTGCGGATCGCTGACGTAATGTCCGGCGGGGCGATACAATATCCGACACGCCAGCCAGTGACCGAATACGT
>JBGTBC010000230.1:0-1540 GCA_041749555.1 Pyrinomonadaceae bacterium | reverse complement strand
CGAAAATTGATCTGCCCCGGGTTGGCGTCTTCGCGAACGGTGGCCGAAACCCACAAATTGGCGTTTGACTGCGAAGGTCTTACACGACGCGCCGGTGTTGATACAGGGCGACTCGACGGGAATGCCGTGCATGAGGCATTTGTAGAGGCCGCCGGAAAGATCATGGCCCCGTTTGCCATAAGCACGATCGTTAACGATGCCGGCGAGGCGGTCGACCTTTTTTGCGGCCACTGGCTGTCGTCCCATCGGGCGGCGTGCGATGCCTACGCTCTCGAGAATACCGTCCGCATCAGTGAACGCCGCGATCTCGTGATCGCGAGCTGCGGCGGATTCCCGCACGATATCAACCTCATCCAGGCACATAAGGCCCTCGATGCCGCGTCGCGGGCGTGCACCGAAGGCGGAACGATAGTCCTTCTTTCGGAATGCCCCGAAGGATTAGGCCGAGCAGACTTTCTAAACTGGTTTGACGCCGATGACAGTATGGCTCTTGCCGCGAAGCTGTGTGAAAAGTATCAGGTGAACGGACAGACTGCCTGGAGCCTGCTGAAAAAGGCCGAACGTTTCCGCGTTCAAATAGTGTCCACGATGGACGAGGGCGAGGAAAAAAAAATGAGACTCGATAAGATCGAAGTCTCACATCTTGCAAAACTAGTCGGGCCCGATGGGCCGAAAGGTTATATCATGCCTGACGGCGCAAAAATTGCCGTTTTGCTTGATGATTAAGACCGGACCGAAAAAGTCCGGGCGATCGAATCGGTCTGGTTGCGGATAGTTCGAAGAGTGTCCCTCAAGCCAGTAAACCTGAGCACATATACTGTCGTATCGTTCGCACGCAGGAAATAATGCCTGCCGGTCATATTGCGTCCGGACTGTACATATTCGAAATTAAACACCGTGCCCCTTAGCCTGCCGGCGAAATTTTCTTCTTTTCCGGCAACAAAGCCTCTCAGAAACTGGTGTTTTGCCTCTTCGTCCTGGATCACGTCAACAAGGATCGCATCCTTGGCGACGGTCAGCTTGCGCACCTCTAAATGGCCGTCTTTGCGGTCGCCGTAAACATACTCGACATTCGGGCTGGTGGCCGACGGGCGGCTCGTAATTCTCCATTTAGCGTCAGGAATGCTGAAAGTGTAGTCCACATCAGGGTGGCTAAATACCTCCTCCTGCGCAAAAACCGCACCTGTCGCCGCCAGAAGGGCAAACACAGACACCGCTAGTGATAATTTGATAGATCTCATGAAAACCTCGTATCCGGCAGTTCGACCAATATAACCCAATGTGAATGAAATATCGAATATTTAGATGAATTCGGCCCTCGATGTGTTGTCTCGGCTGGCCGCTTTTCGCGGCTCACATTTCTTCGTCTATTTCGATATGGGCCGCATCTAATTTGCAGCTTGATCAATAGATTTGATGCTGAAAAAGGCTAAATGTTATGAATAAAGTACTCGCTCTTATAAATAGAACATCGGCCCTCGCTATCGTATTGGCTTTACTGGCCCCGGCTATGATCTTTGGGTCGGACGTCCGATCAAAA
>JBGTBC010000229.1:0-4118 GCA_041749555.1 Pyrinomonadaceae bacterium | reverse complement strand
GCCGCGGACTCCGCCACCTTGGTATCAATACCGTAATTCTGCGAGCCCATTAAGGCCTCGCCCGAAAGCTTGAGCAGAATTCGTTTGAAGGATGGCGTAGCCATATTTACAGAGTTACGAAGTTAAGAAGTTACGAAGTTTTAGAGTTAAGAAACTGCAAATTCCGCACGAACTTCGCAACCTCGGCAACTATCATCCCACCATGGACGCGACTTCGGCGGCGAAATCGTCGGCTTTCTTTTCGATGCCTTCGCCCATTTTATATCGGGTGAAGCGGCGGATCGAAATGTTTTCCTTGATAGCTCCGATCTTTTCGGCTACCAATTCGCCGACGGTCTTCGAAGGGTCTTTGACGAACGGCTGATCGACGAGGACATTGTCCTCGTAAAATTTATTAAGCCGGCCCTCAATGATCTTGGCTAGAACGTCCTGAGGCTTTCCTGCGTTCTTCGGATCGTTTTTGAGCTGCTCCATAAGGATCTCGCGCTCCTTGTCGAGGTCAGCAGCGGCTACCTCAGAACGGGTAGTGTATCGCGGATCCGTCGCAGCGATGTGCATCGCAACGTCCTTTACGAGCTGCTGAAATTCCTCGCCGCGTGAGACGAAATCGCTCTCGCAGTTGATCTCAACCAATACGCCGACCTTGCCGCCCATGTGGATGTACGAACCGACCGCACCCTCGGCGGTAACGCGGCCCGATTTCTTATCGGCCGTTGCCATTCCTTTCTTGCGTAGGATCTCAGCGGCCTTTGTCTCATCGCCATCTGCTTCGACAAGAGCATTTTTACAATCGACCATTCCCGCACCCGTTTTTTCACGGAGTGATTTAATTCCGCTTGCTGTGATTTCTGCCATAACTTTACTCCCTGATACTTGTCGTGAGTTTCGCCTTTAGGCGGCTCACGTTTTTTATAAATACTATCCTGAAAGAGGCACGCTAAAGCGTGGACTCAGAACTTGCACGCTAAAGCGTGGACTCAGAACTTGTAAAAAAGCGTAGCCAGTTGCCGGTTAACGGAAAAAGCTACGCTTTCAAAAATGAAATATTAAACTAGCTTGCTTTTGCTTCGCTGCTTTCTTCCGTTGTAGCTTCGGTCGTTTCGGCCGATCCGTCTTCCGCATCGGGAACGATCACCTCGGCTGATTCAAGAGCGGTTTCCGCGACCGGCAGATCCACCGTATTTTCGGTCGGGATCTCAACCTCGGCAGCCGCAATTTCTTCATCGTCCTCAACCACTTCTTCGATCTCAGGCGATTCGATCTCGGCAACTTCATCCTCGGAAAGAAATTCCTTGGGGATCGAAATAGTCGATTCGACCACCGGGGCATCCGCGACCGGCGGAAGTGCACCTTCGCCCGCATCCTCGGACTCTACCTCTGCACTGCGGCCTTCAGTTCCGACCTGACGTCCCTCGATGATCGCATCGGCAATACGCGATGCGAAAAGCCGGATCGCCCGCAGAGCATCGTCGTTGCCCGGGATGACATGGTCGATCCCGTCAGGTGAACAGTTGGTGTCAACGACGGCGACGATCGGAATATCGAGCCTGTTGGCCTCTTTGATCGCGATGTCTTCTTTGCGAACGTCGATGATGAACATCATGTCAGGCATTCCACCCATGTCCTTGATGCCGGCAAGGTTCTTCATCAATTTTTCATACTCACGGTCCAGCCCGAGCCGTTCTTTTTTGGTGAGCATTTCGAAACGGCCGTCTTCGCGCATCGTTTCGATGTCCTTAAGCTTTTGGATCGATTTCTGGACCGTTTGATAATTGGTCAGCAGTCCGCCGAGCCAGCGGTTGTTGACGTAATACTGCCCGCAGCGTTCGGCTTCCTCTTTTATCGCATCCTGTGCCTGACGCTTAGTGCCGACAAACAGCACCTTTTGATTCGGTCGCTCGGTGAGCGACTCGGTCACATAATTGAGAGCGTCGCGAAAAAGCTTCTGCGTTTTCTGCAGATCAATAATATAAATGCCGTTGCGTTCGCCAAAGATATACTCTTTCATCTTCGGGTTCCAACGGCGTACCTGGTGTCCAAAATGAACTCCTGCTTCCAAGAGCTCTTTCATCGTAACTGTTGCCAAAATCTTATCTCCTGACCTATTGGTTTATGTACTCGCGGCAGATATGTGTAACCAATGATCTGCCGCAATGGATTTTGCTCTGAGTCCCGTCTTTAGCGGCACACGATGGCCGCCTAAAGGCGGGACTCAGAACAGTTAATTATCTCTTCGAGAACTGGAATCTCGCACGGGCACCCTTTTGCCCGTATTTCTTACGTTCTTTCTGACGCGGGTCACGTGTAACGAAACCTGCCTTCTTCAACGAACCGCGAAGATCCGCATTAAATTCCATCAATGCACGAGTGATACCGTGGCGAACAGCACCGGCCTGGCCCGCTGTTCCACCGCCGACAACATTTACAAGGATGTCGAATTTTTCAGTTGTTTCGGTCAGCCGAAGCGGCTGGCGAATGATCATCTGAAGAGCTTCGTTAGGGAAGTAAGTGTTGAAATCACGCTTGTTCACCGTGATCGTTCCCGTTCCCGGACGAAGGTAAACGCGAGCTGTCGAAGTCTTTCTCCGGCCAGTGCCGTAATACTGTATATCTGCCATAAATCGTTAGTCCAATGTCCAATGTCCAATGCCCAAGGTCAATTAGCCCGACTTTGGGCTTTGGACCTTGGCCTTTAGACTAGATTTCGATCGCCTCCGGTTTCTGGGCGGTGTGCTTGTGCTCGGCATCCGCGTAAACCTTTAATTTTTTTGCCATTGCCTTGCCGAGCTTGGTTTTTGGCAGCATTCCGCGTACAGCTAGTTCGATGACCTTTTCAGGTTTTTTCTCGAACATCTCCTTGACGCTCGTTTCACGCAGGCCGCCGGGATAAAGCGTGTGGCGATAGTAGATCTTCTGATCGTCCTTGGCGCCTGTAAATTTTGCATGACGGGCGTTGATCACCACGCAGTGATCGCCCATATCAAGGAACGGGGTCCACGCGGGATTGTTCTTGCCCGACAAAATTCTCGCGACCTCGGTCGCCAAACGGCCTACCGTCTTGCCCTTGGCATCAACGACGAGCCATTTCCGATTTTCTGCTAAGCCCTTTCCGCTGGGAAAATAAGTACTCATAATCACACACACTGATACAAAAATCCGCAAAAATGCGAACTGATAGGATATCGAAAACGCGGAAAACGGTCAAGCCGCAGAAACCATTAAAACGGAAAGCCAAAACGGGGACCAGCGAAGATAAGGCCGAGCATTGTCTTTGCGTCTTGGATGCCGCCGCTTCGGATCATATCGAATGCCTCGGCGAAGCTGTGCCTTTCAACCTCAAGGATCTCATCGATATCGAGGTTTTGTTCAGTTTTTGTAAGTCCCGTTGCGAGATAAACGAACATCTTTTCCGTAAGAAATCCGGGCGAGACGTAAAACGAAGCGATCTGTTCGAGGCGGTCGGCCACAACGCCTATTTCTTCTTCAAGTTCGCGGTGAGCACACGCCTCGGGAGACGTTTCGCCCCTGTCCAACGAGCCGGCCGGGATCTCCAATAAGTATTCGCCTGCGGCGTGCCGATATTGTCGAACCATGGCTATATTATTGTCTTCGAAGACGGGAACGATCACGGCACTGCCACGGTGGACGACAACTTCGCGTTTGTATTCGTCATTGCCGTTCCGGACATCGTCGACACGCACGTCGAAAATGCGGCCCTCGTAGATGGAAGTTGAGGTTAATATTTCAGGCACCGTTAGATTGTAAGAAGTTATCCGTGATCAGTAAATGACGACTGATAATTGGCGAGTGACTGCTTGTCGCATTTGGCGAAATATTTTCGTAAGATCGCGTTTCTTCTGAATCCATTTCCTGGTGCTTCTCGAAAGAATTTCATAGACAAAACGGCAAAGTACGTTCACGATAGTTAAAACAACTATCTTGGCGTTTTATACTTGGGGGTGAACATGGGGCGATCGGAGTTTCTGGCAGAGGGGTTGGAAAAATGCAGGCAGATCACGCGGCATTACGGGACTAGCTTTTATTTTGCAACGCAGTTCTTTCCGAGGGAGACGCGTGACGGGATATACGCGGTGTATGCGTTTGCGCGGATACCGGAC
>JBGTBC010000228.1:0-3651 GCA_041749555.1 Pyrinomonadaceae bacterium | reverse complement strand
GGAGGCAAAGGCCATGTTTTACAGCAGGATCCTGTTAATTCTATTCGTCGTTCTCCTAAACGGGGCTGTCATTGCACAGATACACATGACTCCGACCCCAACCCCGAGGCCGGGGTCGCGACAGGCCAACCTGCCAGGAGTTAGTGCGGATAGCGAAAAATACGACGTACTGCGTTCCATCGAGATGATGGTCCCAAAGAATCGCGCCGGAGCTCATCCGCTTCTTGATCCCAATAAAGGCATCTATCGCAAGCCAGGTAAAGAAGAGCTCAAGGTTTTGGCTGTTGCAGAAACACTGTTGGCTAGGCACGCTGAGTTCTTGAAGAAGCAGAACACAGGGATCGTGAAGCTTAATGCAGAATCTTCGTGCATTTCGGATGCAGACGTACTCGTTGCGAGCGAGGCCTGCAGCCCCTTTAGGATCCCGGGTGCCGGTACGTCATATTCATTTCGAACCGAAAGCTACCGTATACCCCGTATCGCGGACCTGATCTTATTCGACGGAGTGTTTCGGACGGGCGGCGTTTATCAGCACGTTGTACTGACTGAATTAGGTGACATCGCGATCGGGGATGTGACACTCGAATCGAACGGTCTTCGTTACCTGGTCGAACTCAAACCGGTCCGCGACAGTGACGAATTCCTGAAGTTTGACAAAGAGATCGCCAAAGGGATCGATGTCAATGGATTTCCATACCGTAAGGGGTATCCGGTAAGCGAAAACTCTACTTTCGCTCTTAGGTCGATCGCATACCGCGGCAAATTTATCCGCTCGATCGATGGCATTCAGTATGACGAACTCGAATTTGATAGGCGCCGCGATGTTATCGTAGTCTTCCGGGTGGTTGAGAAAGACTCGGCGGGGAACTATACGATTGTTTGGAAAAGGTTGAAGGACGTCGAATCACCAACCCTGAAGGTGAAGAAATAAAACGATAGCCCTTCAGCCTCTTGCTGCCAGATCTTTGACAATTAATTAGTACGATTTCGTCAGTTCCACGCCCGTGTAATAGTGACGAATAATGTCGGCGGACTTAACGCCCATCTTTGCGAGGCCGAACGCACCGTATTGGCACATTCCGACGCCGTGGCCCCAGCCACGGCCTGTAAAGGTGTAGCTCGCCACTTGATTGCCTGCACCGTATCGCTTGTCGATGACAAAAAGCTGCTCGTTAAGACGTAAGGCTGATCGAATCTTACCGCCTTTTAGGGTTTTGACGCCGTTTGATCCGATGATCTCGAGTTCGACCGCCCTTCGTGAGTAGCCCTTCTGTTTGATGTTTATATCGTAGAGCGTGCCGATACCTCGGACGTATCGGGCGAGCCTCGATTGAACCACCCCTGCACCGAGAGTCGTTCGCCAGTTTGTAAAAGGCGACATATTCTCGGCTACTGTCGGAGTCTCGGTCGGAACGATCTCGAGGTACATGACTGCTCCTGTGGGATCAGTCTGAAAATTCACGTTTTCCCCGCCTACGAGAGCGGCCTCACGTACCTGGTAAAGATCGCCTCCGAATTTTCTGAACAGGAAGACATCTGGCCGTACGGTCACCTGCCTTTCAGTTTTACCGACACGCAACACAAGTTTGCCGTCGCTAGTTGCTTTTGTTGTACCAGCTTGCAGGCTCGGCATCCATTTTCGCTTTTCGTAGATCTGTCGGATCAGCCTCAGCATTTTGGCCCTTGAAAAAGGGCGGTTCGGCTTTAGGGTTAGGTCCGCATGAACGGCGAAATACCCATCCCGCATAAGCATCGCCAGCTCGGCTCGCCGCTCCTTTGGGATCTCGGCAGCATCGTCAAATGCAAGGTGGTAGTTAATGTCTGATTCACTCAGCAAGGCATCAGCATCGCCGGGGTTATAAAGATACCCGCTCAGGATACGTGCAAGTTCCGAAGGCTTCGGCGTGTCTTTGTTCACGTTGGGAAACGTCTTTCCAAATCGCGTCGCCAGTTGATTCAGCCAGTTGGACATTTCTCCCTGCGTTGGCACGTCTTCCAGCCAGTCGTCGGTGATCGGGTCGGCGATCATTGAGAATCCGTTCGAGGCGAACATCGCCATCAGTCTGACAAGCTCCAGATTGCCCTCATCCCGCAGCTTGGCCGGTTTACGCAATGTCTTGACCATGAACGGATCAAAATGGCGCCGCCCTTCAAGTGAACACTCGACACCTCTCAGATACGGCTCGGCCTTATCAAAGACGTTCTCGGAATTCTCCGTTCGCCCTCCGCATGTCGAGGTGTAAAAGGCCGTGATCGGCTTTCCTTTATAGGTAGCCACGAGGCCCCGGGTTTCCTGCACGGCCCGGGTCCCCATCTTCGTTTCGATCGAAACGCCTTTGTACACTTGTGACCACACCGTCGGCACCATATCAAACCCCTGAGTGCCGTAGCCGCCGATATTCGCTATGGCATAAGTCCTGGCCGCGATCGCCTGGGCCTTTTGGGCCTCCAATTGAGGCAATCCTAACTCGGCGGGTACGACTCCGAGCAGATACTCTTCGAGGGGAACAACGTTGACCACCGTAAGACTGCCTTTGTTATTAACGAAAACCTCGATCCTTCCGCGGTAAGCTTTGCCATTTAGACGGACCGGATTCGATCGTTCATTAAGCGAGCCGAAAGCTATTGATTTCAGTGAAGAATAGCTCGCGGTCGGACTCGGGCCATTGACGATCACTTCCCGCAGATTGGCAGCGATCGGGCCGGCCGTAATTTCCCCGGACGAACCGGTTGGCTGGATCAGACTGCGGACCTGACATTTGCCCGCCGACTTTAATTGCTGCGATAGGGCGATCGCGTCGGGTGATGGTTCGATCCGTTTTTCCGTCACAATGATGGAATCGTCAAATCCTTTTTCCGCCAACTTTGCTTTAAGCTCGTCAGCATCCAGGCTGGTTTCTTTGACGGTGCCCACCCATACCTTCCACGTGTTAGTCGCGGGGTCGACACTTGCAAGCGCGGTCTCTCCAGTTGAGGTTCGGATGTCTTTGGCCAACTCCGCAGCGTCTGATTGTGAAGGCAGGTTCTGAAATTCGATGCGATAGGTCTCGACTTCCGGCGGCCGGTAAGCCCGGGCTGAAACCGTTACCTTTGCTGTCGCGAGCATTCGGCTAGGTTCATCAGGACTCACTGCCACCAATGAAGAATCTGTCGTCGTGATAGAAACCGAACTTGAATTCGTCGAAAGCCCAATGCGGATCATCGGTTCGGCCGGCAATCTGAATAATTCATAGCCAGCCGTTTTATCTTTATCAGCGTAAATCCCGGGTACCGAAAAGAGGATGACAGATGCGATGAATACGATACTGCGAATATTCATATTTCTTGATGATAACAAAGAAATCCCTCGATCGGCCGAGGAATTTCCAAGCTTGTTAACGTGACAAGCTTTTCGCGGATTGAGCCGCGCTGAATTTCCTCACCGCGTTTTGATAAGCCTCGTCGAGCATCGGACGTAGATCATTGAAGGTAGATTTGCTTGGATTCAGAACGCAGATCCAGTAAACGCGGCCATATTCCGGATGCGGCATAACCTGATCCAGGGCTGTGAAATCATATCCTGACTCGGTCGGTAACTTATCGACCGGAAACATCGATCGATATGTTTCTTTGCCGATGCCGATGTTCAGGCGAAAGACCCCTGGACGGTCG
>JBGTBC010000227.1:0-11114 GCA_041749555.1 Pyrinomonadaceae bacterium | reverse complement strand
TTCCCGGCGAAAAATGGGCCGTACGATACAAACGCGGCCGGCCGAGTCTTTTCAGATAAGTCCTCCCGGTTGGGAGAGGTAATTCAGCAGCTTAGCGCATGCCGACATTCGCCGGCGCTGTCGCCGTGATAGTGAACTGGGTGCCCGCACCTAGTTCGAGATTGTCGCGGCCCTGTAGGATAACCGTTCCCGCACCTGCACCGGCTCCCACGCCTGCTCCGATGGCAGCACCTTCACCACCGCCGGCAATCGCACCGATGATGGCCCCGATCACTGCGCCGATACCAGCGCGGGTAACAGTGCGAGTCGTCTGGCTGTCATCGCGAACGTTGCCTTCATTGTTGACGCTGACCAGGTCACCATTAGTTTCGCGTACCTGGGTTACCAGGCCTGCAAACTGGTATGTCTGGCCGTTACGCAGTCGAATGGTCTCAAAGCTGAGCGACATATTCGCCCTGCCGGATACAACGCCCGAACGCTCGCCGATCACACGGCCCTCGATCACCGCGCCGTTGTACTGTCCCGGCGCATCGACGGTCATTGAAAAGCGATCACCGTCACGTGCTGTCCGCGTCGAAAGCGGGGTATTCAGTGACGCGACGATCGTCGTATTGTTCGGAATGATGAATCCGCCTGTGTTTCCAGCTATCGGGCCGGTCGCAGTGTTCCACTGCGGCGTGGGGCTGACCTTGTCATATACACTATTCACCGTAACGGTCTCGTTCTGGTTCTCAATGTATACGCGTCGGGTTACTCGAAGCTGTCCGTTATTCTGCGGCATGAAATTAACGTAAAAGTCGTTCATCCGGTCGCCTTCGTAATTGATCGTCATCTCACGATCGTTGGATACGACCCGGGTTGTTACCGTACGCCCATTAGGTGATGTTTCCGTTACAGCACGGCCGTCAGCACTGAAATTGACCGGTGCCTGATTACCCGTAGACATCGTCACCTGGCTGCCGCGCTTTTCTAGCGTGATCAGCTGCGGTGACCTCAAACGGCGTTCGAGATTGTTTTTCAGGTTCGGGCGGTTATTGTTGTAACGGGCATTAATGATTGCTCGGTCGACGACCGTCGAAACATTATCGCTCAACGATTCGTTAAGCCTGTATGAACCCGTCAACCGGGTGTCAAAATTGCCGCCGGCCCATTGTCCGCCGGTGTAAACCGGGTTATTCCAATCCCAGCTCATCCGATAATTCGACGCCAATGTACTCAGGTCGTTCCTGACCAAGCCCCACCTATTAAATAGGTCATTATTCGGGCGATTGGATACGATCTGATTGTTGATGAAAGACGCGGACCGCATGACCTCTTCAACATCAGCTATGCTGGCTCGATTGTAGTTATTGGTGAGAACGTTCAGGTGCCGGTCAAGATCAACAAGATACTGAGAGATATCCTGCGAACCTGCCTGGTTTCGCCTCGATGGCGTATTCCAGCGTGTATATCTGGTCCGGAAATCTGACGTGCGCGTACGGAGCCGATTTAACAAAGTCCGCATCTGGGCATCGGTTACTATGTAACCGCCAGCGTACACGGGTCCCGTCGGCGTTCCAACATAATCCCAGTTTGCCGCAACATTGTAATAGCCGGCCAAGGTATTGAGGTCGCCCCTGATCTGGGTCCATGTATTTTCCGCCTGATTTGTCAGGCGATTGTTTCGCATAAACCTGTCGATGGTGGCGCCGCGGTTGAATACTTCCTGTGCATCGGCGGCCGTCGACCGTCGATTATTGAAATTACTTTTGAGGCGATTAGTTGCTGACTCGAAATCGGCCACCATCGCGTCGATAGAACTTTCCCGGGCCGCTCCGTCCACGGCACGATTCATCTGGTTCTTAAAGCTATTGGTGTTATTCTCCAATCGCTGAATTACGGTCTGAACGTCGCGGTCAGCTACACGGTAAACCGGCTGGCCCGTGACCGGATAGACCGCATTCCAATCAGCGCGGACATTGTAATAGCCCGCGAGCGTATTCAGATCGGCACGCAGCAGATTCCACGGCTGCTGCGCATTGCGCTGAAGATTATTGTTCAGCATAAACCGATTGATCGGCACGGCTCGCATCAGGACATCCTGTACATCCGCGGCAGTCGACCGGCGAGCGTTGAAATTGCTTTTGAGCCGGTTGGTGGCGTTCTCAAACTCCTGGACCATATTATTGATCGAGTCTTCCTGCCGTGTCCCGTCGATATTGCTTCGGTCAAGGGCTGTATCGAGACGGCTTTTAAACGTATTGGCCCGGTTTTCGATCCGGGTGATCAGCGTCTGGACCTGACGGTCCGTTACGCGGTATGCACGTACCTGTGCGTTTATTGCTGTAGTAAGAAATGCCATCGCAACCGCGATGATCGTTAAACTTGTAAATTTTCTGATATTAACTCTCATAATTGATGTCCTCCTAACGGACTCGGATCGGGATCAAGCCCGATGTTATCGATATATTCGCTATAAATCCTTAGCTTACGTTCACTCGGTTGTGAATACTTTCGCCTAGATCCCTCACCTTATTTGATTTGTCGCTGACGATATCTTCGACCGCGGATCTGGCCGATTCACTCTTTTCTGTGAATGTTTCGATCAAGGCTCCCGCTTTTTGTTTCGCAAAATCGTAAGCTGCGTCAGCCTCTTCCTTAACGGTGTGAGCTAGTTCGCCGGTCTTTTCGTTCAGCACTCTTGCTTTGTCGAGGGCAGCGTCATAGCCCTTACGGGACATGTCGGCGATATCGCTTCGAAACTGGCTTCCGGCTTTTGGGGCAAATAGTAGGGCAAGTGTCGCCCCTATACCTCCACCGATCAGCAGATATGTCAATCCTTCACGGAAATTGGGTTTTGAACAACTCACGTTGTCGAGATCATTTCTTGTATTTTGTTCCATAATATTAATCCTTATTATTCTGTTCTGAATCCACCGTTCCCCAGCCGCCGCCGATATCCGGGGGAGTGGAGCAGCGGTAAATGGGGCGAGATCCGAAGCTAGCTCAAGTGTGGCTTAGATCCTTTGCTGCGTCTGTATGCCAGCGCACATTCAAGGTTTTGGGGACAAGCGTCAGTCTTTCGTTGAAACCTCATTGCGAGCTTTCATACGTATTAGAAGTAAACGCCTCCGCCGATGCGTAATAATTCTTACAACGCAAAAATAAAACTGCGACCTATATCGAATTGAAGGTCTAAAGCAGGACTTAACGATGGAAAGTGCAAAACTCGTCCGGGGCTTCGCCGGCCGCGTAGGTTTTAGGTTCTTTCCTGGGGCAGTTAGCCGTGGCCCGCATTCCCGTCAATGGGCACACCATTACCGTCACTTGCCGGCTTCGGTCAGGTGATGCCTTTCCTTTCGGCTCCGAGGGCGACCTTGTTTCAGGCATTTCCATGTCTTCCTGCCACGTTTGTGTAAAAGGCGTCGGACTGGGTTCGGGGAGTTCTGGTAGAGAAATGACCTCCGGCTCCGGGAGCAGCGACCGGTTCGGGACAGTACCCGCGATAAAGAACTCTACCCTTCTGAATTCAGGCGGGACCTCAGTGACAAATATTTCTGCGGGTTCCTGGTCCTGAAGCTCTGCCGGAACCTCTGGCAACGATGCCGATGCGGGCCCAGGCGATGCACTTTCGACCAGATCCAACTCGCGGACCAACGATCCGTTGCGAATATCGATCTCAGCACGGCGAATATTGGCCGGAACGGCCCAGTCTCCGTTCCACTCTGGATATAATCGGAGCGCTTCCTTCATAAAGTCGCCCCAGATCGGCATTGCGGAGTCAGAGCCTTTCAGTCCGAGATCGTCGCCGTTATCAAAGCCAACGTAAACGACAACCACCAATTCGGGAGTGAATCCCGCGAACCAGCCGTCTCGCGACGTGCCGGTCTTTCCGGCGAAAGCAGTCTTGCCAGTTACGTTCCGTAGGCCCCATCCCTGGACCTGTGCGGCCGTTCCTCTATTTATAACATCCTTCATAATGTCGTCCATTACAAAGGCCACGTCCGGCCGCATCACATTCTTCTTGTCAGGTTGGACCGCCGTAACCGTGGTGCCATCGCCGGCAGCGATCTTCGTAATTGGCATCGGCAAGGCCCTATCGCCTAAATTCGCAAAGGCGGTGTAAGCCGTAGCGACCTGCAGCGGTGTCGCCTCGGCGGTCCCTAACGCCATCGACGGATATGCCTTTTCAACCTTCGGCATTCCGGCTTTGGCGGCAAAGTTCATCACCTTGCCGATGTTGAGTTGCATGGCAATATCAACGGTGATGACGTTCTTGCTTTTGACCAGGGCGTCCCTGAGCGTCATTTCCTGATTTGAAAAGTAATCGCCGAAATTCCCCGGCGCATACGAGTCCTGGTTGAACGTAAATGTCTTTTTTTCGTCCTTAAATATCGTCGCGGCCGTAAACTGCCGCGAACTCGAGTCATAGGCAGAATTTATCGCGGCAGCATAAACAAACGGCTTAAATACAGATCCCGGCTGACGCATTGCGCTGGTCGCCCGGTTAAACTGGTTAGCAAGATAATCACGGCCGCCTACCATTGCAACGATCTCACCTGTTTTTGGGCGCATCGCGACCAACGATGCATTTAGACTTCCCTTTCCGCGTTTAGGAAAATATTTATCCAGGGTCGCAAGCCTCTTATTAACTATCTCGTAAGCGATCCGCTGAAGGTCGGGGTCTATCGAAGTATAGACTCGTAGATGCTGAAGGGCCTCTGGATCTGCAACGGTTCTCTGAAGCTCTTCTATAGCGTATTGCGAAAAATATGGCATTCCCTGAAGGTCTCGGGTTTTGGATATCTGCTTCAGCTGAATGTCCACAGTACGGCTCTGAGCAAGTTGCTCCGGCGTTATATCGCCGGTTTCGGCCATGGATTCGAGCACCTGGTTGCGCCGCTCTTTGACGCGCTCAGGATTCTTGTAAGGGTTATAGCGGTTCGGACTGCGGATAATACCGGCAATAAAGGCTGCCTCAGGCAAGGTCAATTGAGTAACGTCCTTGCCAAAATATGCGTTTGACGCTTCGCCCACGCCGTAGATCGCGACCCCTGACTGCTGGCCGAGGTATATCTGGTTCGCATAGAGAGTAAATATATCCTGCTTAGACAGCCGCGTTTCCAGGATGAGTGACATGTAGGCCTCGGTCACTTTGCGTTCGTATGTCTGGTCGCGCGTCAAAAGGAGATTCTTTACAAGCTGCTGTGTGATCGACGACCCGCCCTGATTGGCGATCGGCGAATTATCGTCGCCCTCATAACGCCGCCAAAGTGCCCGGGCTATACCTCTGACGTTCACGCCGTAATGCTCAAAAAATGCCCGGTCCTCGGTTACTGTGATCGCGGTGATAAGATGAGGCGGGAGGTCATTGAACGTAACCGTTTTACGGCGTCCGTCACCCTCGGCCGCGATCGAGCTGAGTATCTTCGGCTCGATCCTCGCCGCCTTGACCTGTTCTCCCGTATCGCGGTCTCCGATCGCTTCAACAGACTTCGAATCTTTAGCGAATTTAACGGTAAGTGATGGGAAAACTTTTTGACGGTCGATAATGCCGGTAATACCAGGCTCGATAGCAACGACATTACCCTCGACGAAATAACGGCTGCGTGACGGATCTGCACGGCTGTCTTTTTCTATATACCCAGCCGATTTAAGATATTCAACGAGGCCGGACACAGAGATCGATTCGCCGGCACGAAGGATCTTTGGGGCCGAGTAGATACCCGCGGAGGCCGTGTAAACCTCGCCGCCCAGCAACTTTTGGTCGATCCGGCCGGAAAACTCGAACCAGAAATAAGTCAGAGTGAGAAATGCACTCAAAAACAAAAATAAGGCGGAGCTTGCCGTCCATCGATTGAAAATTAAAGAAATAAAACGCCGGAACGACGAGCGTGGCGGAGCTTGATAAGATGATGCTCGTCTCGTCTTTACCCACCCACGAGGCGGCATTTTGGACTTGACGGTTCTTGTCTTTTGATCAGTCGGCATCTGGAGGTTGGAAATGCGGAGTTGAAATGAGATTATCAACTTCGGCGAGCGACCTCTTTATTCTATCGATTTTTACGACATTATGTCGAACCATTTTTGGAATTCCGGCGAGGCTCGGATGCTATGAAAATACTTGTTACCGGCGGCAGCGGCTTTCTTGGCACTCATGTACGGAATTATTTGAATGCCGATGATCTATCGCGTCGAGCCGGTTTCGACATTTTAGATGAATATGATGTGAAAATGGTTCGCGATTACGATGTCGTGGTTCATTTGGCGGCACATCTGGATAAATCGCCGGATGCCGCCGACCTTGTTTTCAAGACCAATGTTGAAGGCACGTTGAATGTGCTTAGAGAGGTACGCGAAGGCGCGGCATTTATTTTCGCATCAACCAAGGACGTATACGGTCCCTTTGCAGACAATTTTCGGGAAGTTCCCGAATCGTGCCCGACACTTTACGCCGGCCAATCGGCCCTTGAGTGGTCGAAGTTGATCGCCGAGCGGTACGTTGAATATTACGCCAGCGCAGGCAACTTCCGCTCGTGCATTTTCAGGATGTCCACCGTTTATGCTCCTGCCAGTGAAGGAAACATACCCAACTTTGTCGGCCATTATGCGGATGCGATCAATAAAGGAGAGCCTCTCGCCTTACCTGGCAATGGTACTCCGCGACGCGATCTTCTTCATGTCGACGATTTTTCTGATATCTGCCTCGCGTTCGCAGAATCCATAATTCGCCGTGGGCTATATAATGTTGGCGGCGGGTCAGCAAGCGCTTTAAGTTTGAAAGATCTTATTGAAATGATGGAAGAAGTTTCGGGTTTACAGGCTGTGATCGATAAAACGGCGAACCTCGATCCTCCGCGACCGCTCGATTACGTCACTGACATCAAACTTGTGGCTCAGGAACTCGGCTGGTCTCCAAAGATCAGCCTGAAAGAGGGGCTTAGAACCCTTTTCTAAACGCCGATTAATGAAGATACTTATCCGAGGAACAAATTGGATCGGCGATTCTATAATGTCCATACCTGCGATGCGGGAGGTTCGCCGAATTTTTCCGGACAGCAACATAACGCTTCACACGAGATCATGGTCCGAAGGGCTTTTCAGCAATGCCTCATTCATCGATGACATTATTTCGTTTAAGAAGAACCGATGGCCGGGTGTCGACATTTTTGACAACGTGACCTTTTTGCGGGACGAAGGATTTGACCTGGCGGTCCTCTTCCCAAATTCATTCGAATCCGCTCTCACGGTATTTTTGTCCCGCATTCCGGTTCGTATTGGTTATAACAAGGACGCGCGCGGGTTGCTCTTAACCCACCCGATAGCCGTACCTGAATGGAAGAACCGTCGTCACGAGGTGTTTTACTATTTGAACCTCATCGCCGAGGTAGAACGTCGGCTGCTCGGCCGTGATACCGTTTCAGCAGCCATACCGGACATATCTCTGGAGGTTACGGAGCAGCGAAAAACTGATGCTTTCCGTTTACTCGCCGGAGCCGGTGTTGACCCGGAGCGAAAGACGGTATTGCTTGGCGTGGGCTCAACAAATTCCAATGCCAAGCGCTGGCCGGCGGACCGCTATGCGAGGCTGTCAGACAGACTCCAGAACGAGCTCGAAACGAATGTTGTTCTGGTCGGCTCCGCTGGAGATTCGGAGGTCGCGGACCTCGTTGCTGAGTTATCAAACGTGAAGCCCTTAAGCCTCGTAGGCGTCACAAATGTTGCCGAGGCTGCTGCTGTAATAAGCGTTTCTGATCTGCTGATCTCCAATGATATGGGCCTCGCTCACATTGCTCCGGCCGTAGGAACGCGATCGATCACTATTTTCGGGCCCACCAACGTGGTGACAACGAGCCCGTTCTCGCCGATAGCCACGATAATCAAGCATGATGTTCCGTGCTCGCCATGTATGCTTCGAGAATGTCCTATTGACCATAGATGCATGACCGGCATATCGCCGGATGCCGTTTTCGCAGCGGCCGCACAGGCCTTGGCGGACCCAGAACAGGAAATATATGAAGCAACCAGCAGTATTTCTTGATAGGGACGGGACCTTGATCGAGGAGGTAAATTATCTCTCTCGCGTCGAGGACCTGAAACTTTTCCCTTATACTGCCAATGCTATCCGATTGCTTAAGGATCGCGGTTTTCTTGTCATCGTGGTTACAAACCAGTCGGGCATCGGGCGGGGCGAATACGATGAAGCCGCAATGCACGCGATCCACGATCAGATCCAGGTTGAACTTTCAGGCGCGATCGACAGATTTTATTTCTGTCCGCATCTCCCTGATGCCGGCTGCAAATGCAGAAAGCCTGGCACAGGTATGATCGATAAGGCGTGTGAAGACTTTGAGGTAGATTCCAGCAGATCGTGGATGGTTGGTGACAAAGAGATCGACGTCGGGGCCGGCAAAAACGCTCAAATGTCTACGATCCTTGTCAGGACTGGCTACGGCAATGAACATGCAGATTCGCTTAGTGTCCAGCCCGAATATATCGAGGCCGATCTGCTCGCGGCTGTGCATCGGATCATCAGCCAATTATCCTGGTGACCGGCAGATTCAATAGGCTCTAGTTCAGCTTCGCCCAAAATCATCATCAAGACGCTCTATATCGTCTTCACCAAAATATTCGCCTGTTTGGATTTCGATGAAAATTAGCGGCTCGATGGGTGAGGGGTTCTCGACACGATGGGCGTCCCGCGCAGCAATATCAATGGCTTCACCGGTTTCGACTAGTATTTCAACATCGTTTAATGTTACTTTAGCTGTACCGCGTACGACAAACCAATGTTCGGCGCGGCGGGAATGACGCTGATAGCTCAGTCGTTTTTCCGGCAAAACCTCGATCCTCTTTACCTTAAACGATTCGCCTTCATCGATTATGGTAAAACTGCCCCAAGGGCGTTTTTCATACATCGGCGAATCGGTCTGATCTTCGATAGTTTCCATTTTATGATGTGAGCATGATCAGTTTAGACGAAAAAGCAGACTCAACCAATTCTCTACAGATCCAACGCATACAGACCCTGATCATTGGCCGGTTAATGATCATTTTTCTGCTGCTTGTGGCTACATGGATCTGGTATAGCGGAGCTATCAAATTGTCGTTTGAGAGCTTTCCGCAAGGCCTCTTTCTGGTCTTCTTGATCTCTGTCGGGCTGACGATCGTCTATTTTTTCCTCTTACGGCTAAATAAGAATCTGTCTCTGCAGGTAAAGATACAGTTTCTTTTCGATGCGATTCTGATCACTTGGTTGATCTGGCGGACGGGTGACCTGTCGTCGCCCTACATAACGCTGTATATCGTTTTGATAAGCGTCGCGAGCCTCTTTCTTAAACCTGTCACAACGCTCCTTACTGCAGCGGCTTGTGCCTCAATGTTCATTGCCCTTGCGGTCCTGTCAGTAACGGGAGTTATAGAATCGTCCGGCCGGGCGGCAGACGTGGGCAAGGCCATTCAGATCGTCAGTTTTCACGTGGTTGCGCTGCTCGTTGTCGGGATTTTGGCTTCGAGACTATCCGACGGCAGATCGTCCGGGCGGGAACTTCAGGAAACCGCCAAGTCGCTTGCCAGTTTGCGGGTCCTTCACGAACGAATTGTTGAATCGATCCGGTCAGGATTGATAACCACGGATCTGGAGGGTGTCATTTATTCATTTAACGCCGCAGCAGCCGAGATCACCGGTTTTCACCCGGAAGAAATGAAGGAGAAGTCGATTTTCGATCTTTTTGGTGAGATCCGTGAACCGATCGACCTTTCACTTGAGGCCGCAGCGAGCGGGGAGCAGTTGCCCCGCTTTGAGGCAGACCTCACCACTCCCGATGGATTTGCGATCCGTATCGGCTTTAGCGTTTCCCACTTATTGTCCGAGGCCCATGAGGCAACAGGCTTGATCATAACCTTTCAGGACCTGACCGAAATACGGTCTATGGAGGAAAGTGTCCGGCGAAAAGACCGCCTGGCCGCCGTCGGACGAGTAGCGGCCGGCCTTGCCCACGAGATCCGTAATCCGCTCGGTGCGATGCGTGGCGCCATTCAAATGTTGGAATCAAAGATGCCAGCCGAATCGCTTCAGGCAGGCTTGATGGACATAATCCTGAAAGAATCGGATCGACTCAATAACATAATCACCAATTTCCTGGGTTACGCACGTCCGGCGGCTGCTGACTTTGTCGAAACAGATATTGGTGAAGCAATACGAAGCACCATAATTCTATTGAGCCACAGCCCGGACGTTAAAGAATCTCATGTGCTAACAACCGACCTTGGTGATTTACCTAAAGTGATATCGGCGGATCCGACCCAGCTAAAGCAGATCTTCTGGAATCTCGCTCGTAACGCTCTGCAAGCGATGCCCGAAGGCGGTACATTGAATGTAGGATTAGAAACTCTACCTAATAATCGTATTCGTATCATATTTGAAGATACCGGGAACGGCATGTCGCCAGAACAGGTCGAACATCTTTTTGAGCCCTTCTCGAATTCGACCACGGGCGGGACTGGACTTGGTCTGTCAATCGTGTATCAGATCGTTAAGGACCATAATGGAGCGATAAACGTTAGAAGCCGTTTGGGAATGGGCACGATCATAACCGTCGAATTACCGAGAGACAATCGACGCATTTCTTCAGAATCGGCAAGAAACCTGGCCACCGAGGCCGAACAGTCAAAACTGACGGATTTCCTCAAAGTGAGAGCATAAAAGACCAAGATCAATTCTTCTTGAATTTTCTAGAAGATTTCTGTGACAATTGATAGGAACAAGGATCTGTTCTGATCCTGCAGAATAAACCGCACCAAAATGGCAAATATAATTATTGTTGATGACGAGCAAAGCTATCGCCAGCTTTTGACCCTTGTTTTTGAAGACGAAGGATATACGATCCGTACTGCAATGAACGGCAGGCAGGCACTTGCACTTCTGGAGGAAGAACCGGCCGACATCATCATTTCTGATGTCAAAATGCCCGATATGGACGGAATCGAGATGCTGAGGGCCGTACGCGAAACCCTTCCCGACCTCGGAGTGATACTGATGACAGCGTTTGCCTCGGTAGAAACCGCCCGCGAGGCGTTTAAGCTCGGGGCCGACGATTTCATACAGAAACCCTTTGATGTTGAGGAACTCAAGC
>JBGTBC010000226.1:0-6829 GCA_041749555.1 Pyrinomonadaceae bacterium | reverse complement strand
TATTCCCGAGCTTCATTAGTTAAAGGAAATCGAAATCACTTCCCCGTAGGGGTCATTTGCCTCCGGATTCAGCCGGAGGCAAATGAAAAGGGTGGCCTTATGTGCCGTCTTTCTCTATTCGTATCTAAGCGACTCGATCGGATCGAGCCGGGCGGCTTTCCAGGCGGGCCAGATGCCGAAGACGAGGCCGATGCCTACGCTGGCGAAAAAGCCCAGCGGCGGGGCCCACCATGGCACGTACGAGGGGAATACAAGGCTGATCAGCAACGTGAGCACCCAACCGATTATGAGGCCGACGAGGCCGCCGAAGCCGGTCAGGGTGCCGGCCTCGATCAGGAATTGCATCAGAATGTCGCTCTGCCGGGCCCCGACCGCCTTGCGGATGCCGATCTCGCGTGTCCGTTCGGTGACGGATACTAGCATGATATTCATCACGCCGATACCGCCTATCATAAGCCCGATCGATGAAATGACGATCATTGCCAGAGCGACTCCAGCAGTGATCGACTGAAATTGCTCAATGATGCTGTCGGCCGTGGCGGTTGAGAAATTGTTCGGCTTACCGAAGGCGACCTGCCGCCGCACTCGCAACAGATCGACTATCTGGTCCTGGGCCTGCTGCAGCCGTCCCTCTTCCGCGATTGCCAGGATAAATACGTCGTCGGCATTCGGCTTCATCCTGAGAGCGGAGTTAAAGGGCATATATATCGTGTTGCTTTCACCCCCGCCGTCGCCGCCAAACAAGGTTTCCTTTTTTTCCAGAAGGCCGATAACGGTAAACTTTCGGCCGTTGATATCCAGGGTCTCGCCGATCGGGGATTGATATGGAAAGAACGTTTCTTTGACCGCATTGCCGATCAATGCGACATCGACCTTATAGTCGTGCTCCGCCTGCGTGAACCACCGGCCTTCGAGCAAGACCTCCGTGCCTGCAGTCTCCAATTCGGGCAGCGTGCCGCTTAGCTGGATCGAGTTTGTTTGCTTTCCTTTTGCCGACACAACCGTCCGGTTTCCGAAATAACCGCTCGAAACGTCCAAAAATGGGACCGCCGTTTCTACGTCAGAGAGCCGTCGCAAGGCAAGCGCATCATCGAGCGTCAGATCCGCCCGCTGCCTTTCTTCTCTCGAAGGACGTCCGAAACGTATCCCCATATCCATTTTGTAGATAAAGACCGAACGTGTTCCGAACGATTTCACCTGCTGTTCGACGGCCATCCCGATCCCACTGATGATGGACGAAATGAGCATCACCGTAATGACCCCGACCACGACTCCGATGATCGTGAGAAATGAGCGCAGCTTATTGCCACGCAGCGTCGCAAACGCCATTCTCAGATTCTCATATGTACGGCCGGTAACCTCTTTCATCTAATCTGCCCTCAATGCCTCGATCGGATCTAATTGTGCGGCTTTCCAGGCCGGGAACAGGCCGGCGAGTATGCCGACACCCGCCGAGATAGTTATAGCTACCACGGCCGACCACCACGGGATCCGGGTTGGAAATACAAAAGCAGTAATTATGTATCCTAGAATGATCGCCAGTGTCAGGCCGATAAGTCCGCCGAGAGCCGATAAGGTAGCAGACTCTATTAGAAACTGTCTCAGGATATCGCTCTGCCGGGCGCCAAGAGACTTACGGATACCGATCTCTTTGGTTCGCTCAGTCACGGCAACCAGCATGATATTCATAATGACGATCGCGCCTACGACCAGTGCGATCGTCGGCACGACCAGGATCACGAGAGAGATCGTGCCGAAGAGGCTGTCTCGGAGGCCGGTAATGGCGTCCGGTGTAATAACACCGAAATTGTCCTTTTCGCCAAATGGAATATTGCGCTTGATGCGCATCAATGTTCTGGCCTCGTCCACGGCATTTGCGATCGTTATACCGTCATAAGGCAGCGCAACGAAATTTGGTGCTCGCCCGCCGCGCAGCCCTCCGAAGTTTGCTCCATATGTTTTGATCGGCAATTGAACAAAGCTGTCCTGAGGCATCCCGAAAACAGTACCTTTCGCGGTCTGAATTCCGACAATACGATAAGGAATCCCGGATATACTGATCTCGTTGCCGACAGCATTGCCCTGGGGGAATAGCCCGTTGGCGACATCCCGGCCGATAAATGCGACACGCATCGAATTATCGTTTTCGACCTGCGAGAAGAAACGTCCCTCAGCGATGTCCAACTTCTCGATCTCCGCAATTACCGCCTCGGCACCGCTGACACGCACATCTCTAAGCGTCTCGGAGCCCCGCCGAATATCGCGAGTGCTTCCTCCTGTTTTCGCACCGATCCTTTCAATAAGCTGCGATCTCGCTCGGATGAATTCCAGTTCTTCAAAATCTAGTTCCTTATTCCGTCGTTGGGCAGCAGCGATCGTGTCGCTATTTTGAAAATCGTCGAAATTGAAACGCTGAATATTAAAAGAATTCGATCCGATGCCGGCGATCTTCTCGTCGACATATGAGTTAAAGCCCTGAAGCAGCGATAGCACCACCATGAACGCCGTCATGCCGATGATCATCCCAAGCAGCGTAAGAAAGGACCGCAGCTTATGCGCCCAAATGGCTGAGAAGGCGAGTTTAATTGTTTCGGCAAAATTCATCTGGCTTTAAGGGCTCCTGGTTCATTGTATAATACGCGACCTCATAAAGTTAGTAATGCTCGATCAATGTCATTCGAAGCGTAGTGCTTCGATCGGGTCGAGGTTGGCGGCTTTCAGTGCCGGAAAAACTCCGAAAATAACTCCTACGCCTGCGGATACAATAACCCCGAGAGCTATGGCCCATAACGGAATATAGGCGGGAAGCGGTGAATACGCGTTTATCAGAAGGCTAAGTATCTCACCAATAACGACCCCCGCGGTACCGCCTATCGCGGTCAACACCACTGCTTCCGTTAGAAATTGGGCTAGGATGCTTGAGCGAGTAGCTCCCACTGCCTTTCGTATCCCTATCTCCTTTGTCCTCTCGGTCACGGAGACCAGCATGATATTCATCACCCCGATCCCACCGATCATCAGAGCAACAGCGGAGATAGCCGTCAAGACCAGGTATGTCGCACCCGTTAGCTGGTTGTAAATATCCAGCAAGGCATCCTGTGATGAGATGCCGAAATTGTTCGTCTCGCCCTGTTTCACACCGCGCCGGACCCTCAGAATATCCGTTGTATCGTTGATCGTTTGCTTCACGTCGGCTCGAGTCTTCGGCCGGATAATAATAACGAAAACGGACTGCGGCGGATCGATCCTTGGGTAGAACTTCTGTGCCGTCGATAAAGGAATAAAGGCAATATTGTCACGCGACTGGCCAAAGAACGAGCCAAGAAAGCTCATCACGCCGACAACCCGAAAGGGATTTCCGTCTATCTTTAATTCCGCTCCGATCGGGTCCTCACCTTCGGAAAACAGGGCCTTGATCAGGTCGCGGCCGAGAACAACTCCGTTCGACCGGCCGTGCATATCACTATCTATAATAAAACGGCCGTGGTCTATATATTGCGAATGCGTGAATTCGTAATATGGAGTTGCCCCAATGAGGATCGGTGTATCTGACTGCTTGTCTTTATAGCGGATAGTGACCGCAAGCTCTCGCTGGATCGGCGACACTCCGACGGCCGTGGGAACTTCGTCTCGGATGACATCGGCATCCTCGATCGTAAGCTCCTTTCGCTGTCTCTCTTCCGGTCCCGGCTGGCGGCCAAAGCTCGGGTCAAACTTGGATACGAATATCGTGTTTGAGCCGAGAGATTCTATCTGGTCGGAAAACGCTCGATTGAGGCCCTGAATGATAGAAACCATCGCAAGGATGGTCACGACGCCGACGGTCACACCCAGGATCGTAAGGCTGGAACGAAGTTTATTCGTCCGCAATGTATCGAGGGCCATTACAGCCGATTCTTTGTAAGAAGCGATCTTCATAACGATCAGGGCCTATTCATTCCTCATTGCCTCGATCGGATCGAGCTGTGCTGCTCGCATCGCAGGGTAAAGGCCGCTGGCGATGCCCACCACAAGTGAAACACCAACCCCCATCAAGGCCGAATCGATCCGTATCGCGATCGGGAACCCCATCGCAAGCGCAAGTACAAAAGCCAGTCCATAGCCTACGATAATGCCGATTACCCCGCCCACGGCGGTCACTGTCACCGCCTCGATCAGAAACTGCTGCAAAATATCCCGCTTGCGGGCGCCGACGGCTTTCCTTAGTCCGATCTCGCGGGTCCTTTCGGTAACAGAAACCAGCATTATGTTCATTACCACGATCCCGCCCACCACCAGCGAAACCACCGCGACGGCGATCGTAGCTGCGTAGATACCCGAGGTAGCACTGTCATAGATCGCCAAAAAGGCATCTTGCGATTCCAGCGAGAAACCGTCCTCGTCATCCGCCGATGTTTTTCCGCGCCGGTTACGCATAATGGCCCGCGCTTCGTCCTGGGCGGTCTCGAAATCTGCCGAATCGTCGACCTGAATATGTACAGTGATCGAATCACGGACACCGAACATCCTCTGCCCTGATTGAAACGGAATATAAACAAAATTATCCCGGGAGAAACCGAGGACCTTGCCAAACGGGGCCGCCACTCCGAGGACCTCATACGGTGCTCCGTCCACTCTTATCGCCTCGCCGATGACTGATTCAGCGTCGCGGCCGCTAAATACGTTTTCGAGCAGGTCGGTGCCGATGACACACACATTTCGTGCGCTCGCAGCCTCCTGGTCCGTCCAGATCCTCCCTGCTTGAAGGGCAACATTTTCGATGTGGAACATCTTTGTCGAAAGCCCCCTAATGGCGACACCCTCCGACTTATTGTCGCGATACTTGACCATTCCCATACCGTTTATCGATGTTCCGATCGTGGAACACGAGCGGCATAGGCGTTCGATCGCGTCGGCATCTTCTTTCGTGACCTCTTTCCGGCGATTGAATTTGATCATATCCTCCCGGGAAGTGATGACTAAAGGCCTTTTTGCAACGCTGAAGACCGTTGAGCCCTGGGATGAAAACGCCGACGCTACTGTGGTATCGAGCCCGCTGATGATCGTGATAACGGCTATCACCGAAGTCACGCCGACGATCACCCCCAGAAGCGTTAAAAATGTTCGCAGTTTATTAGATCGCAGGCTTAGCAGAGCGAGGCGAAACGATTCCTTGAATAGCCGAAATGTCGCGATGATGCCCATTTGTACTGATTATAATACTAGTCGACACGAAACAATGTGTTAATTGTCAGGCCAGCGGATCAATTTCCAGAGACTGGAAAGATGGGCGAAGAAAACTATTGGCACCACGATGGTCGGCAGCCAAATATATGGAAAAAAACGCACCGCGCGGTTGGGCTGGTCAAAGGCCGCCATCTGGATCGGAGAGGGAAGTGAAACAATGGCGGTTCCTACTATATTCGCCAGCAGGACAAGGCCCACGACATTGAAGGCGATCAGAAGCCCGCGTTTTGTTTCGCCCCCGCGAAACGCGGCAAAAAACACAACCGGAGCTAGTATTCCCGAAACAATATCAAAATTCCGGCCCTCAAAAGTCATTAATTCCGGCACTTGTCCGCCTAGAAAGAGCCAGTAAAGCACGATCTCAACAGGTATCCTGACAATGTGCAAGAAAGTAAGAATCTCGAGCGGGAGGCGGCCGACGAACGTATCCCGAAAAAACACGAAATACACGATTATCAGCAACAAGGCGGGGAGGACGCCGAATGAAAATATCCTTGGCGGGAAGGTCGCGGTCTCCTGATAAAAGCCTCCAAGAGCGAGCGCTGCTTGGAAAAATATCCACAGCGGCAAGACAAAGATGAGGATCCTAGACGGAAGTAGTTCGATGCCGACCGACTTTATTGAATAGACAAGAAAACCGACTGTCGCAAAGGTCGTCAGTATAAATACTATCGACACGTACGCAGGCAATGCATCCATTATTTCTGCATTTCGTCGCTTTCGATTCGGCCGTCGCGGATCGTGATTATGCGATGCGCGCGTTCCGCGATCTCGTGTTCGTGGGTCACCAGAATGATCGTGTTGCCATCTTCGTGCAGTTTTTCAAAAAGGTGCATTATCTCCTGGCTTGTTTTCGTGTCGAGTGCCCCGGTTGGTTCGTCGGCAAGCAGGATCGAAGGATGATTGACCAGTGCACGAGCAATAGCGACACGCTGCCGTTGTCCTCCTGAAAGCTCGTTTGGGCGGTGCATTACTCGGTCGCCGAGTTCTACCGACGCTAGGGCTGCCTGCGCCTGATCGTGCCGCTCACCGGCACGCATCCCTGCATATATAAGCGGAAGCTCGACATTGTGAAGAGCGGTCGCCCTGGCGAGAAGATTAAACGTCTGAAAGACAAATCCGATCTCTTTATTGCGAATACGGGCAAGCTCATCATCGGACATGTCCGATACCAGATTGCCATTGATCCAGTACTCGCCTTTTGATGGTGAGTCGAGGCATCCGATCAGGTTCATCAAGGTCGATTTCCCGGAACCTGAAGGGCCGATGATCGCCAAATATTCATTTCTCTTTACCTGAAACGATACATCGCGGAGCGCATGAAGCTCTTCCGTACCCATTTGATAGGTCTTCCAGATGTTCTTCATGTCGATCAACAGGTCGTCGCCTGCCTTCAATTCAGGCCCGGGAGCCTTGCCGTTTCCGTTCTCTTCGTCCATAAACCTGTACATCTCTAAACTCTGTTCGCGTTTTCGCCTTCTTTCTTAGTTTGCTTTTTGACGATAGCTCCTTCCTTGAGCGTATTGAGCACTCGGCTCGGGCCGGTTATGACCTCATCGCCTTCTTTCAAACCGGTAATGATCTGCCGGTCCGATTCGCCGAT
>JBGTBC010000225.1:0-6387 GCA_041749555.1 Pyrinomonadaceae bacterium | reverse complement strand
AGCCATGAATCTCGACGGCGGAGGCTCAACAACCATGTTCCTCGATGGCAAGATCGTCAACAAACCATCCGATCCCGCCGGCGAGAGAAAGGTCAGCGATGTTCTGGTCGTAACACCGCGCGGCAAGAATATTCGCAAATTGCGATAGTTTCTAGTGTCACAGAGTTGTCGCCTAATCGTTTTAGGCCGCCTTAGCCACTAATTACACAAATAGCTTCATCGGAATTCGTGCAAGCCTCCTTATCACGAAAAGTCCTCGCCGGTTCGAGCGGCCAAAATTCGTGCAATTCGTGTAATTCGTGGCTAAAATCTTTTCTTAAGATTAATATTCCGTTATGCTCGCACGAATTCTCCTTTTGATCGGACTTCTTCCAATTTCAACTTTTGCCCAGCCGGCGATCGAACCGGGCGTTTCGCTCGAACTCGCCAAATGGCGTGCCGCGCATTACTCCGACGTCCGATATAAACTCAATCTCACGCTCGAAAAGATGTCGCCGGTGTTGAAGGGGACGATCGAGATCAGTGTGCGAGTGGGGGAGAACGGGAGTGGAGGAGTGAAGGAGTCAGAACCGGGAGCGGTAGCGACTGGGTTTTCGACACCAATAATTCTCGACTGGCGAAGGATAAAGGGCCACGAAGAGAAATCGACGATCTCGAATGTCTCGATCAACGGCCGCGTTTTGAGTCCCGGCTTTAGCCAGCAAACTGCCGACGGAGGGCCGCCTGAAGGCGGGACTCAGAACGCGTACGAAGAATCCAACGACCACCTCATCTTCCGCGATGGCGTCGTTGTTGGCGAGAACGTCATCAAGCTCGATTTCACATCGCCGATACTGACCAGCGGGTCGGCGATCACGCGGTACGTCGATAAAGAGGACGGGTCGGAGTATATCTACTCGCTCTTTGTTCCTTCGGACGCGAGCACGGCGTTCCCGGTGTTCGACCAGCCGGATCTGAAGGCGCGGTTTGCGCTAGATTATCTCAAATTACCCGACGGTTGGAAGGCTATTTCGAATATGCCGTGCCACGGCATGTGGACGGACAATTATTCGAATCCGAACACCGAAAATCCCATTTTTCAGTATTGCCACGAAACAAAACCCATCAGCAGTTATGTCTTTGCATTTGCTGTCGGCGACTTTGCTGCGTTCGGCCAAGGCAGTTACAACCCCATATTCAGCGTTGGAGTTCACTCTAAGGATGATGAGGGCTCCGCGACAAATGGGATTGGAAGGTCCAGTTCCCAGATCTACGTCCGCAGATCCCAGGCCGCCAAGTTCAAGCCTCACGCTGCGGAGGTCTTTCGTCTCAACCGCGAGGCTATCAAATACTTCGAGGAGTATTTCGATTACAAGTTCCCGTTTCCGAAGTACGATCTGGTGCTGATCCCCGAGTTTCCATTCGGCGGGATGGAGCATGCGGGGGCTACTTTCTTGCGAGAATCGTCGATCATCTTTCCGCAGGAACCGACGAAGAATGACCATATCTCCCGGGCACTGCTGATGTTTCACGAGGCGTCGCACCAGTGGTTTGGCGATACGGTGACGATGCGTTGGTTCGACGATCTGTGGCTCAAAGAGGGCTTTGCGACCTTTACGGCGTACAAGGCGATGGAGAAGATCATGCCCAGTGAGAGCGCGTGGAAGGTCTTCTACGAACGCGTCAAACAGGCCGCCTACCAGACCGATTCGACCAAAGGCACGACGCCGATCTACCAGGAGATCCCAAACCTCTCCGCCGCAAAATCCGCCTACGGCAACATCGTCTACAACAAAGCCCCGGCGTTCCTGCGTCAGGCGGAGTTCTACCTCGGCGAGGACAAATTCCAAACAGCCGTCCGCTCTTTTTTGAAGAAGCATGAGTTTGCGAATGCGGGTTGGGAAGATCTCGTCTCCGAGTTCGAGAGCGCGAGCAAAGATGATTTAAAGGAATGGGCAAATATTTGGGTCAAGAAGCGCGGAGTTCCCATTATCAAATGGCAGAATGACACCATAACTGCTACGGATGCCTTGAGAGAAGGGTCGTTTTGGACGGAAAAGCTGCAATTGTATGTACTCGCCTTGGATCAGGACCCTACTAGCAAGAATGTCATTTCGGGCGACGCAACTATTGTTCTTAACTCACAAACAAAAACTGTTCGTTCACCGCTTCGAGGAGATTTCCAATTTCCGAACTATGAAGACTACGGCTACGGCATTTTCCTGCTCGACGAAAAAAGCCGCGATTATGTTCTGAAAAACATCCAGACCGAAAAGGACCCGTTCCTGCGGTCGATGATGTGGGGTGCGCTGTGGGACAGCGTTCGCGAGGGCGAGCTTGATCCGAAACAGTATGTCGAGCTGGTGGTCAAGGTATTGAGTCCCGGCTTTAGCCGGCCTCCCTCCGAAAAGAAGCCGCCTGAAGGCGGGACTCAGAACGTCGGGGCTCAGATCGTTGATGACGAATCCACCGTTGCCCTGCTTCTCAATCGTGTTTCAACTGCGATGAGGTACTACATCGATCCCGCGGGACGGTCCGACCAACTGCTTTCCCGCGTGGAGGACCTGCTCATCGAGCGGATGCAGAAGGCTGAGACACTCGGGCAGCGGATCACTTTTTATCGGGCGTTTTTGAATGTCGCTGCGAGTGAGAAGGCCCGGGGTGTGCTGAAGGGGATGTTGCGGAACGCCGGCATCTCTGCCGGCAAGGATGCCGGCGTTCCATTAAAGCCCAAAGACAGGTTCGACATTGTCACTCGTCTCATAATCCTGGGCGACCCCGACGGCCTAAAGCTGCTCGGCGAACTTGAGAAAACTGAGACGAGTGATGATGCCAAGCGTTGGGCGTATGCCGCGAGAGCGGGTGTCTCAACTGCGGAGAGCAAGGCGAAGTACTGGAACGACTTTGTTGCTGACAAGGATATCTCCGAAAGCTGGATCGAGGCGGCGTTCGGGCCCTGGAACTCGATCGGGCACGAGCGTCTCACATTGCCGTATCTCGAAAGAGCCTTGAAAGAGCTGCCTAACCATAAACGAAATAGAAAGATCTTTTTCGTCAACGGATGGCTTGGCGCATTCATCGGCGGGCAGCGAAGCGAGGAGGCCCTCGCCCTGGTAAACACGTTTCTCGCCGATAATCCGATGCTCGACCACGACCTTCGTCTCAAAGTGCTCGAGAATGTTGACGTGATCGAGCGGGCAGTCAAGATCCGGGGAGCGAGACGGTGAGACGCGAGAAAAAGGGAGATTCTTTCCGAACTTTGCGGCTTGGCAGGAATTTCAGATCTCTTGCTCGTCTCAACTCTCGAAAGGATAGAAAAGAACCTCCCGCAGAGTCGCAAAGACGCAAAGACGAAGATCCATTTCTGCTTCGCTGCTTGGCGAGAAATTTCCTGATCTCTTGCTCGTCTCAACTTCGAAAGGATTGAGAAGAACCTCCCGCAAAGTCGCGAAGACTCAAAGGGGAAATCGTTTGCTTCCTCTCTATCAATCGTGATTGCTGCGCAATGTGAGATTTTGGGCTAAACCCAGATCTTTTTTTGCCCGCAACCTCCAGCAGCCGGAGGACGTTTTGAAGTAAAAAAGGGCTTGAGCCGAAATCGATAAAACGAATCATTTCCTATGAGGCAACTGATATCGGAGTTCTGGATGAAAATCGACTCTTCAAACATCCCCAACTCTTATCCAAATAACTTAGGCGGCAACCCCATTGAAAAGGTTGCCGCCCGGATAGAAACATTTTCCACTGTGTTTAAAGGCTAAAATTAAAACTCACAAACCCTGTTGCCTTGACTCGCTGGCCGTCACGCAGGAATGGCTTGAATTTCCACTTCCGGACCGCATCTTTTGCAGCGGATTGCAGCATTGCGGGGCCGCTTGCCTTTTGGATCTCGGTGACCTCGCCTTCTTCGTTCACGGTTACGTCGACCTTGACGACGCCTGTGGTACGAATGTTCCTCGCGGCCGCGGGATAGATAGGCTGAGCACGGCTGGTCGCGTAAGCCAGCAGTGAACCGACATCGATCGGACCGCTGGCGGCAGCGGACGTTTCTTCCTTGACCGCAGCATCCTCAACCGCAGGATTTGGTGCGGGCTCGACGGTTTCAGATTTAGGCGATTCTTTAGGAGTCGGCGGTGCAGATCTGACATATATCGGAGGTGGCGTCGTAGTGGGTGGTGTCTGGGCCGGAGGGGTTTGGGCAACAAGTGTGTCATCCGGCGTGGCCGCGACAGGCGTCACCGCAGGTTCGCCGACAGCGCTCACTACGCTCCCGGACCCGGCCATTCGCTCGCGGGTGTCGGCCAGCTCGTCGCGCCAGCGTCGCGAATCATAATCATCACGGGCCAACAAACTTCGCGAACCGCTCGCTTCCTCGAGCATAACCATTGCGCCCGCGGCCTTTGCCGATTCAGCGCCCATCTCCTTTGATTGAGTAATGACCAGCTCGAGCGTCTCTCGCATCTTCTCTAGATCATTGAGTGCCTCAAGCGGCAGCGTACGGTCGGAAACGCTCAGCCCGAGGGCCTTGTACCTTTCGGCACGGCTCCGGGCTCCATTTACCACCTGACCGGCGACGGCCATATACGAGGCCTCGGCATTTGGTTTGGTTGTTTTTTGTTGAGCGTAAAACTCGTTAAGCATGTCCTGCGCCCGCTTATAATCACCTTGTTCGAGGTAGCTATTCATAAGCAGCACATTCACCACGCCCTGGACTGAAGGATCGCTCGTCTCGCGGCGAAGTTTCTCGAGTTCGAAAATGGCTGAGTGGTAATTACGGACGGCAATGTAGGCCTTGGCCTTTGAGATGCGGTCACGCATCACATCGCCGGACGACGGCGGCCCCAGAGGTACAGACACAGGGCTCGCCGCGATCTGCGGAGGCACGGACTGTGCCCCGGCGAAAATAACAAAACTTAGTAAAACCAGTAAAATCGACGTGTTAAACCTTCTGACATTTAACGGCATTTATAGTCCTCCATATGACTTAAATCTTCCGTAAAGGTCAAGCGAAAAACCCTTAAGAAGGCTCACTTATACGACCCATTCCGACCTTTCGGCCACCTCGCAAAATCCGCTAAACGGGCCTATTTGTTATGGCCCGCCGATCAATTCTTTAAACTCTTGATGATTTGTTCGCGGTATGCGTTAGCGTCTTTCTTTATACCATTTTCGTTCAACGTGAGCAAACGACGGTTTAACATGACGAGGCGTCCATTGATGATAACCGTGTGTACATCTGAGGCCTTTGTAGCGTAAACGAGGTGAGAATAAACGTTGTAATAGGGAGTCTGATGTATCGTATCAAAATCGATAATAGCGATATCGGCACGCTTGCCGACCTCAAGCGAGCCGATTAATTTATCGAGGTTCAGGGCACGCGCTCCGCGGATCGTTGCCATTTCAAAAGCCTGTTCGGCGGGGAGTGTTTTGGGGTCATTTGTGATCAGCTTGTGAAGCTTTGCGGCCAGATCCATCTCTTCCCACATATTGAGATCGTTGTTTGAAGCGGCCCCGTCTGTGCCCAGACCAACAGCAACATCCTTGGCAAGCATCGCGGGGACGGGCGAAACTCCTGAGGCAAGCTTCATATTCGAAGTAGGGCAATGCGCACTTCCAACCCCGCGTGATCTGTAAATGTCGATCTCGTCCGGGGTTAGCCACACGCTGTGAGCCGCGATCGTGCGGTCTGATAAAAATCCGATGCTGTCGAGATATGCTGCAGGCGTTTTGCCGTATTGCTTGAGGATATCGTCGCGTTCCTTTTGTGTCTCGGCAACATGGATAAGTACAGGCGAGTTGAATCGGTCGGATTGTGCCCGAATTGCCTTGAGATGCGCGGTCGAAACCGTATACGGAGCATGGGGAGCAGCGGCCGCGACGATAAGGGTGTCATTCTGCCATTTCTTTAGAAACCGTTCGGTATAGGCGATCGCATCGTCCGGCGTCTTGTTGTCGGAAACTGGAAACTGAATGATCGTTTGGCCCAAAACACCCCGGACACCGGCCTTTTTGGTTTCCTCGGCGATCGCATCCTCGAAGTAATACATATCGGCGTACGTGGTCGTGCCGCCGCGGACCATTTCAGCCAGCCCAAGCCGTGTACCAGCCCTTACGAACTGCTCGTCAACATTCTTGGCCTCAGCCGGAAAAATGAATTTCGTCAGCCAGTTGTTGAGATCGAGATCATCCGAGATGCCGTGAAACAGCACCATCGGAATGTGCGTGTGGGTATTGACGAGGCCCGGGATCACGACTTTGCCCGCTACGTTCAGCATACGTCGTGCCCTGACGTTGCGAACCTCGGCCCGCGTGCCTACCATTACGATCTTGTCGTCCTTAATGCCGATCGCGCCGTTCTCAATGACCTCGCGTTTAGCGTTCATCGTGACGATGGTGCCGCCGACGATC
>JBGTBC010000224.1:0-19914 GCA_041749555.1 Pyrinomonadaceae bacterium | reverse complement strand
CCTAAATCAACTACACCATTGGCTGGAACTGAGGCCCCTGGAGGAGTTCTTCCAAGAGTCACTCGAAAAGCTAAAAGCGGGATTGGAAACACTCGACGACGATGAACGGGCCAAGGAGAAATATAGCCTGATCTCTCAATGCACACTTGTCGCCGAAGTTTCCGGGGGCGATTCCGATTCCCCTTCGGGCGGCCCCCGTATATGCGATGAGGAAATCACTGCCGTCAAGCAAATCGCAAGAATTCTGAACGGAGCGATCGAGCGGAACTAAAACCGGGAGTATGCTAACGAGCCGAACGGATTTGTTAATTGGCACTAATTACCGAAGGAGAAAAAATGAGTCTATTTCCGTTTGCGGAGTACTGGTGGTTTTATGCGGCGTTTATGGCCTTTGTGTTGGCTTTGCTCGCCATTGATCTCGGTATTTTCAACCGCGTAGCCCATGTAGTCTCTTTTAAAGAAGCGACGATTTGGACAATCGTTTGGGTATCGCTGGCATTAGTCTTTAACTTTCTTTTCTATCAATATGCTGCCGACAAATTTGGCGCGGAGATCGGGCGTCAAGTCGGGCTTGAATTTCTAACCGGCTACATTCTGGAAAAATCCCTTTCCGTTGACAACATTTTCATCTTCGTGCTGGTATTCAGCTATTTCGGTATCCCGGCGAAGTATAAACACCGCGTGCTGTTTTACGGCATTCTGGGTGCTCTTGTGTTTCGGGCCATCTTTATCGCACTCGGCTCGGCGCTAATGCAATTTCACTGGGTGATATATCTATTTGGCGGTTTTCTGATAATTACCGGCATCAAGATGCTCTTTACGAGCAAGGAAGCGATCGAGCCGGATAAAAATCTTTTGATCAGAATATTTCGACGGTTTATGCCGGTCACGCACACGATCGACGGCAAAAGCTTCTTTTTGAAAATAGCCGGTCGCTGGCATGCTACACCGCTCTTCATTGCATTGCTGTTTTTGGAGGCGACGGACATCATATTCGCCGTTGACAGCGTTCCCGCGATCTTCGCTGTAACGAGTGAGCCTTTTATCGTCTTCACTTCGAACATATTTGCGATACTCGGTCTTCGGTCACTGTATTTCATGCTGGCGGGGGTGATCGACAAATTCTATCTATTACAATACGGCCTGGCGGTAGTGCTTGTTTTCGTAGGACTCAAGATGGTCTGGTTAAATGATCTGTTCGGCGGAAAGTTTCCGATCTCCTACTCGCTCGGCTTTATTCTGTCTGTTATTTCCGCGTCGATTATTTTGTCGCTGATCTTTCCCCAACGCAAGGAGTCTGCGTAATGGCTTTTTTCAGTGAAGAAAACTTTTGGCTCTACGCGCCTTTTTTTTGTGGATCAGCGGAATTTTCTATCTTTCGTCGAACAATGGTTCTGTTTCGCGCACCATGACTTATTTTGTTCCCCTGCTTACATACTTGTTTCCGGACGACGACGCGCAGGCATTTAAAAACCATCATTTCGTCATTCGCAAGATGTGTCATTTTGCCGGCTACGCTATCCTCGCGCTCCTGGCTTCGATCGTTTTCTACAATTCATCGCTGCTTGCCGCTGCTAGGTTCTGGCATGCCGGAGCCTTCGCCATCGTGTTGATCGTGGCGTCGATGGACGAGATCCGGCAAAGTTTTTACTCGGAGCGTAACGGCTCGCTGTCCGATGTCGCCCTTGATTGTCTCGGCGGTCTCACGATGATTCTGTTGTTTTGGATTTTCGTCGCGAGTGGTTTTTAACTATGGATCTCAATCTGATCATTGGAAATTTGCTCGATCCGTCAATTGTCTTTGTTTCTTTGGGTCGTTGGCGGTGTTTGTTAAGTCGGATATAGAATAGAAAAAAATTGCCATGAATGAAAAAATGAAAATATTGGTTGGGTACGACGGTTCGGAATGCGCTGACGCGGCCTTGGATGACTTACAACGGTCGGGACTTCCGGCGGAGGCGGAAGTGACGGTCCTGACCGCGGCAGACGTTTTCCTTCCACCGGAGATCAGTGAAGAGAATACGTCGAAGGAACCTTTTCCGTCGAATGTGCCGCACGCAGTTAAATTGGCGTGGGAACGATCGAAACGGGCTTATGAAGATGCCCAAAGGCTTGCCGCTAACGCCGCAAAGATCCTAAAAGCGAAATTTCCCGAATGGGAAATAGCCCCCGAAGCACATGCCGAGACGCCGCATTGGGCGATCATACTGAAGGGCTACACGTGGAAGCCGGATTTGATAGTCATAGGCTCGCACGGTCGATCTGCTTTAGGTCGAATGATCCTGGGAAGCGTGTCGCAGAAAGTTCTGTACGAATCACGTAATTCGGTGCGGATTGCGCGTGGTCGAAATATACCTGTCAACACTCCGATCCGGCTCGTAGCCGCGGCAGATGGTTCGCCGGATGCTGAGGCAATGCTTGATAGTATAGTTTCGCGTAATTGGGGAAAAGGGACTCTAGTTAAACTCGTTACGGTTGCCGAACCTTTTCACCCATACGGAGTTGAACCCGACGCACAAATGAATCAAATCCGTGATATTCAGACGCGTGCCGAACAGAAATTGATTAAAGCCGGGCTGGAAGTGATGCTGGTTGTCGAGGAAGGCGACCCGAAGCGAATTCTCATCCGTGACGCCGAAGCATGGAACGCGGACTGTATTTTTCTGGGGGCGCAAGGTCATCGCTTTCTGGACAGAGTTCTGATGGGCAGTGTCTCTTCAGCGGTTGCCGCCCGTGCTCATTGCTCGGTTGAAGTTGTACGGGCAAAAAAGGCGTCGGTCCAACCCGAGCTTAACACACTTACCATCAGCGTCTGAGCATTTCGCGGGCCGATAGTAAAGGCGGATCTGCTTATCTTCACATCCCGTGGTGAGTTGTTTTGAATATGGATCTTAACCTTCTGATCGACAATTTCCTCAATCCGCCGATTTTATTTTTCTTTCTTGGATTGCTTGCGGTGTTTGTAAGATCGGACCTAGAGATTCCCGCGCCAATACCTAAGATCCTATCACTTTATCTGCTTTTCGCCATCGGTCTGAAAAGCGGTGTCGGGATAGCGGCGAGTGGTTTTCAAACGCAAATTGTTATAACGCTCGCTGCCGCATCCGTGATGGCTTCGGTGGTGCCGCTCTACGCTTTTTTCATTTTGCGGCGGAAACTTTCGGTTGCCGATGCCGCCGCGATAGCCGCCACGTATGGCTCAGTCAGCGCCGTAACCTTCATAACCGCCGCCGCATTTCTGGAAAAGTTAAGCATACCGTACGGCGGCTATATGGTGGCGGCGATGGCCCTGATGGAATCTCCGGCGATAATCGTTGCCGTTTTGCTATATCGTCTGCGTTCGGTTGAGAGCAGCGGAGCAAGCTTTGAATGGCGCGAATTATGGCGGGACGCGTTTTTCAACGGCTCGGTTTTCTTGATCATGGGCAGTTTGATAATCGGTGTGTTATCAGGAGAAGCGGGCGCCAAAGCATTAAAGCCTTTTACAAGCGATATCTTTACCGGCGTATTATGCTTCTTCCTGCTCGACATGGGCATAGTGGCGGCAAAGAGATTGGGCGATCTAAAAAAGGCCGGAGTGTTTTTGACCTCGTTTGCGATTTTACTGCCGGTCGTCAACGCCGCCCTTGCGATTCCGCTCGCCTACGCTTTAGGATTCTCGCAAGGCGACGCATTTCTTTTTACAATCCTGTGCGCCAGCGCGTCATATATCGCGGTTCCGGCGGCGATGCGGCTCTCGATCCCCGAAGCGAATCCGAGCCTATATGTACCAATGTCCCTGGCCATCACTTTCCCGTTTAATATCATCGCCGGGATGCCGCTTTACCTGGCTGTTATCGATCGAATCTGGAGCTCAACATTATGATACCGGTGAAAAGAATTGAGATCATCGTCGACGAACTCGAACTGCCAAATGTCCTCAAAGTGCTCGACGGAGCGGGGGTCTCAGGTTACACCGTCATCAAAGATGCGATTGGCAAAGGTAACCGTGGCCTGCGTGACGGCGACGACCTGACCCGCGTTTTTGCTAACTCCTATGTGATGACGGCGTGCCCGGGCGAAAAGTTGGACCTCATTGTCGAATCAGTCCGTCCTATCTTAAAACAGCGAGGAGGCGTCTGCTTGGTATCCGATGCCCAATGGATAGTCCACTAACGTCTCGCCGAGAGCACTCGATAGCGTCCGTCTAAACGCTGAAGAGCATGCGAGCATATCTCGAAATCGCCGGTATCAACACCGGCCAGGACCCAATGAGCGGCGTCCGGGACATCAGCGGGGCGCTTTCGCGCCTTATGAGCTGGAGATCTTAAACGCTACAACTTTAGGACACGGCCGAAAATTAAAGAAACCGAGTCAGGCTTGCAATATTTCATTTCTCACCCGACCAATCGCCGTTAACCCCCGATCTTAGCTTCAGATATCTCTCAAGCTTCTTCGCAAGCGCGGGATCGAAGGTCTTAAGTGTTGCAATTTATCGTTGCTCCGGAGGTGCGGTCGCTTGGTTTGTCGGAGAGGATACCTGCCAGATAGAGAGACGGTTTAGCAACGGCCTCGAACGAAGCAGCGAGGTTAAAATGTGCAGCTGGGTTATCTGCCTTTGCCGTGCACCTTGTGTGCTTCGAGCTCCGGTTCACGGAGCCCGAATCGTTGACCTTGAGGTGCTTTTTTACACGGTATTTATTTTTGATTACTTGTTTTAGCCGTTTATTAGAACAATATCCCAATGGAGGAGCATTGCGTCCTTTTCGATATCTTTTGTCGGCGCCAGTAGTTGGGCTGTTACGGCGCCTTTTGCAGATTTCGATTGCAGATCCAGGAATAGCGAGTCTTTTTCATTGAGCGGTTCGTCCGGGAAAAACATTTGTGAAACGAGCCGGTTGGCTTTGCCTTCAACGTCGAAGTGAATATGCGGCGGACGCTGCCAGGTCGGGCTTGCCGGATACGGTCCGGGTTTGATCGTTTTGAACCGGTAACGGCCCTGGTGGTCTGTTTTCAAAACGGCATAGCCCTGGAAATGCGGATCTAGTTGTGCGGTATTCGGGTCCGCTGGATGCGAATACCGTCCGTAAGTATTCGCCTGCCAGATCTCAATTTTCGCTCCACTTACGGGTTTGCCTTTCTGATCAAAAACTTGCCCTGCAACGTGGATTATCGTCCCTGATGCGACTCTTTTCTGGCCTTTGACCGAAGTTAGATCCGCATCTTTGTCGAGCGGTTTCATCATCGGATAAAAAGGCCCCATCATAACCTCCGGCGTAACCACTCGTTCAGTCGTCTGCGCAAAACCGGCGCCGCCCAAAAATGCCAGACCGGCGAAACCCAGTCCCATTTGAAGCATCTGGCGCCGCGATAAGTCTTTTTCGTATTCGCTCACTTTTTTCCCTCCTAAGATTTTTGAATATTTTTGAATATGCGGAATCCCGCGCGAAGTTTGGACTTAAAAACACCGCCTATCGCGCGCCGCAGTTGCCTAACGCCGTGGTTCTAAAACGATCTCGCGTCCCGTTCGCCCTTCTAACACTTCGCGGATCTGTAAACGATCTCGATAACCCTGCATTTGCTTTTCGTCCGTGCCGATTACCGTCTGCATAAGATCGTCTTCTTTGGCTTGATTGGCTTCCATCGTTGCCAGGTCCTTGTATTCGGTCATCAGCATAATATTCCAATCATCCTTGCAGTGCAATTCAGTGGTTATGACTTTATACGAAACGATCTGCCCGTCTTTTTTCAACGCTTCCTGACTGCGCTTCCAATCGGTAGCGATGTAATTCAGATACGCCGTTTCCATTCCCGGTTTCATCTGGATGAATCCAATGTTCCAGATCGATCCGTTGCGATACGGGCGATTGACCTGAGCGTAAACGACTACGCTTAAAGCCAGTACAAAAACGGCAATCAAGCCGGTTGCTATGCGATCGTGCTTCATGATGCTTTTCATATTCTTTTTCTCCTTTGGTATTTGGCCTTAGAACTGGAAATTTACTTTCCCCAACTTCTCGGTGTTAACTCTTTGTTCAAAAAGGGTGTTCTACCTGACTAAGCGAGATTCGGAGCTAGAAAGGGTCATTGTTTTTGGCCACTAATTCACGAATAGAGCCCAGTGTGCCGGGGGCTTTTTCATTGGGGCCTTCGTGGCTTTCTTTGCATCCGATACACAGACCAAATAATTATCTGACCGACGATGCCGCCCCTTTAAATCGATCGACATATATTTTTTGTAAATTTCACGCCAAATGCTACATTCCACGCCAAATGGACTACCCGAAAGGATAAAAAGTAGCGTAGCCTATTGCGATGCGGGGTCTTTTGAGGCCGCGCGGATGTTTGAAAATTGGAAAAATGGGGTTTTGGGTTCTAGGTTTGGTTTTTGGCGTTTGGCTGATCAAACCATTGACCACGGTCCACCGTGAGAGTATTACACTGTATGTCTTGTCCTGAAATAGGTTTACAGGTTAAATGTTACAGTTGGGACAAGAAAAGAAGCAGAGAGACTTTTTTCAGGACGACACAGTGTAATACAGATTCGTGGAAAATACGTGGTACACTGGTACAGTAGTGTAACGTGTTGCATTAACAAGGGTTACATCATAATTGCTGTACCAGCGGTGGTACAAAAACAGGGGTTTGAAAGTGGAAAGCGGAAAATGGAAATTGGTAATTGGTAATTGGCGATTGGAAATTGGAGAATTGGTAAATCGCTAACGATCACCTGTCACCTGTCACCGCCCACCGCCCACTACCCACCGCCCACCGCCCACCGCTCACCGCCCGCTGCCCACTACCCACCGCACACCGCCCACTGCAATTACCAATCGGTATGAAAAGTGCCTTCTTTATCGATCCGCTGGTAGGTGTGGGCTCCGAAGAAATCTCTTTGGGCCTGGATCAGGTTGGCGGGCAGGCGTTCCGTGCGGAAGGCGTCGAAATATGCGAGCGATGCTGAGAAACACGCCGCGGGAGTGCCGTTTTCGTTGAAAGAGACTACTGCTTTTCGCAGCGAACCGGCTCGCGAATTCAGCATATCAGCGAATTTTGGCGCCAACAGCAGATTCTCGAGCTTAGGATCGGCCGAAAATGCCGAGCGGATCGTTTCGAGCAGAGCGGAGCGAATGATACAGCCGCCGCGCCAGATCTTCGCGATCTCCGAGAGATCAAGGCCATAGCCTCTTTCCTCTGAAGCCGCCTGCAGGAGAGACATTCCCTGGCCATAGGTGATGATAAAGGCTGCCAGTAGAGCGTCTTTCAGCTCGCCGACGGAGGTCCTCGAACGGCTCAGGTCAGATGTAGATCGAATGCCCTGATACGCCGCCGCGATCTCCTTTCTAATGGCTTTTTGTGCCGAGATCTGCCGCATCGTGACGGCCGAATCGATCGTCGGTATCGGAATGCCGAAATCCATAGCCGCCTGCGATGTCCATTTGCCTGTCCCCTTTTGGCCGGCGGTATCGAGGATCATCGCAACGAGCGGTTTCCCTGTGTCGGGGTCGGATTTGCGAAGGACTTCGGCGGTGATCTCGACTAGAAAGGAATTCAGCTCGCCCGCGTTCCACTCGGTAAATGTCCGGTGCATCTCAGTATATTCCATCCGGAGTGAACGCTGCATATAGTCGTATGTTTCAGCGAGGAGCTGCATCATGCCGTATTCAATGCCGTTATGGACCATCTTGACGAAATGCCCCGCGGACCGTGCACCCATATACGCGACGCAAGGTTCGCCGTTCACCTTTGCCGACACGGCCTGAAGCGTTCTTTCGATGCGGTCGTAATGCTCGCGTTTTCCGCCGGGCATGATGCTCGCACCGTGGCGGGCACCTTCTTCGCCGCCGCTGACGCCGATGCCCATAAATCCGATGCCATTGGCAGACGCGGCCGCTTCGCGGCGATCGGTATCGGTAAAATGCGAGTTGCCGCCATCGATGATCAGATCATCCGCTTCGAGATACGGCAGCAGGTCGGCGATGACCTTGTCAACGATCGGGCCGGCGGGAACCAGCAGCATTATATTCCGCGGCGACTCGAGCTTTGCGAGAAAATCAGCTAGGTCCGAACCGACATCGACCGGCATTGCGGCACCTTCTTTAAGAAGGAGATCTCGTTTCGCAGCGTCGAGGTCGAAGCCAACGCCGTTAATGCCTTGTTCGCCGATGTTAAGCAGAAAGTTACGGCCCATTGTACCGAGCCCGATCATTCCGAAATTGGCTTTTGTCATTGTTTTCAATGCCCCATGTGTTTCAAAAATGCTTGTTTCAATGTTTTCTCGATCTCGGTATGCAAAGCGGTCTGACCACCGTATGGATTCTTTTCCGCATCACGCAAGATCTTTCTCGCACACTTGCCACACAGCAAATATGCTATTAAAACACCATGTTCACGAAATATAAATGCATTAAGCGACAAAGCGTCCTTTCCTTTGAACTTCGTTCCGTCGATCTCCCGGCCACATCCAGGACATCCATCCCCATCATGCAGCCACCGTGACTTAACAGCACTGCCAAACTGCATCTGTGCCTGGCGGAAGATCATCTCCAATAAGTCGGCGATTTCTTTATTGGACATAGTTATCAAATCAGGTTAATTAGCCTTATAAGACATAAACTTGCCACTGGTCAACCGGTGGATATAAACTGCGATTTATCAAATATGTTATCACTGAAAGACGTCATTCGCCCGACAACATTTATCAGGTCTTCCAAGCTTACCGATCACCTTGGCCTCGATGTCACGATCGCGAGCGAAACTTTCCAGCACACTGGAAGTTTTAAGTTCCGAGCGGCGTATAATCTCGCTCTAAATGTCGAGCAAGACGCGATACTCACCGCCTCGTCAGGCAATTTCGGACAGGCGTTGGCATATGCCTGCAAATTGACGGGCAAGAAATGTACAGTCGTGATGCCCGACAACTCCGCAAAAGTGAAGGTGGATGCCGTGCGAAATTACGGAGCGACCGTCGATCTGGTCGATACGGCCAGGGTGGGACGCCTTGAGCGTGTAACTCAGCTTGCCGAGCAGATGCCCCACGCCTATATCGCCAGCGCATATGACGATGAGTATGTCATCGAAGGTAACGCATCTCTGGGAGTCGAGCTCGCTGACAAGGGTTTTGATGTGGTGATTACCGCAGTAGGCGGCGGCGGACTGATATCCGGCCTTATTACCGGCTTTCGCAGGCTTGGAAAGGAAACGGAGATTTGGGGAGCCGAGCCACAACTGGGCAATGACGCTTCGCGGTCGCTCAAGGCAGGCAGGCTCATCGCTAACGAAACGGAACTGATTACCATTGCTGATGGGGCCCGCACGCTCTCGCTCGGCAAGCTTAACTGGGAGATAATCCGAAATTCAGCCGCCGGGATCGTCGAAGTGCCCGACGATGCAATAATCGACGCTCTAAAGCTCTATTTTCTACTGGTGAATTTAAAATGCGAGCCCACAGGAGCACTGAGCCTGGGGGCAATACTCGAGGATAAAGAAAGATTCGCAGGAAAAAAGATCTGCCTGGTGGTAAGCGGAGGAAATGTTGATGCCGCAGTTTATAGTCGATTGATCGTTTAGGAATTAGGCAATGCTCATTTCTTCTTACGGTAAACGCCGGAAAAAGTGACATTTACACCGCCGCAATTCATATTATCCCGTACGACCAGGAAATTATTGATGAGCCTGATCGTTGCTTTGCAGGCGTACCCGTCAGTTTCACGTTCACCAACTTTCAATTGGTTCCCTGCCGGCTTAGCACGGTCGTCGAGTTCGCCAATATGAATGTTGTCACCGAAGCCTTTCCAAAACGCCTCACCGGTTACATTAAGATATCCCGCTAACTTATTGTGTGTAAAGCTGATGGTGTTTTCACTATATGACCAATCGCCTAGCCATGCTGATACCGGAGGATTCGGATTTGGATTTGTTATTCTAAGATCCGCAGCCTTGATCCAGCCGACCGTCGGGAGCCCTTTTGCAGGTGAATACCAACTGCACGCAAATTTTTGAAATGTCCTCGCGATCACAACCTTGTCGCCAGGCACTAAATAGGCCTCCCTCGACATTTTTCGCTTACCGGGCATTCATCACTGGCGTCATCATGAAAATATATCCGTGTTCCTTTCTTACCTATCACAGTCCCTAAACTGAATTCCTCAGAATCAAAGGCGAAGCTGCCGCCGCGGCACCAAATCGCCGGATTCCCTTCGCGCTGGCTGAGGGCAGAACCAGCAAATCCCGCGATCAGCAGCATGATAAGAAAATGGCGAAACCTCATGCCTTCCCCATCTCTTCGACAAATGTCACACGATTGATCTCGTGTAGAGTGGTGATCCCGAGCATGACCTTCCTTACCGCCGATTCGCGTAAGGATGAAAGGCCCTCTTTCTCGGCCTGCCTTCGAATCTCGGAACCCGGCCGTCGCTCTATGATCATCTCCCTGATAGTGTCTGACATATCGAGAAGTTCGTGGATCGCCGTTCGGCCGCGGTAACCTGTGTGGTTGCAGCCATCACATCCGACACTGCGATAGAAGATCATGTCTGCCGGAAGACTGTCGCGGTGCATTCCTGATTCCTGCAGTTCTTCCTCTGTGGGATCGTAGTGTCTTTTGCACAGCGGGCAAAGAAGCCGAACAAGCCGCTGGGCAAGCACGCAATTGAGGGATGATACAAAGTTATACGGCTCAACGCCCATGTTTAGGAAGCGGCCAATAACGTCAATCACATTATTAGCGTGAACGGTAGTGAACACTAGATGGCCCGTCAACGCCGACTGAATGGCGATTTGAGCTGTTTCCTCGTCACGAATCTCACCGACCATGATCTTATCGGGGTCGTGACGTAGGATCGACCGAAGGCCGCGCGCAAACGTTAGCCCCTTTTTTTCGTTTACCGGGATCTGTACGATCCCGTGAAGCTGGTACTCGACCGGGTCCTCGATCGTGATGATCTTGTCTTCGTCGTTGCGGATCTCGTTCAGGGCTGCGTACAGTGTTGTCGTTTTACCCGAACCGGTCGGGCCCGTTACCAGTACCATGCCATACGGCTCTTTGATGTACAGCCGGAAACGCGCTACATCCTCCGGGTCGAAGCCGACCACGTCCAGATCGAGATTCTTGAAGCTCTCGTTGATCTGCTCCTTATCCAGGATACGGATAACAGCATCTTCGCCATAGATCGTGGGCATGATCGACACACGAAAATCGACCGTACGTCCTTTATACCTCACGCGGAAACGGCCATCCTGCGGAATCCGGCGTTCGGCGATATCAAGCTCGGACATTACCTTGATACGCGAGATGAGCGTCTGGTGATAAGCGATATCGATCGGATCGACCTTAGCGTACAATGCCCCATCGATCCTGAATTTGACCTGGACGTCACGTTCGCGGGTCTCGATATGGATATCCGAGGACCGCGATTCCATAGCGTTATAAAGGATAGTATCGACCAGTTTGATGATCGGGGACATATCCGTGTCCGAGGCCAAGCGATCCAGATCGAGCACTTCCTCGCCTTGCTCGGTTTCTTTTACCAGCGAGATCTTGAAGGTAGACGCTGCCTCCTGAAGTACACGCTGCGTCGAATCGCCCTTTCGAAGCACGACATCGATTGCCCCGGCCGTGGCGACATACGGAACGATGCGCATGTTCAGTACATTTTCAAGCTCTTCCAGTCGTTCGAGATTTGTCGGGTCGGCCATTGCTGCATGAAGGTTGCTCCCTTCGCGCCGCAGCGGGACGAATTGATTCCTAAGCATCAAATCGACTGGTATCTTCGCAAGCTCCTCGACGTCGACGGGCGAAGGCTGCTCCGGGGGCAGAAGATCGATGAACGGCAGTCGATAACGGTGAGCGAGCTCTTTGGCTTCGGTGACCTCAGGCGGTTCTTTATCAAGAAATTCGGCAACGCCGATCGTCGGCGCCGCCACTACATCGGTTTGAGTTTGTTCGCTCATGTTTTATTTCTTCTATCTTCGAGTGCCTGTCGGGCCGCTCGAGATCATCTGAATGATCGGCAGATATATCGCAAGTAAAATAGTGACCACAACCACTGCCATAAAAAGAAGGATCATAGGTTCAAGCAGTGTAGTGAACTGCTCCAACCGCACTTCAGCCTCCGCATCATAGAATGTTGCAACTTCATCAAGCATTTCACGCAAACTGCCAGATTTTTCACCGATGCCGATCATATCAAGTGCCAGTTCTGGGACCCATCCGGCCTTTTCAAGAGCCTCGGTGAATCCGCGGCCCTCGCGGATCATCGGTAGAACACTCTGGCTCAATCGGCGCAATTCGAGATTATTGATAGATTGCGAGGAAATGTCCCAAGAATCCGGAACCGTTATGCCCCCCGAAAGCAACGTCGATAGCGAGCGTGCAAGTTGCGCGGTCGTCATATTGCGGATCAACTTGCCAGCGATCGGGATCTTCAGCATTGTCTTGTGAAGAAGAAGCTTTCCGCTCGAGCTGCGCAGCCATACAAACATTACAAGCCCCACGATCAAAAGAAGGGGAGCAAGCCAAAAAATATTGTTTACAATGGTGTTTGAAAACCACAGCACAACAAGCGTAACTGTAGGTAAGGTACGGCTTGCACTAAGGCTCTTGAAGAGGTCGGACATTCGGGGAACGATGTAGAGCGTCAGAAACGCCACCATCAACATCGCGGCAAAGAGCAAGAACGCGGGGTATGCCAAAGCTCCTCGGAGCTTACGAGAAACGCCGACACTCCTTTTTAGATATGTCACGAACCTCGAAAGCACGTCGTCAAGAGCACCGCTCTTTTCGCCGGCCAGGATCGAGGCCGTGTATATCCTGGGAAAAATACCTTCCGATTCGAATGCCTCTGAAAGCGGAACTCCACTCTTGATCTTTTCCTCAACGTCGGTCAGCACCGCTCGGAGATTCGCAGACCCGGATCGTGTCTTCAGTAGGCCGATCGATTGCAGGACAGGAATACCGGCGCGCAGCAAGGCCGAAAGCTGTTGGTTAAAAAGTAGAAAATCAGCCTGTTTAACTTTGCCCCTGGCATTGCCACCTTTTTTAAGCAAGGCCGACAGTCCCTCATTAGGGTTTGAGACCGCAAAGACTCGAAACCCTTCGCTTTCGAGCCTGCTTCGTGCATCGGCTGCTGCGGCCGCTTCCACTATTCGAGTAACAATTTCGCCAGACGGGGTTCCCAGCCGGCAAATATATTCAGACATATTCCAAATTACTTAATATACAACTTAGACTTAGAGCTGTGGGGCATCTACTCTACATCACGAATTATAACACGCAGTTCACCGCCAATTGTTGCAATCGTAATATTTTGGAGAGCATTTCCGATCGGGCGAACAACCCTGTATGCCGGGCTTGCATCCATATTTTATCTTGCGAAGTTTGTTCACATTCCATAGACTCTGATAACGATCAATAGGAGAAGGATGTTTGCTGTACAATCACTGCGTTTGAGTAATATTTTCTATAGACTTCGACGCTGCACGTGGATATTGCTGTGCCTGTTGCTATCAACAATAATGTATTCAGCGCAGGTAGCAAGGCCGGAACCTACTCCGCCTGATGAACCCGATGCTCCGCTTCGTATCAAGACCGATCTCGTTACGCTAACCCTGACAGTGACCGATACATTTGGCCGTTACGTCTCAGGATTGACCCAAAAAGCCTTCACTGTAACCGACAATAACAAGGAGCAGGAGATCACTTTCTTTAGCGATAAGGACGCTCCGGTTTCGATCGGCATCTTGTTTGACGTTTCAGGTTCGATGAGCAGTGAAAAGATCCGAAAAGCTCGAAAAGCGCTTGAACGATTTATTGCCACCAGTCATCCTTCAGACGAATATTTCCTGATCGCCTTCAATAGCAGGGCCCAGCTTCTTATGGACCGTACGCGGGACGGTGATGCTGTTCTCAGAAAATTGACACTCGTGCAGCCCAAAAATAATACCGCACTTTATGATGCCGTTTACCTCGGCGTCGAGCGGGTCACCCGTGGTACTCATCAAAAGCGGGCACTACTTGTGATCAGCGATGGCCAGGATAATTCGTCCCGTTATAATTTCGGCGAAGTGCGCCGGCTTATCAAGGAATCCGACGTGGTGACTTACGCGGTCGGCATCATGGACCGTGGCGATTCCACTTCTTCTTTAGGCATGCAGGGGCAATCCTTCCTCAATGAACTAAGCTCTGTCACAGGCGGCAAATCATTCTATCCTCAAAGCGATGTCGAGATGGACGAGATCTTTGAGAGAATCGCCCTCGAACTGCGTCATCAATATTCCATCGGTTATATTCCGAAGGACTTCGAGCCTGATGGAAAATGGCGAAAAGTAAAAGTTAAGGTGAAACCCCCGAGAGGATTACCGCGTCTAACCGTTCGGTCCCGCGAAGGCTATTACGCCACGCCCAGTTTCAGTTTTCGTTAAGGGTATTACCGTAAATGAACAAATTAATACTGCTATTTTCTATCGCGTTCTTAGCTGGCGGTATTCTCATACGCCCGCAATCGACGCAGGTCGTTGGTGCCCAATCGGCCGGGCCTACGCCTACCCCGCTAAGCACACGGCCCATATTAACGCCGACACCTCCTATCGATGATCCCGATGAGATCATCAAGATCGATACTGAATTAGTAAACCTGAATGTTCGTGTCATCGATCGCAATAACAGGCCGATCAATAATATCCAACAGAGGGAATTTAAGATCTACGAAGACGGTGTCGTTCAAAAGATCGACTTTTTCTCACAATCCGAGGTCCCAACGAACTACGCTTTGGTGATCGATAATTCGGGCTCACTGCGACAGCAACTCGATAAGGTCATCGAGGCAGGGAAGGTATTTGTCAATACCAACCGGCCAGAAGATGAAACGATGGTAATAAGATTCGTGGGTAGGGACAAGATCGAGATCGAACAGCCTTTTACACGCAAAAAAGACGATCTCATCGACGCGCTAGAAAATCTGTATATAGAAGGGGGCCAAACCGCTGTCATTGACGCTGTTTACCTGGCCGCGGAAAACGTGGGAGAATACGAGAAAACGAACCTTTCCACAGACAGAAAGCGACGTGCTCTGATCCTCGTCACCGACGGCGAAGACCGGAATAGTTACTACAACGAAAAACAGCTTTTCGAACTGTTGCGCGAAACTGATGTTCAGATCTATGTTATTGGTTTTGTTGACGATCTAAGCAATGATGGCGGATTCATAAGCAAAAGCCCACAAGCGAAAGCTAAAGGCCTGTTAGAACGGCTTGCCACTGAAACTGGAGGCAAAGCCTATTTCCCTAAGTCGGCATCTGAACTGCCTGCTCTCGCACGTGAAATCTCCAGCGAATTACGAACGCAGTATTCGATCGGGTACATACCATCAAACGATCGCAAGGATGGGACTTATAGGGCCATCAAGGTAGTGGTAGACGACGGGCCCGGCAATCAAAAACGGATAGCGATCGCCAGAGCAGGACGCATTGCAGAGGGAACTCGCTCCCAGCCTGTTAGCCGACCTACCCCCTCGACCAGGAACCGATAAGATATTGTTCCACCAGAAAAGCGTAGCGAATGGCAATACTGGTTACGCCCTTCTTTTGAATACATTCTATTCAGGCACGCTTCCCGAGATCTTCTTTCTAGTGGTCTCTCCGGTTCGCAAGACTGCGATTCCTTCATCGACCTCACCGTGCGGACGGGGAATAACATGCACGGCGGTCACTGTTCCAATTCGGCGGGCTGCAGCGGCACCAGCGTCGACGGCCGCCTTGACCGCTCCGACCTCGCCTCTAACGATCGCGGTCACCAGTCCGGCATCGATCTTCTCGTATCCGACGAGCATGACATCAGCTGATTTGACCATCGCATCCGCTGCTTCGATCATCGCCACGAGACCAAAACATTCAACCATCCCAAGTGCTTGCATATCCACCTCAAAAACACATTACTTCCAAACCACAGTGATCACAACAGCCAGAGCGGCCAATAAAGTGATCAATGCAACAATCACCAGCATAAGCCGGCCCGGAGGATCCTCTACCGGTTCCCAGACATATTCGCGGGTCATTTTCTTAGCTCCGCGAGCCTTCTTGCGTCTGGCAGCCGCCAACGCTATCGCCTCATCGTCTGCGGCGGGAGGTTCGATGCTGATACGTTCGGCAAGGTAATTAAGGGCCGCCTTTGCTTCCCGATTGATACCATCATCGATTGGCTCTTCCAATGGGGTATCGGGTTTCCCAACCGGCTCAGAAGCGTGTTTGTCGTTCGACGACCGTATTTCATTCTCGGAACGGCCAGACACTTCCGGTTCCGCCAATCGGTTGCCGCAATTGTAACAAAAAAGAGTATTTTCACGGACGACGACCCCGCACTCTTGGCAAACAGCTTTCTCAACAACGCTTCGTGGCATCGGCTAGATACGGGCAAAAACTTCCTTTTCCTCGCCAAGGTCCCTCGCCGACGGCGTCAGGATCGTTTTTTTCGAAATATAGATCTTCTTTCCGTCATTGACTGCCTGCCGCACATCGTCTTCGCTGACGAAATCGACCGCGGAAACAGGCACTGGTTTCTGAACAGCGTTCTCGGACGTAATGTCGTGAACGATCGTCTTAGACTCGACTTGTGGCTTAGGCGGCGGTGCTGGCATCTCGGCCAGCTTTTTACTCAGGAAATTATCGACTATCGCGGCTATTTTTTCCCGATCAGGCCGTTTCGGAGCGGCAGACGTTTGCACGGACGTAATGGGTTTGGGTCGTTCGGAGTTGGTCGCCACACTCTTAGAATTAACAGGTTTCGTCTCAAACGCAACCCTCTTTATATCCATAAGATGGATAGGTGAAATATTGTCAGACGTGACATTCCCCCCCCATGATCCGCAGCCGAGCGTCATTGACGGAGCCAGATCCGTGGAAAATCCGATTGCTCCATGAGTTGTCGGCGAATTGATGACAATTCGCGAAGCAGGCATTTGTTTTCCGAATTCAACGGCCGAGGCGCGGTTCTCGGTATGCATGCCCGCGGTGTGGCCCATCCCGCCGTATCGAAGGACCTCCTGACATCGGGCCGCTCCCTGATCGACACCGTCAGCCACAAAGAAAGCGAGTGTGGGTGAAAGTTTTTCGATCGACCATGGAAAATCGCGGCCAACCCCGCCGCAATCGGCGAGCAGGCAGCGTGTGCCCGACGGTATCGAGATCCGGGCCAGGTCTGCTATGTACTCAGCTGATTTGCCAACGATCTCCGGGCTAAGCGTTCGTTGAGGTGTCAGAAGTATCTTACCGACCGCTTCGGCATCGGGTGCGTTAAGAAAATGCCCGCCCTGCAGCCGAAACTGCTCTCGAACCGCTGCTTCTATTCGAGCATCAGCTATAACGGACTGTTCGGAAGCACAAATGGTGCCGTTATCAAAAGTGGTACTCGTAAGAATATCCGCTACAGCTTTTTCAATATTAGCCGACCGATCGATGAACACAGGAACGTTCCCGGGCCCAACTCCAAACGCTGGCTTTCCAGACGAATACGCCGCTCTTACAAGCCCGGTACCGCCCGTAGCGAGGATCACCGCGGTCTTTTGATGTTTCATCAATGCCTCGGTGCCCTCGATCGTCGAAGTCGTAAGACAAATGATCGCCGCGGCCGGAAGACCCGCCCGGACAGCGGCTTCTCGCATGACACGCGTTGTTTCGGCGATGCAGTCCGCTGCGGACGGATGAGGTGACAGCACGATCGTGTTTCGGGATTTTATAGAGATAATTATCTTGTAGATCGCCGTTGAGGTGGGATTCGTTGATGGAATGACTGCGGCCACAACTCCTCGTGGATTGGCAATTTCGACGATTGTGCCGGTATCACTGATTACGCCGACGGTTTTTAGGCCGCGAAAGTAATTCCATACGTCTTCGGCAGCAAACCGGTTCTTCTCTTTCTTATCTTCAGCTATGCCGAAGCCGGTCTCTTCGTTAGCAAGTTTTCCGAGGCGGAAGGCCTCCGCGAGGGCCGCTCCCGACATCGCCTCACAGATCTCGTCGATCTTAGCCTGATCCAGCCTTGCAACGGTTTGAAAGGCAAACGACGCGGCCTCTACCGCGTCACGTGCTTCCTGTTGAGCGATCAGATCCTTGTCACCCATATAGATGGATCATGCGTAAAGAACGGCGATAAGATATTTATTGCCGGCGCGGTGCGTTTTAGGCTACTTGTTTACTTTTCCTTTGTTTCCAGTAGGCGAATCTGTTGAAGCGGATCGGGCCTCGCCCGCTCCCAGCTGTTTTCCGCCGCCTTGAAGCGTCCGTTCGTCAGGGCTATACCCCACGGCACCGCCCTTTGGCAATACACGTTCAACCTCACCATGGGGGCGAGGAATTACGTGAACGCTGATCAATTCGCCGACTCGACGAGCAGCTGCCGCTCCGGCATCCGTAGCCGCCTTGACCGCACCGACGTCACCGCGTACGAATATCGTGACATACCCGGCACCGATATACTCTTTGCCGACCAGTTTTACGTTGGCAGCCTTGACCATTGCATCAGCGGCCTCTACGGCACCTACAAACCCTTTGGTCTCGACCATCCCGAGAGCTTCTAAACTCATTTATGATTCCTCGCTTATTGGATTACTTTACCGATATTATAATAAGTCAATACAATGCCAAAACCTATTGCCGATGATTGCCACCATTAAGTCGGGCGGCAGCATGATTCAAGGCAAAACAATTGACATTGACGTCAGTTGAAAGATATATTTCAAGTCAACACAGGGTTTGCACTTTCGTTTTGCCCGTGGTCGGCCGAAGAACTCAAAAATGTCCTTAACCTTAGGTGAAAAATTGCGGCAAGCCCGTGAAGAGCGAGGGTTCACAATCAGCGATGTCGCCGAACAAACCCGGATCTCGTCCCTATATCTCCAGTCCATCGAAAACGACGATTACAAAATACTTCCAGGCGGTATTTTCAACAAGGGATTTGTTAAATCGTTTGCGAAATTTGTCGGTCTGAACGAACAAGAAGCTCTCGATGATTACAGCCGCTTGATTTCTAAAGGCGAGGGCGGAATTGGAAGCGACATGAAGGTATTTCGTCCGGAGGTTCTGACGGACGATCGGTCGGCTGCTTCCATGGCTCCAACTATCGTCATTGCGGCGATCATATTGGCCTTAATGACTGTGGGCGTCCTGTTCTTGGTTGATTATATGCGCCAACCTTCGGAGGACCTTGCAGCTGATATCCAGACGTCCAACTCAAACGCTGCGGCTGATATTGCTATTGAAACACCACTATCAGACATTTCGTCGCTGGCTCCGGCTATTAGCTCATTAAAAGTAGAATTCACAGCTTTGAGCGAACCTGTCTCGCTTTTGGTGACCACCGACGGAAAAACAAGCAGCACCACAGTATCCCCCGGGACTTCCGTATTGTTCGAGCCAAAAGAAAGTTTGAAATTGAGCTATTCCCGATCACTCGCAGGTGTTGTTCAGCTAACTATTAACGGCAAAAAGATCGGGCTTCCTGCACAACCACTCCTGCCCCGGCGAAACGCTATCGAATGGGAGATCAATAAAGAAACCATTGGCCGCATCTGGGAATCGGGGGCAATCTCTGGAGAATCAAATGCTGCTGAAACCCCGACTGATGCGAATTCCGTTTTGGCCAACACAGGCGCTGCCGTTACGGTTCCCGCACCAGTAAGGCCGGTCTCAACGCCTGCACCCCGGCCGTCTCCAGCCGCAAACGTTGATTCTGATGTACCTAAACCGTCGCCGCGGCCACCCTCAAACTCCGGGAGTGCTTCGACACCACGTACAACCGCGAGCCCGGTCAAGCCGCCTGATGGCCCATGACACGAGCTGATGAAAATAATTACACCTGGCCCGCGAGCGGTTTTGCGGGCCTTTTTGTTTGCTATAGAATAAAAAGATGAATATCACCGAAATAACCGAAGGGCTTACATTTGA
>JBGTBC010000223.1:0-2861 GCA_041749555.1 Pyrinomonadaceae bacterium | reverse complement strand
AATCTGAGATTTGGTTTGTCGGATGTGGCGCCGGACACTAAACTGAATGATGGTTGCGATGGACAATCAACTGATCATTACATTTGTGATCCTGATCGCGGCGTTGGTGCTGTTTTTGACAGACCGGCTGCCGGCGGATCTGGTGGCGCTGCTTGTCGTGGTGGCGCTCGGGGTGACGAGCGTGCTGACGCCGCAGGAGGCGTTTTCGGGGTTTAGCAGGTCGGCGGTGATCACGATCATCGCGATCTTTGTGCTGGCCGAGGCTCTGCAGCGGACGGGGGTGACCGAGCAGGTTGGCGTTATATTGCTGCGCGTCGGAGGGCGGAGCGAGCTTTCGTTAGTCGTTATCGTAATGATCGCCGGGGCGTTTTTGTCGCTGTTTATGAACAACATCGCGGCGGCGGCGGTGCTGCTGCCGGCTGTGTCAGGGGCGGCAAAGAAGGCGGGGGTGAGTAATTCCAAGATACTGATACCGCTTGCCTTCGGCACCATCTTAGGCGGAACGGCCACGCTGCTTACGACGTCGAACATCATTCTGAATTCGCTGCTTCAGGACAACCAGATCGACGGTTTTAGCCTGATGGATTTCCTGCCGTTGGGGTCGGTCATTGTCGTGACGGGTATCTTGTATATGACGTTTGTGGGCCGCCGGCTGTTACCGGGCGAGTCGGCGCTCGAACGCACGCAGGCACCCAATTCGCCCGAGCGAACCGGCGACCTTATCTCTACATACGGGCTGGGTAAGAGCCTTTTTCGCGCCGGCGTTCCCAAGAAATCTTTCCTGATCGACAAGACTTTGGCGGAATGCACGCTGCGCGAGGATTTTGACGTCAGCGTGATCGCGATCGAGCGAAAGGGGCGAAAGGTATTTGCACTGTCGCCCGAAACTGTCATCAAGGAGGGCGATATTCTCGTCCTCGAGGGCAACGAACAGGATTTTCGCAGCCGCGATGTCGAGCCTTACCTCAAGCTCGAACCGGTCGCCGAATGGAAGGAGAGCGATCTCGAATCGCGTGTGGTCGAGGTCGTCGAGGCGATGCTGGCACCGCGTTCGCGGCTGATCGGCAAGACGCTGCGGGAATCGCACTTCAGAGAGAAATACGGTGTCAACGTGCTTGCGGTGTGGCGGGGCGATGAGGAGATCTACACCGATCTCGCCGATATACGGCTGGGTTTTGGTGACGCGCTGCTGCTGCAGGGTTCGCGGCAAAAGCTCGTTGTTCTGGCCGATGACCCCGACGTGATCCTCCTGATGTCACGCGAAGAGGCCCAGATCACGATGCCTAACAAAGGCCTGGCCGCGATAGGCATATTTGTCGCGACGCTCGTTTTCGCCGTGATCTTTCCGGCCCTGACGGGCCCGATCATGCTCGGCGGGGCTCTTGCGATGATGCTGACCGGCATCGTCAAAACCGAGCAAGCCTATGCCGCGATCGGTTGGAAAAGCGTTTTCCTGGTCGCCGGGATGCTGCCGATGGGCATCGCCCTAACCAAAACTAACGCCGCGGGGCTTGTCGGTTCGAAGATCATTCAGGTCTTTGGCTCGGACGGAAATTTTGCATTGCTGGCGGGCGTATTCCTTGTAACTGCCGTCCTCACCCAGGCCGTGAACGGCGCCGTCGCAGCCGCGATCCTCGGCCCGATCGCGATCAGCATCTCGCAGCAGGCCGGCATCAACCCGCGTTCCATGATAATGGCCGTCGCCATGGCCGCCTCGATGGCCTTTATCACGCCGCTGAGCCACCCCGTCAACGTCCTCGTAATGAGCCCCGGCGGCTATAATTTTCGCGATTTTATGAAGATCGGCTTCCCGCTGACAGTGCTGATGTTCGTGGTCGTGATGGTGTTTCTGCCGATTTTTTGGCCGTTGTAGGGTGGATAATTCCTGACTACCTATTTGATTCGCTTTATCGCTTAAGACGGTTTTGTTCGAGCATGGCCACGTCGTTCAGAGGCTGTGACACAACTCTGTTGAACTTTAAGCGTCTGGCCGAGCCAAACGAAAGCCATGGTAGCCCAGAGCCATTTCGAGCCAGAATCGCCCTTCGTCAACGGGACCGCCAACAAAGGGCTGCGAGAAGGGCGAGAGAAGCACCGCGGGCCCGACTAACTGATCTTTGACAACTTCACCATAAGAGGTGAGAGTGAAAAAACCGATCCCACAGGGAATAGATTTTTCCACATTTGCACTTTCAAACCCCTGGCATTGCTTTCTTCAATGGCTTAAGAAGCAAGGCAAGTACCACAGCCATAACCAGGGCCATTAGGCCGAGAACCAGGAAGAAATTGGACTGGTACCAGATGCTCCAGTAGATACCGATCATTGTCAGCTTGTTTCCGATCGCGGTCGCTACGAACCATCCGCCCATCATCAGACCGCGCATGCGGATCGGAGCCACCTTCGACACGAGTGAAAGGCCCATTGGGGAAAGCATCAGCTCGCCGAGAGAGATCACTCCGTAAGCAAAGAGCAGCCAGAATGGTGACACTGTAAAGAGAAAGGCTCGCTGCAGGAAAGAATCCCTGTGTTTGGTACCCTCGCCCGGCGTAACGCTGTCGATAGCCGCGATCAATCTGTCGCCGCCTTCGACGGTCTGGCCCGTTGCTTTATCGGTTTCGGGTGAGAACTTGACGTCGTCAAGGAGGTGTTTCCCGTCCGCGGCTTTTGCAGCTTTTAGCTTGTCGAGCACATCCTGCGGTACGCCATCGGCCGCCAGATTCGTCATCACCCTTTCATTGATACGGAAAGAGCCTCCGGCCATATCCTGTTCGGAATAGGTTTTCCCCTCGCCGAGCGTGGCCGCGTACCATAGAACGAAGAACGAAAGTCCTGTGAGCGTCATGCCGATCGCCATCTTGGT
>JBGTBC010000222.1:0-7949 GCA_041749555.1 Pyrinomonadaceae bacterium | reverse complement strand
TGTTCCAAAATGCCCCAGTTCACGCCAAATCATACAAATCACGCCAAATCATGCAAATCACGCCAAATGGACTACCCGGAAGGATAAAAAGTAAGTTAGCCTGTTGCGGTGCCCGGTCTTTTAAGGCCGGGAGGATGTTTGATAATTTGTTCGTTGATCGTTGTTAGTAGATGGTTGATCGTCGATCGTTGATGGTGGAAAGAACCTGAATTTCTGGGTCCTGTATTACAACGTAATACACAAGTTCAGGAAAATACGTGGTACATGGTACAAGCCGGTAAGTGCAATCAAATAGGGCGTTTACGGCGATTTTTGTGTCCCGGCGTGGTACAAAAACAGGGGGTCTAGATAGTGGAAAATGGAGAATGGAAAGTGGAGAATGAAGAATGAAGAATGAAGAATGGTAATGAGTGACCTTCCCGTCACTATTCACTTTTCATTATTCACTGCCAACTGCCCACTGTTCGTGTATGTCACTGTATTACACCCACACTCTCCACAAAACAGGTGGTACAAGGTGCAATTCTGTAAATGTCACATAACAGGATAGTTACGGCGAAAATCTTGTCCCGGCCCGGGACAAAAACAGAGGTTTTTTGGCGGAAAATGGAGAATTGAAAGTGGAGTATGGAAAATGGAGGAGGGATGAGTTAACGAGGTGCCTAGCGAGCTTCTTGTCACTCGTCACCTATCACTGATTTTCCCGGATATTGATGTTCCTGCGTTCAAGCTCGGAGACGAATTTGGCTGGATCGATCGCTTTCTCTTGTGGGGTGGCCCCGCGTACGAGGACGTCCCCGCGGGCCATCATTTGGGCGATGATCGATGCGGGGAAGGCTGTCGTGCGCATCATCGCGCTCATGCCGCTGGCTTCGTCGAATTTGTCTACAATGTCGTAGCGTAGTCTGTTTTCCGAGCCGTCCTTTTTTCCGACAAAGTCGAGGCGAACGAGCACGTAATCCGGTCCGTCGGCCGGAAGGTGCTTTTGCAGCAGTTCGCCGAAGACTTTTCGTGGTTTGATCTTCTGAAAATCAACCAGGACCTCTTCGCTTGAACACAGACCGAGGTCGATCATTGTTTTGAATTTATCACAATGGCCGGCGTAGCGAATGGTCTTGTAATCGAGCTCACGGATCTTGCCGAGAAAGGTGTCGGGCAGTGTCGATGTGCCGCCCGAGGTCTGGAATGCCTCGAGTGGCGGAAAGCCTTCGAATACCAGCGATTCGAGCTCGGTCATTGACTCGACCTCAGAGATCTCACCATTGCGGATCACGCGGGCGACCTCGATGTATTCGTTGATAAGGCCTTCTACCGAGAAGACGAGTTGATAATCCAGCGGCGGCTGCGGATCCTGCGGAAGCCCACCAACCCGAATATGTATCTCGCGGACCTCGTCAAAACGGGCCGCACCGTGCATCGCGAGGATCGACACCATCCCGGGGGCGAGGCCGCAATCGGGAATGATATTTATTCCCGCCGCTTTTGCTTCATCGTCAAGTGCAAGCTGTTCGTCGACAATGTAGTTGTTGCCGCCGAGATCGCAGAAGTTGGTTCCGGTGTCGATAGCGGCACGCGAGAGGGCGGCGTTGTACCAGTAGTTTACGCACGAGATCACGGAATCGTGCCCTTTCATCAGCCGGGCAGCGTCGGATACGTTGGCGGCGTCGACATGATGGGCGTCAACGCGAGAAGTTCCGACTGCCTCGGCAACCGCCTCGGCCTTTTTCAGGTCGAAATCGGCGACCGTGACCAGCTCGACGCCGGGAGAATTATGTACGAGATCAAAAACGGCACCGTGTCCCATTCGTCCGGCGCCGAGCACTAATATCTTCATTTGATTATGGTGGTTCTTAGATCGCTAGAGCCAATCGTCTTCTTTTTCGGGCTGCTGCGCCGCCAGGGTTGCACCCGCAGCTTCCCATACCTTTTTTTTCCATTCCCGGAGATTATCAAGAAGCTGGAGCGCTGCCTGCGGGTGAGCGGCATTTCGCTCAAGGCGGATCACTTCTGCCATGACCGAAATCTCATTGTTCGGATCTTCGGTGACGGTAAGGCGGACCTTGCCGCCGACGAGCGGAAGCGAACGCGGAAGATAAACAAGGGTGCCGTGCGGCCCAACATTCTCAGTCAGGCCGTCCTGGATGACCTCTTTACCGTTCTCATCCTTCCACCTGACACGGATAGGAAAAGATATAACATGACGCTCGCCGCCTCGTCTGTCGCGCATAATTCTCACCTTTAGGATCGCCCGTGCGGGCCGCCGGGATCAGCATTGAATAGACCCGTATTCGGCATTTCAATTCTACCAAAATCAAAAAAGTTTGACACACCTAAACTCCTTAAACTGCAATAATTGCATATATTATAAGGAGTTGCGGCCCCAGGCCGGTTGGACACCCCGGCCTCAAACTGCTAACCTTATTAAATGTTTGGCCGCTAGATGGCTCAAGCAAGGTGGAAATTCGTCCGCCGCCCGTGGTCTTCGTATTAGTGATAGTCAGGGCAGATCGGAGCTGAAATTACATTTCAGTGGATATTCTTGGGCCCGTACGAAGTCGTTTTTGCAAGGAGAATTCTTGATGAAATATCTCGTTAGAGGAGGAGCGCTCTTTATGGTTTTGAGTATGCTCGTCGCGATCATGTACGCGCAAACAAAACCAGATAACGCACTCATTATAGCGAATGATTCGCAAACTAAAATCGATAATAATAACGTAACTATTAAAGCAGATGCTCGGTCCGGTATTCAGCTAGATAATAATCAGCTAGATAATAATAATAAGGATAATAAGAAGTTAGTTAAGACGACCGCAATGGTTACAGCCAGAGGCAGAGGAGCCAGCCGGGGTTCTTTTTCAGCAACTGCATACTGCCTAAAAGGCAAGACAGCGATGGGTCACGGTGTTCGCCGCGGCATTATCGCAGCCGATCCTAGAGTCCTGCGGCTCGGTTCAACAGTATCGGTCGAGGGCGGCGGATATACAGGAAGCTACCTGGTATCCGACACTGGCGGCAAAATAAAAGGCAAAAGGATCGATATCTGGATGCCAAATTGCTCCGAAGCTCGTAAATTCGGACGCAGGAATGTTCAGATATTTTCAAACTAATAGAAATACTATTTTATAGAATTTATGCCTCGGGAAACCGGGGCATTTTTTAATTGTGGGAGCTATTCCGTAGCGTCCAGCTCTTCTTCGAGAAGCTGCCGTTGGTAGAGGTCGGCGTAATCGCCGTCAAGACGAAGCAGTTCCTCGTGGGTGCCTCGTTCGATGATCTGCCCGTCATGCATAACGCAGATCAGGTCGGCATCACGTATGGTTGAAACGCGGTGCGAGACGATCAGGGTTGTCCGGCCCGCGCGCACCGAGCGGAGATTACGAAGAATAGTCTCTTCGGTATAGGTATCGACGGCTGAAAGCGAGTCGTCGAGAATAAGAATACGCGGATCACGCATAACGGCCCGCGCGATAGCAGTGCGCTGCTTTTGGCCGCCAGACAACGTAATGCCCCGCTCCCCAACAAGTTGGTCGTATCCGCCGGTAAAGCTTTTTACATCATCGGCTAAGCCGGCGATCTCGGCGGCTTTTTCGATGGTCATTTCAGGTGTTGAATCGCCGGGAAGCGGCGGGTTGATCTCTTTTACACCGAAAGCAATATTCGAAGCCAGGGTATCGGAGAAAAGGAACGTCTCCTGAGGCACGAAACCGATAGACCGCCGAAGCTGTTCGATCGGATATGACCTGACCGGTCTTCCGTCTATCAAAACGCTCCCTTCGCTAGCGTCCATCAGACGCGGGATGAGGCTGACGAGAGTGGATTTTCCGCTGCCGGTTCTGCCTACAAACGCAACAGTTTGCCCAGCCTCTATTTCGAGGTTGATATCCTTCAGAACCGGCTTTCCGTTATATGCAAAATCCAGAGAGCGAAATTCGACCTTGCCAGTGATCGAGGGCTGGGGCTCGGTCCCCTCGTCGTCTTTTATAGTCGGTTCGACTTCGAGAATGGCGTTGAAACGTTTTAGCGATGCAGTGCCCCGTTGATAAAGGTTGACTACATAACCGAGAGCGATCAGGTACCAGATCATCCGCTGCAGGTATAGGATGAAGGCCGTAAAATCCCCCGCGGTTATCTCGCCCTCGACGGCCATCGGTACACCGACCGCAACGATTATCACAAACCCAAGCCCTATAAAGAAGAATAGCAGCGGGCGCATTGCGGCGGCGTATTTCACGAGACGCAGATTTTGCGCGGCGTATTCGCGATTAAGCACCTGAAACTGCTCGATCTCAGCATCCTCCTGAGCATACGCTCGGATCACACGAACGCCTGTCAGGTTCTCCTGTGCCCGTGCGGTGATGTCAGAGAAAAACTCTTGTATCTTTTCGAATCGTTTATGTATCTGGGCACCGAGGAATTTGACCGTCAACGTGACCAGCGGCATCGGGATCAGCAGAAGCAACGTCAGTTTGACTGAAATGCTCAGCATGATCGGCAGCGAGATCGCCAATGCAAATATCGCCTGAAAACTATAAAGGATCATCGGCCCGACGATCTGTCGGATCGCCGCAAGATCATTCGTAGCCCGCGCCATGAGGTCGCCGACACGGTTGTTTTGAAAATACTCGAGCGGCTGGTCGACGAGAGAAGCGTAAAAATCTTCACGCATATCGAATTCGATATGCCGTGAAGTATTGATGATCAGCCGACGCTGCAGGAAAAGAAAAATTCCGCTCATCAGGCTGATCCCGAGGATGACGAGTGGGTAAAAGATGATCTTGTCGCGGGTGATCTCGCTGTTAAGGTCGTCGATGGCCGCACCGACCATATAAGGAATGAACAGCCCGAACGACATCGAGCAAAGGATAAAGAATATCCCCGCCGCGATGGTCCATTTATACGGTTTGAAATACCGTGCAAATTTTTTCAGCTGCTCCATTTGGCTGTTAACCCGACGAATAATCCGCCGACCTACAATCTCGTATAGGTTGATACCGCCGTTGCAATATGCTGCCCGTCCTCGTTCTCGACATCGGCCGAAACCGTGAAGATACGCTTTCCGCCGCGCACCATCTTGGCCGTGCATGTAAAAGTCCCGCTTAAGTGTGGCCGCAGATAGTGGACCGTAAGGTCGATGGTGGCGGTTGCTTCGGTCGGTGCCAACCGGGTCCTCACCGCGAATGCCATCGCCGTATCAATAAGAGTGGCTGTCACACCACCGTGCAGCACTCCGCTCGGCTGCCTGAGATCGTCACGCATTTCAATGCTGATCACGGCGACATCCGGCTGGAGGTCGACTAGTTTCATACCGATCAGTTTCGAGAATGGCAGGCTGTGGAGCGCATTCGCGGCAAATGCCCGCTGTTCATCGGTAATTTCGAGTCGTTTCTGAGCACTATTCATATCGAGATCTATCTGGGCGTCAGGATCTTTTTCATTTCCTCGGCCGATACTTTTTTGAATTCCTTAGGTATTTCGAAATGTGCCGGGTCGACTTCGGTCGTAAGTCCCTCCAAGGATATGGTTATCTCAAGTGTTTTGGCCCCGTCTTTGACACTGAATATCTCCTTCTTGATCGGCAGGCCTCTCTCTTTATCGAAGGTAACCTCCGATTCCTTGCCTTTCGCGTCAATGAATCGGAATTTCGCCATGCCGGCTTCTGAACTGATCTCCTCGTAAACAGCCTTTTCCTTCGAGTTGAGCATCCCGTAAGAGATCTCCTGTACCATATTTGGGCGCTCATTAAATCCGTGTGTCGACTCGTATTCACTATAAGCCTTGGCTTCATATGCCAGAACGAAATCCTTGTCGGTATGTAAACTTGTGGTTTGGTTAGGGGTTCCGTAAGCGGAATCGACTCGCCATTTATCACCATCGCGTGCGACAAAGAATCGGACGGTCTCCTTTGGAGTAGTTTGTACGATATATGTCTGGTATTTTTCCGGCTCGTCGTTTGTGAATGGAGGTTCGGTCGGTTCGGCACCGGCGAGGTTTGCAGCGGGGCCCGACGAGGAACATCCCGTCAATAATGTGACCGTTAAAGAAATAAAAAGAGTGAATTTTACAAAGGTTATTTGTTGCATAAGAAATCCGGATATTATCACAGCGAGCGGTTGCGGCATCCGGCGGCCATTACTAATTTGGTATTCCCGGGTGTTTATTACCTCGAGATCTCTGAAATTCGTCGTAAGCGATCAGTCTAAATCCGTCGGGCACCGATAGGATACCGTCTTCTACGCTAAGTTTGAGGTCCCGCACCTCATACGTAACGGCAAGCCGAGCCTCTTCGCCGATCCCCTCATAAAACTCTTGCCTGACTATCATTCCACTTGCGGGGTCGATCAGGATAATAATATCTTCCTTAGAGTCCTCGTCCGTACGAACCTTATACTTGTGAAGTCCACTGTCGATCCCGAGGTCTTCGAACCGACGAAAACGTCTGTGATTGAAGAACCCCGAAAGGATCGGATCGGGCGGCTCAAGCAATCCGGGCGTTTGGGGGATCACACAATATGATCGGCGGACATGATCGATAAGATAGAGTTTATCTGTCCTGAGCTGGGTAAGCGATATTTGGCCGTCGCGAAAAATATCAAACCGCCATCTATCGCCGCTGCGAGCCAGGAACCAGCGTTTTTCGCTGCCGCCGCTCGTTACGAAGAAATTTGCCTGGAATATCTCGGGTTCTTTTGTTGCGAAAGGGAATTCACTTTTGCCGGTCGAAATAGGAGCAGCGTTAGAATTAACATTCGCCGGACTTGAACCGCATGATGTCACAAAAAGTGCAAAAATAAATGTGAGTAGGAAGATCGTGGCCCAGTTTGACAAAAACATCGAATTTCATAAATTTTAGCATATAGCTTCGGCAAACAGCCGTTGACGATTCAGCACAAAAGTACTTACGAGCATGTCCAAACTCCGTGCATGGCAGCGAAAATATTTGATGGGCGCCGCTGCGATCGCACCGCTCTCTCCTTTCCTATTGCTTCAGGGTCAGATCACTCGCTGGAAGGTCGGGATACTTCCTGATGCCGAGGGTGACCGGCGAGGATTTGTGGGAGAAGGCCCTAAACCGGCTAAGTTGTTTGTGATCGGTGAATCGACCGTCGCCGGCCTTGGGGCCCGGCGTCACGAACTGGCACTTGCCGGCCAATTCGCAGAACGTTTGAGCGGCCATATCAATAGGCCCGTGGAATGGCACGTTCTCGGCAAGAACGGCGTAACTGCCCGACGGACCATCGACGAGCTGATCCCGCAAATGCCGGAAGAGAAATTTGACTATATTTTAGTCGGGCTCGGCGGAAACGATGTTATGAAGCTCTCGAGCCCCCGAAAGTGGCGCCGCGACATGCTCGAACTGCTGGGGATCCTGAGGGAGAAGAATCCAAACGCGGTCATATTTATCTCGAACTGCCCGATGATCATACTTTCGCCGATCATGCCCGAGCCTATAAAGACGATCCTGTGGCAGCTCTCGCAAATGCACGACGAGAACATACGTGAATTCACCGCCGACCTGGCCAGGGTCTTTTACTATCCGCAGCCGGTCGATGTCGAGCCCGAAGGTTTTTTCGCAGACGGTATACACCCGTCTGAGCAGGGTTATGCAGATTGGTCGGCCGCAATGATGAAATACTTCACCGATAATTACAAATGGTGACCGCTAACGAACTTCGCGAAATAGTGGATGTGCATTATGAATGGCTGCTCGTTCGCGAAACGGGCAGAAGCTTTGCTCTGTCATGTAAGGAGATCGACATCCAGGGTAACGGCGAGGGTGCCAGCTTTCGTTTTCTCGATGACGATGGATCGCATACACGACAGGTTACCGCGTACTCATTAAACGAAGGCGAGATCTTGATAGATGTCGCCGAGCTTTCAGGTGAGGCGTCAGAAACTATGCGGCTCGTCCCCCGCACTCCGGCGGCCGACCTCGCCGCCGAGGTCGAACT
>JBGTBC010000221.1:0-8146 GCA_041749555.1 Pyrinomonadaceae bacterium | reverse complement strand
TTACCTTCGATTTGACGGCGCTGTTAAGGCAAAGAATTGGGATGAGGTTTATGCGAGCGGCAAAGAGATCCTGGCTAAGGAGCCGGACCAGCTTGACGTTATGATCACTCTCGGCTCGATCGGCTATGATGAACTCTTTGAGGGTCGAACGAACTTCAAATATAACGACGATACGCTTAGGTACGCCAGACAGGCAATTGTGGCAATAGATTCCGGCAAAACCTCGAAAACGTTCGGCCTGTTCGGATGGAGCTTTAAGGACAAGCAGACGGCATTAGCGGAACTTAATCTGACGATCGGTTATTTAACACAGGTTGCACTGAAGAACAAAAAAGACGCGGCTCCATATCTCTACAAGGTGACGCAGAGTTCCACGACTGCGGCGAAAAACCCGATCCCGTACGAGTTGATCGGTAGATTTTACTTCGATGAGTTAAATGTTCTGGTCGAGAAGATCAAAGCCTCCGAGGCGGCGCAAAGCCCCGAGACTGACACTCCTGAAGTGGCCCAAAAGAAGGTGGACGATATAAAAGCTCTTGTCGCTATGGCTAATGGCACCGCCGAGCGGGCAATGGACGCGTTCTCAAGAGCGTTTAACAATGCCGAACCTAAGGAGGTCGAATATAAGAAGCAGATGAAGCAGAATGTAGAGGCTGCTTATAAGCTTCGATTTGGCAAAGTTGACGGGATTGATACGTGGATCGCCGGTGTTTCGAACAAGCCGTTCCCAAATCCGACATCACCTATCACACCGGTGAGTGATCCGGAAACAACGACAACAACTACTACTAGTACGTCGGGAACTGCTGCGGTGCAAACGCCGGCAGCCAAACCGGCTCCTGTTAAGACAACCTCGGCGACAAACGGAAAGCCGTAATATTGGCGGGTAAAACCGCAGCCAAAATAAGGGGCATAATTCCTTAAATGTATCTAAGAATCGGTCGGGCACGTGCCATGTTACGTGTCCGACTTTCTTTTTTGTCTTTCACTAATTAAAATTAGCTTCAATGTCAGCCAACCCGGCAAAGCTGGAGAACCTGATCGGACATAAGTTCGTGAACCCTCAATTGCTTGAGCGTTCGCTGACCCACCGGTCCTGGGCCTACGAGAATTTTCCGGATGCCGACGAAGGGGCGATCCATGATGCCGAAAATGAATCGATGGAGTTTCTCGGAGATTCGGTGCTGGGCCTGGTGATCGCCGAGCAGCTTTTTTCGGCGCATCCCGAAATGAACGAGGGCGACCTGACATTGATGAAGCATCATCTCGTCAGCACGTCGACGCTGGCTAAGGTTGCCGCCACGCTTTCACTCGGTGATTTTGTGCGATTTGGACGCGGGGAAGAGAAAACCGGCGGCCGTAAGAAACAGGCCCTGTTGGCCAATTCGCTCGAGGCATTGATCGCCGCGGTTTTCCTGGATGGCGGGTATTCGGCGGCCCGGGTTTTCATCAACCGTGTTTTTAGGGATGAGATCCGCAGTGCGACGCCAACCAATTCTGTTGATTACAAGACTCTTTTACAGGAATTGCTCCAATCGCAACAGAACTCGGCACCTGCTTATCGGGTGGTCAAGACCGATGGCCCGCCTCACAACCGCACTTTCTCCGTTGAGGCGTCTTGGAAGACCGGCACATCGCGCGGCGTTGGAAATTCGATAAAAGCGGCCGAAATGCAGGCGGCCGAAGAGGCTTATCAGATCCTTAAAGGAGATGTCCCCAGCGGATCGAAACGCGCTCGACAAATTTAGCGTATTATTGTCATTCAACTATGAGTAAACCTGAAGCACCTGAAGTAAGAACCATCGAGAATCCTCACGGCCCGCCAAAATCAACGTTTCGCGAGTATTTCGAATCATTTGCCGTCACCTTGGTGATGGCGATCTTCGGGATGACTTTCATTCTTCAGGCCGTTACTGTGCCGACAGGCTCGATGCAGAACACCATCCTAGTGGGCGACTATTTGCTTGTTAATAAATTCATTTTCACACCGGGCGGTTACGAGCTGCCATTTTTACCCCAACGCGAGATCGAACGCGGCGATATTATCGTATTCAAATATCCTGGCAATAAGGTGAGGCCTGAGAACGATAGGTCCCGAAACCTCATACCTTATCAGATAAATTACGTTAAGCGCGTTATGGGCCTGCCCGGTGAAGCGGTCGAGTTTCGTGATAACCAGGTCTTTATTAACGGTCAGCTGCTTCCCGAACGACGTCTGATAGGCGATGCCGATGATAATGTGTCGGCTCTGACGACAGAGGAGTTTGAGGAGCCGCGGGAAGGTGAAAATTGGAATGTTTACTACGACAGGTCTAAGATAGATGCTGTTCGGGCCGGACAGAAACTCAGCCGCCGAGGATATGAATTTGGCGTTGCCGACAAACCAATGAACGTACCCCCGAATCATTTCTTTGTGATGGGCGACAGCCGCGACAACAGCGAAGACAGCCGCTATTGGGGATTTGTACCGCGAGACCTGATCATTGGAAGGGCAATGTTCGTCTATTGGTCTTGTGATAGGGGAGCATCGAACGGAAGCTTTTTTGGCTGTGTCACACATCCCAGGTTCAACCGGATCGGGAAATTTGTAAAATAGATCTCAGGTAGTAAAGTTATTGTTTTGTAAGGCGGTCTTTGACCGCCATTCGTTTAAATGAATATTAGATTTAGTACCGAGGTCAGCGGGGCGATATCCGCAAATTTGCCGATAGTCGCACTCGAATCCACTGTGATCGCCCACGGACTGCCGTATCCTCAAAACCTCGAAACGGCGATCCGCCTGGAAAATATCGTCCGTCAATTTGGTGCCGTGCCCGCAACGATCGCTGTCTTTGACGGCGAGTTCACGGTTGGCCTCGATCAGGAACAATTGGAACGCCTGGCAACCGATGCATCGATCCGAAAGATCTCGCGCAGGGATTTGCCTGTTGCGATCGCCAAAAAGCTCAACTGTGCCACGACGGTGGCCACTACTGCATTTATTGCCCACCTGGCAGGCATAAAGGTATTCTCCACAGGCGGGATAGGAGGGGTTCATCGGGGCTTCGCAGCGGATATTTCAGCCGATTTGCCGGAGCTTGCCCGTACGCCGATCACAATCGTGTGCTCCGGGCCCAAGATCGTGCTCGACCTAGCCGCGACACGTGAGTGGCTTGAAACGTATGGGATCACAATTCTCGGCTGGAAAAGCGATGAAATGCCTGCATTTTATTCGCGCACGAGTGGAATGCCTGTTGACGAAAGGGTCGAATCAGCCGCGGAGATTGCAGCGATAGTTCGAGCCCGGGATGTACTTCAGATGCCTGCCTCGATACTTGTAACTGTTCCCATACCGGAAGACGACGAAATACCGCGAGATGGACTCGAAACCATGCTCGCGGATTCGCTTCGGTCTGCCGAAGATGAAGGGATAACGGGAAAGAACATCACTCCATTTCTTTTGAAAGAAATGGGGAGGCTAAGCGGCGGCGATACACTCGCGGCCAATATTTCTCTTCTGCAATCCAACGCAGGCGTTGCGGCTGAAATTGCCGTGGCAATTAATGGTCTTCCGCCAAGGGTTACGTGAAACGGTAACCCCTGTTAATTTGCAACGGACAAGGGTATTTCGAGTTTCGCTCGTAACGAATCCAAACGCTTTCTGGCTTCGGCCGCCTCGGGGGATGAAGAGAACTTTTCGAGGATTTCACGCCAACTCGCTCCGTCGTAATGATACTGACGGGTCGCGGCATTAAACTTGAAATTAACTCCGAGCTTTCGATACCGATCCAGGCTCACGAAATTGAGGTAATAGCTGTGCAGAGGAGCTCCACTAGCCGCCATCTCTTTCCGGCTTAGCCGTGAAAGGGCATCCCGCGATAGTCTGGGGGCAGCTTCTTCGAGTAGATCGCCGAAAAGCAATAGGATAGAGGGCCGCAGAGTCGAGTCAGGGAAGATATCAAAAAATTGGACGGCGACCTCAATCTGTTCGAATCCGCTCGAAGCCTGCATCAGGGCAGCCAATCGCTGCTCGTCGTTCTGACGAAATCGTCCGAAGACGGCATCTGCCTGGATCCAGCCGGTACTGGCCGGCGGGGCGGCGACGCGATAGAATTTTACTCCATCGGCTTCGGCAACCGCCTGGATCTGGATCTTTCGACCGCGGCGCATTCGCTGGATCGAATCAGAAAATAGCGATGGCCGTTTGCGAAGCACCGAGAGCGTTTCGTCGATCACGACGGCCCTCTGGCCGGCTTCCGGAGATCTAGTTGCGGCAGGGCGGCTCCTGGACGGAGACGATTTTCGCGCCTGCGCCGTGATCGGCACGTTAGGCCCGATCAACAGCAAAAAGAGTGCTATGTAAAGTGGGAGTTTCATAACGTTCCCCGTCAGCCGGCACACACTATCCCGGCCTTCGCTTAGGATTCTTGATCTTTTCCTGAAACCCTGCATGATGAAAATGACAGATGGCTACCGCCAGGGCATCAGACGCATCATGCGGCGTCGGCACGGAGGATAATTTGAGCAGGATCTTCACCATTTCCTGGACCTGGCGTTTCTCGGCGTTACCGTAACCGACAACAGTCTGCTTTACGAGGCGTGGAGCATACTCAGAAATATCCATGCCTCTCTGTTCGGCCAATAGGAGCATGATACCGCGCACTTGCCCAAGCTTTAGGGCGACGCCCACATTTACGGCGTAAAATGTATCCTCGACAGCCAGTACATCAGGCGAATGTTCCGCCATTATCTCAGCGACGCCGTTGTAGATATTCAGGAGACGCTTTGAAAACTGCTGCCGGGCATTAGATTTTAAAGTACCAAAACCAACGAGCGCGTATTTTGATCCGCTTCCGTCGACGACGCCCCACCCGAGCGTTTCGCTGCCGGGATCAATTCCTAAAACGCGCATTGTGTTGCTGTTTCAATCTAATTAGACCAAGACAAGATACTCCAGCCTTTTCCCTAAAATCAAGCGCGGAGTGAGGCAGTTGCGGAGCGCAAAAGGGTTTTGGAGCTGATCGAGGCACTAGCCGTTGTCCTGTTGTAGAATAACTGTAACATTCATATCATCGGGATTTATGCTCACACACGCGAACGCTCACAATGAATAGTTTGACGGGTGAACCCGCTGTAAAAACATCTGTTCGTTCGCTTCTTTCCGGAGCTATAGACTACGCCGGCCTGTTTCCACCGGCCGGCCTCTCGATGTCCGAGGCGGTCATCAATTACGCAACCTATCGAAACAGCAATTATCGATGGATGCTTGGGCGTTTTATCGTAACGGCGGCGCGGCTGGACGAATTTTACGAATGCGCCCGAGAATTTGCACCACGCGAGGCCGGAAACGCCTGGAGGGTCAGCGTCGTGGTTGGCGATGATGTCGTAGAGAATATTTACGCGATCAAAGTTTTCAACGCCGCAAATGGCCCAGGCATTGTCTGTGATACTGCTGAGATAAGGGCAGATTCGGCCGGCGATATCGAGAATGCTGCCGCTTCGCTGCCCGCCGAAGTGACCGCTTATTTCGAGATCCCTCTTGATGCACGGATGCCGGATCTGATCGCGACCCTGGCATTATCAGGTCTGCGAGCCAAGATACGGACAGGAGGTGTTACTCCTGAATCCTTTCCAAAGAGTGTTGATATTATTCGCTTCGTCCGTTCATGCCTCGCCGCCAATGTTTCATTTAAGGCAACAGCCGGGCTGCATCACCCCGTAAGGTGTTTTCGGCCCCTTACGTATGAAAATAACTCGGTAATGGGCACGATGCATGGTTTTCTCAACCTGTTTCTAATGACTGGTTTTGCCCGTGAGGGTTACCGTCCTAGCCTGCTCGCGGATGTAATGGAGGATGAATTTGAAGAAGTGTTTACATTTGAAGATCAGGCCGCCGTCTGGCGTGATGAATACACACTGAGCACGTGGCAGATCGAGCGGCTGAGAACATTCGGAATACAGTCGTTCGGCTCATGCTCATTCGACGAGCCGGTCGCCGACCTGCAAAAGCTCGGGATCCTATAAAATATGACTTACGAGATCAACGAAACCCACGACCCGAACCTCAAAAGCTGGGTCGAATCCGCCAACGATCCGAATACGGATTTTCCGATACAGAATTTGCCGTTTTGTATCTTCAGACGGCAGGAAACTGACGAATTCGAACGTCGTGGAGTGATTATTGGCGATAAGATACTCGATCTTGGTCTATGCTTCGACGCACGGCTTCTCGAAGACACGGACGACGAAGAGTTGGACGTCATCGGGTATGATTCGGATAGATTAAATGCCCTCTTCGAGTTTTCAGAGATCAAAGACCGTTTGATCTTACGTCGCCGCCTACAAAAGATTCTGTGTGAGAGAGCGAGTGACGAAATCAAGCAAAAACTACAATATTGTTTCGTTAGTTTGAGTGACGCGGAGTTTATTCATCCTTTCAGGATCGGCGACTACACCGATTTCTACTGCTCGATCTACCATGCCACGAATGTCGGGTCGATGTTCCGGCCGGACAATCCGCTGTTGCCCAATTACAAATATGTGCCGATCGGGTATCACGGGCGGGCGTCGAGCATTGTAGTGAGCGGGACGGACATAAAGCGGCCGCATGGGCAGAACCGGAGCGACGCCGAGGCTCCGCCGGTGTTTATTCCGTGCAAGAGTCTCGATTACGAGATGGAGGTCGGGTTTTTTGTCGGGCAGGGAAATGAGCTGGGCGCGTCGATACCGATCGGCGAGGCGGAGAAACATATCTTCGGGCTGTGCCTCGTCAACGACTGGTCCGCCCGCGACATCCAGGCATGGGAATACCAGCCGCTCGGGCCTTTTCTCGCAAAGAATTTCGCCACAACGATCTCGCCGTTCGTCGTAACGATGGAAGCTCTCGCACCGTTCCGCACCCCAGCTTTCGAACGTGAGGCAGGCGATCCCGCACCGCTCGATTATCTTGCGGATGACAACAACGAGAAGTTCGGCGGCATCGACATCAATCTCGAGGTCTTTATCCAGACAGAGAGGATGCGTGCGCAAAACATCGGGCCTCACATGCTCTCGCGTTCGAATATGAAAGACCTTTACTGGACGATCGGCCAGATGCTGACGCACCACGCCTCCTGCGGCTGCAACCTCCAAACCGGCGACCTCATCGCCACCGGCACGATCTCCGGCAGAGAAAAGTCCGAACGCGGCTCAATGCTCGAACTTAGCTGGCGCGGGACCGAACCGATCGAACTTCCCAGCGGTGAAACCCGCCGCTTTCTCGAAGACGGTGACGAGATCATCATGAAGGGCTATTGTGAACGCGAAGGATTCCGAAGAATAGGCTTCGGCGAATGCCGCGGCCGCATCATTCCGGCAGATCAACAATAAAACTGATCGGGCTTGGCTACTTCCGAGGACGTCGTGCTATGCTCATAAAAAACCTTTTTCTGTCCTCAATAAAATAAGACAAAATGACACTTACACTGAAGCCTGTAGCCAAAACACAGGATCTGGTTATTCAGGAACTCGGCAGCGAGACCCTCGTCTACAATACGATCACGAACCAGGCCTGCTGCCTGAATGAAACTGCAGCATTCGTTTGGTCAGCCTGCAAAGGTGACAAATCTATCGACGAAATTGCAGGTACTTTCGAAGATAAGTTCGGAACAGCCGTAGACGCCGAGTTCGTGCGATTAGCGGTATCGCGTCTGGCAGACAAGGATCTTTTGATCGATAACGGATTGGCAGGGATGGAAATGCCGAGTCGCCGCGAAGCAATAAGGAAAATAGGAGTTTCTACGGCGATCGCAATCCCCGTGGTTGCCTCGTTATTGGCTCCGCGAAACGTTTGGGCGCAAACATCGTGTCGTTGTTCTAGTCCGGGCCACTGCATAGTGCAAACGAGTTGTCCTAACACCAACAACTGCAATCCAAGTCAGATCTGTGCTCCTTAAAGATCCGCTCCGGCGGGATGTGGCTCTTCTTCCTTCTGGCTCTACGGTGGAACGTCATACGTCTGTTAAAATCACTTCGTGGAATCAGAGGCTTTTTCGGAAATTGCAGTCCGGCGCATTGTCAACGGGGAGCCGGAACTTGAATTTGATGATGTCCTTGAAATAGAGGAGCCGCTGGAGATCCGTTTGGGTTTCCCAACCAATAAGACAACCAAGCATCGTGCTATTTCGAT
>JBGTBC010000220.1:0-9695 GCA_041749555.1 Pyrinomonadaceae bacterium | reverse complement strand
TTTCTTGGTAGTTGTCGGGATCAGATAAAGGCCGATGAGATAAATAACCAGAGTAAAAAATTGAATATAACCTGTTCCAGGGCTGAACCTTGGAAGGTCAAGCAGCCATGTGAAAGCCTCGCGGCCGGGATTCTCGATCATTCGCTGCAGCCAGCCGCTGCCCGTCGGAGCCGTCAGATTTGCCATAACCAGATATTTGACCACGAACGCGAGACCAAAGAGGGCTCCGAGGCTTCGCAAAAGCCGTTTGGTGTCAAAATCGGCGAAAAGGTTGTTCCAAAGGGTCCAGAAAAAGCAAAACCCGACGATCCAGAACGGCAGCCCTTGTTCGGGAAGCAGAGAATTAAACAGCTGCACCGTCGCTGCGAACATTGTCAGGAGAATTGCTGCATTGGCGGCGTTACGAAGTGTCGAGAAACCTTCTGACAGCCAGCCTTCTATCGAGATCAGTCCGGAACGAAAAAAAAGGATTAGGGTTACCGCTGAGAAAACCAGGCAGATCAGCGCCGGCTTGAGGAAGATGAACGAATTATCAACGGCCCCAAGACGCAAACCTCCAAGGAGCGTGACGGCCAGGAAAACGAGCGGCAGTAGGATATATGTTGGTGCCGCCGACGGCACTACGGCCACCGATCTTGGGCCTCGCACGGCAAGGCCGCCGTCGCGGGCCCCGGATGTTGTTTCGATCTCTTCGATATCGATAACATCGATGATCTTTTCGTCCTGGTCCGTCATTTTCTTTCTCGCGTGAGTTTCATCGGATTGAAATCGGAGATCGTGATCTTTAGGCCATCTTCAAGCTCGGTTTTTAGTTCGTAGGCGGTCTTCATTTTGAGTGAGTCATCGGCAATACGGAAATTGGGCTCGATCGACATAACCCGGTTGGCCGCTTCAAGGCCGGACCGGAATAAGGCATCGTCATTCGAAACACGGCCCCAGCCTTGCCGGTAGTAACTGTAGGCGGCATAAAACTGGGTGATCGCATCTCGCTTTTGCGGGTCGGCACGGTCGAAAGCGGCCCGGGCGGCGATGAATTCGTCACGATGAAAATTTGCCAGTCCCTGGTCAAATTCGCCCCGGTCAATGTCATAAGTACCCAATACCACCTGTCCCTTAGACGAAACCTCCGCGATCGTACGCGGTTCGGTCCAATAAAGAAAAGCGATAAATGTAAACCCTGCAAACGTAACGAAAAGAGTTAGAATCTGGATATACTTTTGGTTCATTGGTATAATCGCCTGACAATCAAGAATACACTCTCTGGAATCAATTTCACTATGAAAAAGTCAGTTGTCCTGGCCGCATCCATTTTTACCCTGTTGTCTCTTGCCGCTGTCACCCTTGGTCAAAATGGGGCGGCCGATCTTGTCATCACCAACGCTAACATCCGAACAATGGATGCCAAACGGACCGTCGCTCGTTCGATGGCAATTATTAATGGAAAGATCGTTGCGATAGGTCCGGACTCCAATACTCGACCATTTATCGGAAGTCGTACCCGAGTCATCGACGCCGGTGGAAAGACCGTCATTCCGGGTTTTAACGATGCGCACGTGCATTTTATGGAGACGGGTTACCAACTGGCCTCTGTCGATCTGCGTGACGCAAAAACGCCGCAAGAGTTTGTCGAGCGCATTCGAGCTTTTGCAGAAAAACTTCCTAAAGGCCGCTGGATCACGGGCGGGCAATGGGACCACGAAAACTGGACGCCGAACAACTTGCCGACCGCCGCTTTGATTGACGCTGCAACACCTGACCATCCTGTGTTCATCAATCGGCTCGACGGCCATATGTCACTTGCGAACAGCCTGGCGATGAAACTTGCCGGTGTCGATAAGACTGTTAAGGATGTCGCCGGAGGCGAGATCGTCCGAGATGCGTCAGGCAACCCGGCTGGGATTTTTAAGGACGCCGCAGCGTCGTATATCGACAATGTGATCCCCGCAGCATCTTTCGAACAGAGGTTGGAGGCCGCGCAGGCTGCGACTGATCATGCAGCTTTTCTCGGCGTGACCAGCGTCCAGGATATGTCGGCCAACGGCACCGAAATTGGCGTCTATCAAGAATTGCTCCGACGCGGCACGTTGAAAACCCGCGTTTACAATTGCTCGCCGCTCGCCGATTACAAACGGTGGACCAATACCGGTGCCCGCCGCGCATTTGGCGATCCGATGCTGCGTGTCGGATGCCTCAAAGGTTACGCGGATGGCAGTTTAGGCTCGACCACGGCCTGGTTCTTCGACCCGTATCTAGACGCGCCGAATTCGAAAGGGCTGGCGATGGCGGACGTTACGACGACAATGCGACAGGACATTGAGAACTCTGACAAAGCAGGATTGCAGGTTCGTCTTCACGCGATCGGTGACCGGGCGAACGTCACCATCCTCGATCATTATCTGGCGGTAGAAAAAGCGAACGGCTTGCAGGATCGACGCTTTACGATCGAGCACGCTCAACATCTGCGGATCGAGGACATCAAGCGTTTTGGTTCGCAAAAAGTGGTCGCCTCGATGCAGCCGTATCACGTGATCGACGATGGGCGCTGGGCGTGGAAGCGGCTTGATGAAAAGAGGATAAAAGGCACTTATGCTTTCCGCACCATCCTCGATACCGGAGGCGTACTCGCATTTGGGTCGGATTCGCCTGTAGCTCCGCTGAACCCGCTATTCGGAGTTTACGGTGCTGTGACCCGCCGCACGCTCGACGACAAGAACCCAAATGGCTGGGTGCCCGAGCAAAAGATATCGGTTGACGAAACCGTTCGAGCATTTACCTGGGGCTCGGCGTATGCGGAGTTTCAGGACGGTGTGAAGGGTACACTCGAAGTGGGCAAACTGGCTGATCTAATTATTTTATCCGACGATATTTTTACCATTGACCCGGTCAGGATCCGCGATGTAAATGTTGTCTACACGGTAGTTGATGGGAAAGTGGTATTTGAAAGGAAGTGAACCCTGGCCGTACTCAGCAGGCTCTTAGATGCGCACCGCGGGTTCTGCGTTTTAACGAAATACTACGTAAGGACCCACATAGGACAATGGCTAGGTTTGTTTCGTTTACGATCTGTTTTCTTCTATTTGTTTTGGCTAACATACCGGCGGCAGCTCAATCTGCGGCCGATCTTATTTTGGTTAACGCCAATATCCGAACCCTTGACGCGAAAAAGCCACGTTCCGAAGCCATGGCAGTTACGAAGGGTAGGATAACCGCAGTTGGAAGCAACGCGGCTATTCGAAGATTTGCAGGGGAGCATACGCGTGTTATCGACGCTCGCGGAAAGCTGGTTTTACCCGGCTTTAACGATTCCCACGTCCATTTCACTGCTATTGGGAATCAATTTTCATATCTCGATATGCGAGGGATCGCTTCGCGGGCCGACATATTAGCCGAGATAGCCGGGTATTCCGCTTTCTTGCCGGTAGGCCGTTGGATCATCGCCGGCGGATTGGATTACGAAAAGCTGATGCCTGCGGGTCCAATCCCGCTAGAGATGATCGACAAAGCAAGCCCCGAAAATCCGCTGATGATCTTTGTCGAGGGCGGTAAATCGATCATTACCAATTCCGCCGCGCTTAAAAGGGCGGGCATCACCCCGGAAACAAAAGACCCATCCGACGGCGTCATTGTCCGCGACCAGAGCGGTCGTCCAACCGGGATCTTCACCGGCAACGCAGCCGCCCTTGTACGCCGACATGTTCCGGCTGAGCACGCCCAGAACTGGCCGGAAATAGCGGAGACCGCCAGCAACTATGCGGCCTCGCTAGGGGTGACCTCCGTGCAGGATGTGCATTCCGATGATCTTGTCGAGGTCTACCGCCAGATTGACCAATCAGGGCGTTTGAAAACCCGTGTCTACGAGTGCGTCGGCATTGATGCGTGGAAGAAGGCCGCAGTTTCGAACCACGGCTTAGTTCGCGGCGGTTGTGTAAAGGGTACCACCTTTGGGATCGAGGAAGAGATCGAGGAGCTCATGGAAAAGATAGCGCTAGCTGATAGAGCAGGCTTGCAGGTGATGATCCATGCGATAGGTGCCCGTTCGAATAGCAACGCACTAGACGCCTTTGAATTTGTTGCCAAGTTAAACGGCCGGCGTGACCGTCGTTTTCGCATGGAACATGCCGCCCGGGCCGATGTGGTTGACCAGCGTCGCTTTGTCAGCTCAACTATCATTGCGTCGATGCAGCCGCACCTTTTCTATTCAGGGCCCGATTATGGTGAAGATTACCGATCGATCTTCGATGCCGGCGTGGTGATGGCATTGGGATCGGATGCCTCGATGACCGATTTTAACCCTTTATTTGGCATTTCCGCCGCAGTCAACTCCGGCAGCCGTTCTCTTACGGTCGAAGAAGCCGTGCGGGCATACACCCAAATCGCCGCGTACGCTGAATTCCAAGAGAAGGTGAAGGGCACTCTTGAGATCGGAAAAGCCGCGGATTTTGTTATACTTTCAGATGACATCTTTGCCGTCGATCCCCGCCGTATCGCAGGAACGAAAGTGCTGCTTACAGCCGTCGACGGAAAGGTCGTTTACAACGTTCTATGAAATTTAGCTTCGATCCGAGTTACATCGATCATCTAACTTTCAATATATTTTCTAGAATAAGTGGAGTTAAACAAAATGTATAGATTTATATTTTTGACAGTCTTGATAATTGCCTCTTTTAGTATCGTTCCTGCTCAGGATGAAATGAACAGCAAGGGCGAACCGGTCGCCAAGAACGAACAGAATGCCCCCGTCGACCTTAAAGCAGGTCAAAAGATCACACGCGGCGCGGCGATTTCGAAAGCTGCGAAGAAGATCAAGGTCGAACAAGCGTTATCCGCCCCCGACAAATACGCCGGCAAGAGCTTTGTTGTCGAAGGCGTTGTTGTCCGATCTTGTAAGAAAGAAGGCTGCTGGATGGAAATGGCTGACAAGGAAGGCGGCAAGTCGGTCCGTGTGACATTCGGTGATCACCTTTTTTTTATTCCGCTCAACTCAGCTGGGATGAAGGTAAAAGCGGAAGGTAAATTTGTGACCAATGTTCTTTCTAAGGATAAGGTCGACCACCTGATCAACGATGACGGTGCAAAATTCGACAACCGTAATCCGGACGGAACGGTTACAGAGGTTTCATTCGACGCTACTGGCGTCGTTCTTACAAAGACCAAATAATAGAACGGCAACAAGACGTTTTCGGCTAGTAATAATGCTCAATATACGGCCGCCGAAACACTTTCGGTTGCCGTATATTAGTCAACTGAGTTAATGAAGCCTTTCTACATCAGAGATATTTCGATCGATCCCCCGCTTATTCTGTCACCAATGGCGGGCGTGACGGACTATACATTTCGCCGGCTGATCAAGCGGCGGGGAGGGGTCGGACTGGTCGTGTCCGAATTTATCTCGGTCGAAGGGCTGACCCGGCATAATCCAAAAGCTAAGCGCCAGATGCGGTTTGACGAGGAAGAGCGGCCGTTCGCCGTGCAGATCTTCGGCGGCCAAGCTCCGCGAATGGCGTTGGGTGCCGAGATGGCCCAGGAGATCGGCGCGGATATTCTCGATGTGAATTGCGGCTGCCCGGCCCCAAAGGTCGTAAAGAACGGCGGCGGCTCGGGCCTGCTCCGCGATCTTCCTCGGCTCGAGGAGATCCTTAAGGAGATCAAGCGAACGATCACCATTCCGCTGACGCTAAAGCTCAGAACCGGCTATTCGGATGCGTCGATCAATGTTGTCGATGTTGCCAAAATGGCAGAGCAATGCGGCGTCGAGCACATCCAGGTCCACGGCCGGACCCGCGAACAGGGTTATAAGGGCCTCGCCAACTGGGATCTGATCAAACAGGTCAAGGAAGCCGTCAGCATTCCGGTCTCTGGCAATGGCGATATCACAACGATCCAATATGGCCTTCAGCGATGGCGGGAGACGGGCACCGACGGTATCCTGATCGGACGCGGGGCCATGCAGAACCCCTGGATATTCCGGCAGTTTCAGGATGTGCTTGCCGGACGCGAGCCTTACCAGCCCGACCTGCAGGAGAAAAAATCCGTCCTGCTCGAATTTTTCTCAATGTGCCGCGAAGAGATGCCCGAGCTCCCGGCCCTCGGCAAGATGAAGCAACTCGCGGGCCAGTTTACCAAGGGGCTGGTCGGCGGCGCCCAATTTCGCCAGACGCTCTATCATTCACATTCGGCGGACGAGATCCTCGATAATATCACCACCTATTTCGAAACACTCGAGCGCCGCGAAAGCTTCGGCGACGGCATGGTCGAGGCTGATTCGGATACTGATCTACAGTTCACGTCCTGCGATGTTTCGTCGGCATCAGGCCTCATCGCATCCTCAGGCGTTTGAGCTTTTTTGAACCCTATGAGCAAAATGACCGCCTTTATGCGTTTGACGATATTTTCAGCAGCCCTCGCTCTTTTTTCAATGACTGTTTACTCGCAGGCAAAGCCAAATGGGGCCGCGGTCCATATCCGCTCGTCAGCGGCCTATGCCGAGGTGCTGCTCCGGACAGCCGAGGTCAGGGCCGAACTCGAATCGATCGCTGCTGATTACACGGAGGAAAGTCCGCGAATTATCGATCTACGATACGAACTCGGGGCTCTGGTCAAGGCCACTGAGAAGCTTACTGCCGTCCGTCCCGCTGACGCCGGCAAGCTTACCTTTGCACTGGGGAAACTCCTGGTGCGAAAAGCCGCCCTCGATGCCGATCTGGCACGCTTGCTGCGAAGCTATAAGCCCGAGCATCCTGAGGTGCGACGGGCGAGTAAGAAAGTCGATATATTCGACGCTGCAATAAGAGAAGTTCTCCTGTAAGCGCCGCGCTTAAAGACCTCCATATTTAATTGTCAAAGATCAATTAGTTTGCCGCTTTCTGTTTTCGTTCGTCGGCAAACAGGATCGGCGAGACCATCGGGCGGTAGGTTTCGTTGATCTTGATATAAGAATCCTCACGGACCTTGGCCATAAATTTCGATTGCTCGTCGGGAAACCGCTCGGTCATTATCGCCAGTCGAACCGCGTTCTCGTCAAAGACCGATTCGCTGCTTGCCTTTTCTCTTTGATCGACACGGAGGATAACTACTCCGAGATCATTGGCGTCGAAGGGTTCGGTAAAAGCCCCAACCTTTACGTCTTTAAGCGGTTTTGCGAGTACATCGACAAGTTCGGCAACCTTCAGATTTTGCGCCTTGCCGGCCCCGTTGGTAACTACTCCGGGATCGGAGTTTTCCGCAACGAGCTTGTCAAATTCACTGCCGGCCTTTAGCTGGGCATGGATCTGTTTTGCTTTTGCACGGACATCCGCCTCGTTTCGGCCGGCAAATCCGAGAAACAGCTCGCTGATCGAAACCGTTTCCGGTTTGGTAAATCGGGCTTTGTTCTTTTCGAAATAGTCTTTGAGTTCCTTTCCGCTCAGGCCCCAATAGATCTTTGCCTGAACCTCACGCTGGATGACGAGTTCGCGTGTCACTTGCTTACGCCAGCTTTCCCTAACGTCTTTGGGGTCGACTCCGGTCTTCGTCATTTCTTCGTATAGAGCTTCGACCGTCTTTAAATCGTTCTCCTTCATGATCTGGACAAAACGCTCGTTAAGCTCCTTTTCGATCTCCTTCTCGAGCCCGAGTTCCTTGGCCCGCTGGATGAGAAGTTCCTCGTTGACCAAGTTGGCGATCAGTTCCCCCTGTTTTTCGTCAACGGTCTTTTGAGCTTCCTCGCGAGTCTTGCCCTGCTGAACCATCGAGTCGACGGCATCCTTCATCTCGCGTTTTATACGCGAGAGCGTGATCACGCCGTCATTTACCTGGGCGACGACCTCATCGACAACCTTTACCTCGGTTTCCTGTGCAAAGGCCGGAATGGCAAAAATGGCCGCGATGGTCAAAATCGAAAAAATCTGTTTGAAATGTCTCATTCAATACTCCTGATCGGGGATCAAAAAACTAATATTATTGCGTGTACGCCTGAATTTACAAAGTGTTGGATGCAGAAAGGCTGTGCGGCGTTCGTCGGCAAGGCCCGGAAAATAACCTGAAATCGATCTTAATTGGCAGTTTATATGACTAGCGGCATTTCGCCGTCTCCCCCTATTATCGATGAACAAGAAATGTTCCCATTGCGACCTAATTAACTTCGCGACCGCCGAGGCTTGTGCCAGATGCAATGCCGAGCTTAGGCGGATTATTCATGCTTCCTCGCCAAAAAGATCGCCTGCGGGCTGGTTCCTAGTCCGCTCCGGTGCCGTGGCATTTGCGATCGTTGTGATCACTATCGGTTTTTACCTTTCGCTTTTAGTATCCGCCGACAAGCTCTCCCCGCAGCAAAAAGAAACGGTTCGGAACGCCATTTCGATCTTGCGGGAGAAGAACTTTGATACCGAGGCAATGATCTTGTCTACCTTTACCGCATACCGCGGAAGCGATAACTGGTTAAATGCCTCGGTCGCAAAGGAAAATGCCTACGCTGCCACCAATTTTCCTTTCGAGATAATGACTCTGTACCCTGACTTTTTTACATACCCGATCGATGATGTGGAAAAGGCAGCGATACTTCTCCACGAAGCCCGTCACCTAATGGGCGAAGGGGAAAAAGAAGCGTACGAATACGTCTGGAAAAATCGCGAGCGGCTAGGATGGACCAAAGATAAATACGCGTTATCTTCTGTCTGGATGAACGTCCGTCATCAAACCCGCGAACACGTCCCGGAAATGTTTATATGTACACAAAACCCCGCTTACGATTGTACGGCGGTCAGTGGACAGTGAGGAGTGGACCGTGGGCAGCTGCCTGTGATTAGGGGTAAGTGCACGATCTAACACCTAACATTTCCCATTTTCCAATCCCCAATCTCCATATTCTGCCAAACACGCCTGTAACTGTCCCACGCCGGGACAGTAGAACCACTATAAACATCCTATAGAGTGATAGTTACAGGTTTCTGTCCTGTCCCGCGTTTTGTGGGTGTGGGTGTAATACAAGCAGTGGCCGGTGGTTGGTGGTCAGTGACGAGATAGCCGTGAACAGTAACCGGGATCGAGTTACCGGACGATCCGCACTCCGCATTCCGCGATCCCCAATCAATTTGTCTCGCTCTGTCTCGGTCTTGTCTCGCTCGGGTGTAATACAGCTAAGTAATTGCAGCTGTGTGATTTAACCGCCGTTCTTGTGCCTGTCCCGCATTTCACCGTAAAAAAGCATCTGGCCCGAAATCGCAAACCCAATGTTTGTAACAGTTAAGATTTCCGCAGGCCTGATCTTCCGCGAGACAGTGCGAAGTGAGCAGTGGCCGGTGGGCAAGAACAGAGAACATTTACCACTTGCAATTCTCCATTTTCCACTTTGCGCACCCCCTGTTTTTGTACCACGGCTGGTACAGCAATTATCACGTAACCCTTGCTATCACAGGAAGTTACCCACTTGTACCATGTACCACGCATTTTCCCAAGATCTGTATTACACCCGCGCCGTCAGTGGCGGATGCCCCCACCAACGATCAACCATCATCCATCAACGAACAAACCCCTACGACCCACGATCAACGAACAAATTTTCAAACATCTGCACGGCCTCAAAAGACCCCGCACCGCAACAGGCTAACTTACTTTTTATCCTTTCGGGTAGTCCATTTGGCGTGTTTTGTATGATTTGGCGTATTTGGCGTGAATTTTTCAAGAATACCTTTGGGGTCGATTCTGAGATTTGTGCGATC
>JBGTBC010000219.1:0-6423 GCA_041749555.1 Pyrinomonadaceae bacterium | reverse complement strand
TGATATCTCGCAGACGGCAGGTTTTGCCGTTGAGCTGGTATTCACTTTCCCCCGACAGATACAGCCGACGAGTTACAGAAACTGCTTCACCCGGTGCAAAATCCAGAGCGAACGAACGCGGGCGCCAGTGCCGCCTGGTTTTCACCTTCGTTTCCACTGTGTGGACCGACCCTACCTGGGCGGCTTTGACAGTTTCGATCTCTGCCTCTTCGTCAAGAAATTCCGCGGTTTCGGTCGAGATCACTGCCAGAGCATCTACCGCTTCACCTTCGACGGCTTCTATTTCACTGAGGTCCACCGCATTCTCATCGATCTCGCTGAGTGCTTCATCGATGTCCTCGAGTTCATTCTCCTCGATATCAAAAAGGGTGTCGTCGCGTACGAGATGGAGCACTACCTCGGCCATGCCGCCGGGTTTACGGGTCTTGGTGCCGGCAAAGACCACGTCCTTCATCTCGCCGCCGCGTAAAGACTTGGCACGCTGCTCGCCAAGGACCCAGGACATCGCGTCGGAAACATTCGACTTTCCACAGCCGTTCGGCCCGACCACGGCGGTTATGCCGCTGCCGGTGAATACGATCTCGGTATAATCAGCAAATGATTTAAAACCGGTGATTTCTAGACGCTGAAGCTTAAACATTCTATAGTGCTCGGAATTTGGGAAAGCACTATATTTTGTTGTATTTGCTTTTCTAAGTCAAATAAAATCGTGATCAGTGATCAGTAGTTAGAAATTAACAGTCACTGACAACCGAGCATTGAACATCGCTCAAATCAGCTCATCGCCGACACTTCTTAGTCCTTGTTTCTCGGCACGTTCGTTATCCAGCTCGGTCAATACATCTAGAAGGAAATTAGTATTGCTCGAAACGGTTATCACGATCGGAAACTCGTTCTCAGAGGTAGAGAATTCAAACGTTCCTGAATTTATCTCAATGATGTCGCGAAATGCCTTGACGCCATTAGTGCCGTTGCATTCCGAATCGACTATTTTGCCTTCGTTAAATGCTACATTTGCCAGGTGCAGATCGGACTTGATAACCAGGAGGCCGGTCATCTTTGCACTCTCGATCACCTGCACCGCGTCAAAAATACTCACGTAACCCAAATTACCGGCGAAAGTAACATCCGTGCGGACCTTCTTGGGTGTTTTGTCGCGATCTAAAGCAAAATCGGGGCGACGTCCCCGGCGGATCGCTTCCAGTCCCGGTGCAACGGAGATACGCGGGTCCAGAAGCTTTGCTTCCTGAAGCCGGTCATATGCAAGATCAAAGTCTTCTCTTGCAATATAAAGGCTAACCAGGGCGAGGCACTGCTTTGCGGCCTCGTTGAGGTTCTTTTGCCTAACGCAAATGTCACGCATCTTCTCGCGCAAGCTGATCGATCGCGGGCTTCGCTCCAGCGAACCTCGTAATAGATCAAAGGCCTTTTCGGGCGAGCTGTACTTAACAAATAAGTCTGCGTCGAGCAGGACCGACTCGATCGTCGACTCGCTGACAGGTGCCGTTCCCATTTCCAAAACCTGGCTCATATTTTGAGGAGTGAACAAAAATGTTCAACACTTTAAGTTAGCATATTTCAAGGCTGCCGGTCACCAGAAAAATTTCTGCTATCTGACCAAAATCTCCGACAGGCCGGCCGAGACACCATTCGCAAGCTTATTCATGTAACCCGTGCGTTTTCATCGTGTTAAGAGAAAAGCTGTAGTCAGCTGTCTCGCACTGTCTTGCCAGCCGAGCGAGACGGCTAAACTATTGAACACACGCCTCTTAACCCTCAACAAACGCCTTATCTCGCTGTCCAACGCAAAAATGTCTTACACGTGTGTAACTCATTGAAAATAAAGGGCAAGTCTGAACCAAAGGTCGAAAAACCTGAATCAACGCCGAGACAGGCACTTCGGCGTCCTCTACGTCAGACCTTGAACCCCGAACCTTGGACTTGGAACTTGAAAACTTAATCTGCTGTTCCCGGACCCCCTGTTTTTGTACCACGGCTGGTACAGCAATTATGACGTAACCCTTGTTATCACAGGAAGTTACCCACTTGTACCATGTACCACGCATCTTCTCAGGATCTGTATTACACCCGCGCCGTCAGTGGTCGGTGGTCGGTGGTCGGTGGTCGGTGGCCGGTGGTCGGCGACTAGTAATAAAGGACCAGTGAGCGGTGATGGGAAGCCGCACAGGAATTTTCCATTCTCCATTTTCCACTTCCAAACCCCCTGTTTTTGTACCACGGCTGGTACAGCAATTATGACGTAACCCTTGCTATTACAGTAAGTTACCGACTTGTACCACGTACCACGCATTTTCCCAGGATCTGTATTACACCCGCGCAGCAAGTGGCGATGCCCCCACCAACGATCAACCATCCACGATCAACAATCAATTTTCAAATATCCACCGGACACAGTCCGATTACTGCTATTGTAGCATAGATAGCCGGATGTTGCACGAACCGCACAAAACAGGACCATCAGCCTGGATAAATTCCATACGCTTGAATGTTGCGTGTTTTTGTAATAAGTTCTTTCTATCGCACATCTTTCACATCGTCATTACAGCGTAGGGACAACGTTAGCGGTTTGGTATACATCTTTTGCTTGCTAAGACTGTAGTTTATAAGCTACAGTTTATGGTAAGTGATACTTACTGATGAAAGTTCAGTATTACATCACTGACAGCGGTAAGAAGCCTGTTAAGGAATGGCAAGATGGTCTCGATATTCAAACTAAATCTAGAATTGATGCCAAGATAGCTGGTTTAAGATTAGGAAACACCAGCAATTGCAAGCCTGTCGGTGGTGGTGTACATGAACTCGTGATTGATTTCGGGCCTGGGTACCGTATCTACTATGGTATTCGTAATGAGAAATTAGTGATGCTTTTATGCGCCGGAACAAAAAAAAATCAACAAAGCACTATAGATGAAGCAAAGGAAAATTGGGCGAATTATAAATCACGAATCGCTAAATCGAAGGAAAAACTCAAATGATTACGACGGAATACGATAACCAAGGACTTCCTGTAGCCGAGAGCTACGAAGACCACCTTCGCGAATCGTTAAAAGATCCAGAATATGCCAATGCTTATATTAATGCTGCATTGGAGGAGGACGATCATCGTGTTTTTCTGCTTGCGTTACGCGATGTCGCGGACGCCTACGGGATAAAAAAAGTCGCATCCTCCGCTAAGCTTAACCGCGAGAATATATACAGGATGCTCTCGGAAAAAGGGAATCCGCGAATCTCGAGTCTGATTCCCTTACTGAAAGCAATTGGAGTGCGTCTAGCCACCGAACCAATCGAGTCACCGACTTTACAGAGTTCGTAGTGAATTCTGCATCGGATTACGTTCTCTATCGTGTTTTTTACAATCCGGATCCGGTCGATAAGGTAATCAGTTCCGATTACTCCAATTCGCCTCTGAAAGCGCGGTGGAGGAGGGTTTGGAAGAGGTGTTCGGCCTGGCGGGTGGCTTCGCGTTGTTGGCGGCGGATACGCTCAAACTTTTGGACGATCGCGGCGAATTTTTCTTGTAATGGAAGCGGCGTATCGATAGCTCCCTTGAATGGCGGATTTGCCAGGACCACATTGTATCGGCGTTCCTCGGTGTACGACTTCGAAAGTGTATCGGCATAGCGAAAGTTTGGATGGGACAGGCCGTGAAGCATCAGGTTCATGGAGCCGATCCGCAGCATCGTCATTCCCGAATCACTGTCAAAGCCCGAGATTGCATCAGCTTGCAAGAATTCTTCGGACTTCTCGTCCATCAGGTCGCCCGTCAAGTTATGCGGCATTCCCTCGGTGTCGTATTGCAAAACATCGGGGCTTGTATTCTGTTCGAGAATGTATTGGTAGGCGTTGACCAGAAACCCGCACGTTCCCGCCGCGGGATCGCAGATACGTTCTGTCGCCTTTGGGTCGATCATCTGCACCATCATGCGGATAATGTGCCGCGGCGTGCGAAACTGGCCATTGCGCCCGGCAGTGTTTAGCTTGCTTAAAAGGTATTCGTAGAGATCTCCCTGAACGCCGCTGAACGATTGGGCTTGAATTTCTGATACGGTCTCGCCGCGAATATTGGGCCTTGTCGACTGTGGCAATATGGTCTTTCGACTCTTACAAAAGTCTTACAATCACCGGCTCTCAAACCTGTTAGGGTTATTAGTGTGAGTGCAGGTCTCTCACTAGTGACAATAACGTTAAGGGGTTTTAAAGATATGCAAAATGTAGTCGAATTCGAACCGTCGCGGGCCGATAAACATAATTGGCACACCATTTTTTTCGTGGCGGCATTTCATATCCTGGCCGTGGTCGGGCTGTTTACCATGAGTTGGCCGAATGCCATTGCGCTTTTCATCACGTGGTGGATCGCGGCAAGTTGGGGCATCGGGATCGGGTATCATCGCCTGTTCACTCACCGCGGATTTAAGGCTCCGAAATGGCTACAGTATTTTGTTGCCACATGCGGTTCGCTCGCATTGCAGTCGGGGCCGATCGCATGGGTCACCACTCACCGCATACATCACGCATTCACGGACACTGACAAAGATCCGCATAGCCCCCGAAACGGAACATATTGGTCGCATATCGGTTGGATCTTTCGCGGCACCGCTCAGATACAGTCCAAAGCGACAATGCAGCGTTATTCCCCCGATCTTACTAAAGACCGTTATCTTTCGTGGCTCGACAAGTATTACTGGGTCACGGCCGTCGTGGTCGCAACTATTTTGTTTGCGATCGGCGGATGGACGATGGTTCTTGCCGGGATCTTTGTCAGAACAGTGATGGCATGGCATTTTACCTGGCTGGTAAATTCGGCTACGCATTTGTGGGGCAGCCGGAGATTTGAAACGCGTGACGATTCGAGAAACAACGGGCTCGTGGCCGCGGTAACATTCGGCGAAGGATGGCATAACAACCATCACGCATATCCGCGTTCGGCAAAACACGGCCTGACATGGAAGGAATTCGATATCAATTGGTATCAACTGCAGATCCTTGAGAAACTCGGGATCATCAAAAACGTTTACGCCTTCGACCTCGCTACCGAGTCAGAGTCGCCAAAAGAAATGAGGCAGGCAGCCTAACATTTAAAATAATCTCAGCAGGAAAAAGGCAAAACGTAGAACTCGCTTTTACTTTTGCCTTTTTCCTTTCTACTTTTGAGGGTAGATGCGCCGGCGCAAAACAGCCATATTTTTCCTCGTCCTCGGCATTATCCTGTCCGTGCTCGCGGTCGTTTTGAATATTGGGTGGATCCTGCTGAATTTGCGCGAGGTCGCTCTTCTCGTTTTTGGCGTGATCTTTTTCGCCATCATAATCACGGGGCTGATACTTAACACAATTTTTCTTCTAAGAGAGATCCGACGAAACGAGCAGCACGATGCGTTTCTCAATGCGGTCACCCACGAATTAAAAACCCCCATCGCATCGATCAAGCTCTACCTTGAAACTCTTAAATCCCGCGAGCTTGCGCCCGAAAAGCGGCAGGAATTCTACGACATTATGCTCGAGGATAACGAGCGTCTGCTAGGCACTGTCGAGCAGGTACTTCAGGCAAGCCGCGCGCGTGAAAAGCAGCGCCAGATGAACCTGGCCGAAGTGGACCTTGCCGAAACCATACGGGAAACCATAGACAGGGTCCGCTCGCAACGGCATCTCGACGAAGGCGCGATACGGTTTACAGGGCCGCCGGAACCGATAAAGGTCCTCGGCGATCGCGGTGATCTGCAGACGGCGGTAACCAACCTTTTAGATAACGCTATCAAATACTCGTCCGGCGAACCCCGGATCACAGTCAGGCTAAGATCTGGCAGGGCAGACGCCGAGATATACGTTCGCGATAACGGCATAGGCATCGCCCGAGCTGACCTGAAACGGATTTTCAAGCGGTTTTACCGGGCGAACAATAAATCGATAGATGTTAAAGGAACGGGATTGGGCTTACCCATCGTTCGGGGGATCATCGAACGTCACGGCGGCAAGATCAAGGCCGAAAGCCGCGGAGAGGGCAAAGGGACGACATTCATCATTCAAATTCCGAGGATATGAAGGTACTGATCGTAGAAGACGAGGAACACCTGGCACAGGGCTTGAAATTCAATCTCGAGGCTGAAGGTTTCGAGGCGGCGGTTGCCGGGGATGGCAACGTGGCATTGGATCTCCTCGCGCTTTCGAAATACGATGTGATCGTGCTCGACGTTATGCTTCCGACCGTGGATGGCTTCGAGGTCGCCCGGACCTTGCGCGAGCGAGCTGATTATACGCCTATCCTAATGCTGACCGCTCGCGGGCGTCCGGAGGATGTGCTGCAGGGATTTGAGGCAGGCACAGATGATTATCTTGCGAAACCTTTTGACCTGAATATCTTTCTTGCACGGCTGAATGGCTTGCTTCGCCGCCGCGAATGGGCCCGCA
>JBGTBC010000218.1:0-6092 GCA_041749555.1 Pyrinomonadaceae bacterium | reverse complement strand
GACGCCGGCACCTGGCAAGGGGTAACGATGCTGGGTGGTTTGCAATTGGGATATTGGGGCTATGTTTTAACGTTCATTTGGATCGTTTGGATGGTCAATTCTTACAATTTCATGGACGGGATCGATGGTCTTGCAGGCCTTCAGGCGATAATTGCTGCTTCCGGATGGATCGTTCTTGGTTTTATGCTACAGATGCCAGCTCTCTATCTTTTCAGTGCGATTATCGCGTCGGCCAGCTTGGGATTTCTGGTTCACAACATGAGCAGTTCGAGGATTTTCATGGGCGATGTTGGAAGTGCATTTCTGGGATTTACGTTTGCCGCGCTCCCGCTTCTAGCCCGAAATATGGCCAATTACGCTTGGGACCTATTACCGATCGCAGCAGTTCTTTTCGTGTGGTTCTTTTTGTTCGATTCGGTCATTACGCTCATCCGGCGTGCTCTGCGACGTGAAAAGGTATGGGTCGCACACAGGGAACATTTCTTCCAGAGGCTGGTAGCGTCCGGACTGACCCATCGTCAGGTGACCATTATCTATGGTCTTCTTGCGTCGCTTCTCACGCTTTCGGTCCTCGTCTCGGTCAGGTATCGAGAAGACATAGGGCTTGCGATGTTTCCGGTGGTTTTTGTTTTGACCGCAGTCCTCCTTATCATTGTGTATGAACGCCGAGTTAAGAATTGATCCGAAATAATGTCACAGCCACAGAAAGCGCAAGCCACACTTCATCGTGATCTCGGATCCCGTCCGTTTGACTTCGAATCTTACGGAGTAAAGATCCGCATAAACGGCAATGATCAGGATCTGATCGATGACGCCGCGGAGGTTGCCAAAAAATCATTACTTGGCGTTGTCCGCGGAATCAATTATAAAGACTTTGATCATTATTTTGAACTAATTCGATCAAGCCGCGGCGGTTCTTTCAGAATAGAACAAAATGGAGAATATGTTTCTTGGGGCCGATCGCGAAGAAAGTTTCTTAAGTTTTTTGACAGCATCATCCGCGTCGCAGTCGGCGAGTATGCCGTCGATCGCGTATTCCTGCATGCGGGCGTTGTAGGGTGGAAGGGAAAGGCAATTGTTTTGCCCGCTGACAGTTTCCAGGGAAAGTCTACTCTTGTCGCAGAACTGGTTCGCCAGGGGGCCACCTATTTTTCCGATGAATTTGCCATTTTGGACATCGACGGCCTTGTTTACCCCTTCGCCCGCAAGATCGCGCTGAGAACGGAGAATTACAGGACTTACGAACTGACCATCGACGAACTGGGGGGAACGACCGAAACGCTGCCGGCTCCGGTCGGAATGGTTCTGCTCACCGGCTATCGCGCGGGAGTTACGTGGAAGCCTAAAATACTTAGCCCGGGCACCGGCGTTATGAAGATAATGCCGTTCGCCCTCTCATTGAATTCGCGACCGGAATTTTCGCTTAAGGTATTGCATAATGTGTCGACCCGTGCCATAATTGCTTCCGGAAGTAGGGGTTCCGCAAAATTATTTGCCAGAACGCTTCTCAATTTCGTTGACAAACACGTAGATTGAGGTAGAATTAGGAAAATTGTTTCGGTTTCTCAAAGTCGCGAGTCAGCGCCGGTTGAGTTGCTAGGACTTTGATTGAGTTTGTAAGACTTTGACTTTATATTGTATTAAGCTAATCATTTCGCTTGGAGGAGAAGATGAATAATCCGAATAATCCCATGGCCCGCCAAAAAGGCCTTGTCGTTCAAGAGATGCCCGACGAGGTCCTGGTTTACGATCTGGACAGCAATAAGGCACATTGTTTAAATCAATCTGCTGCTCTTGTTTGGAAATCCTGTGACGGCAACAACTCTGTTGTTGACATTGCGCGGGAATTTGAAACGAACGGCGGCGGAAAGGCCTCAGAAGACCTTGTTTGGCTTGCTATCGACCAACTAAACGAGAAAGGTCTGCTCGAAGGCGAAATGAAACCCCGATTTCAAGGCCAGTCGCGTCGGCAAGTTATCAAAACGATCGGCTTAGCCTCGATGGTCGCTCTGCCGGTGATCGCTTCTCTAGTAGCCCCTCAAAATGCTCTTGGATCGGTTTCGTGCACATGCACGGGTCCTGCCACTTGCGCGACCCTGGGACAATGTCCTTCGGTTACAAACTGTAATGCTAGTTCAGTTTGCGCACCATAGTTAACGTCGCAGGAAAATAAAGAATTCCTGGAGAGTAGTGAAGATACTTCATCTTTGCTACTCTTTTTTCTTGTGGATATTTCTGAATCTAGACCCACCGTCCCGGTCACTGACGAACTTCGCTGGAACCTTCTACAAAGAAAAGCACAGGAACTGAAGATTCGGCGTGCCTTTTGCCTGTTCCGTGAAAATGGTATCGAGCCTGTATTGATAAAGGGATGGGCCGCGGGAATGTTCTACCCGCCCTCTCATATTAGGCTTTCGATCGATATGGATCTTTCGGTTCCAGATTCTGATTTCGACGCTGCCGAGGCTATAGCTCGATCCGCCTCATCGGAAGGGCTTGCGATCGATCTTCACCGCGAGCTGCGGCACCTTGACAGGGTCGAATGGGACGATCTTTTCGAAAACTCCATTTTGATCAAGATCGACGAGTACCCGATCCGCGTTTTGAGGGCGGAGGACAATCTTCGTGTGCTGTGCGTCCATTGGCTAACTGATGGTGGATGCAACAAGGAGAGATTATGGGATATTTATTACATCACAGAGAATCGACCCGTCGATTTCGACTGGGACCGGTTCCTGGGTCCAGTGACTGAACGCCGGCGGCGATGGCTGGTATGTACACTTGGGCTCGCAGAAAAATATCTTGGGCTCAACCTTGATAACACGCCGATCGCAGCCGAGGCTCGAGATTTGCCGCAGTGGTTAACCCGAACTGTTGAAAAGGAATGGGCTACCGAAACGAAACATCTTCCGCTCGAGGTCGCTGTCGCAGATCCTAAAATGCTTCTAAAACAGATCGGAAAGAGAATTCGACCCAATCCGATCTGGGCGACAGTAGAGATGGAAGGGAGCTTTGATGCTAAGACCCGTATCTTTTATCAGGTTGGCAGCATTTTCAAAAGGAGCAAGCCAGTCTTACGCCGGATCGCTGCTTCGATCAAGCAAAGACTAAAATGAAAGTGTCGCCACAGCTTACTCTCGCGATCGAGGCGGCCGTATCCGGAGGGAGCCTTTCGCTCATCCGCGAAGGTGCAGAGATAGCGAACTGGATCGGGATCTCAAACATGGCCAAGGCTGAAGCACTCCTCGCAGACATCGATCTGATGTTAAAGGACAGCGGGCATACTGTTAGCGACCTTGGTTTGCTCGCAGTCTCGGCGGGGCCGGGAAGCTTCACCGGTATACGGATCGGGATAGCGACCGCCCTTGGCCTGTCGACCGGCCTTGGGATCGAAATGGCGAGCGAGTCAGCCCTCGTCGCGATGGCTAACAGATATAGAGGTCACGCGGATCTCGTTACCGCAGTTCCGGCTGGGAGGGAGTCGGTTTGCTTCCAGATCTTCGATACCGTTGAAGGTGTTGTGGAGAAGAGCGAACCTCTTACCGATCCGGAAAACTCGTTTCTTTCATTGATCACAAACGGCGAGAACACGCTCATTCTTCACGATGATCTCTTCAAAAAGGCGACTTCATCGCCCCGCGTAATTAATTTCGGGCGAAATATTGCCCTCGCGATCGGAGAAGTATGTGCATTGCGGCCGCGGCCGAAAACAAGGCCTCTTTTCATTAGTAAAGGCCAGTAGAAATGCGTGAAATGACGGAAGATCCCCTCAATGGAGTAAGGATACGAGAGATCAACGCCTCGCACATTGGCGAACTTATCCATATAGGCGGTTCCGTCAATCTGAGTCCGTGGACCGCTGAAAGCTATTTAGCTGAAATGAAGAATCCCGACGCTGTAATGCTCCGTCTGGTTTCGGAAGGCAATAAGACGGTCGGCTTTATCATCGGCCGAATAGTCGGCTCGAACGGCGAATCGCAGGAGGCGGAGATCTATAACATCGCTGTAAAGGAGCATGAACAAGGAAAAGGGAACGGGCAGCTGCTATTTAACGCCTTTGTCGAATCGTGCCGCAGCCGCGGTGTAGCTGTAGTTTGGCTTGAGGTGCGGGAATCAAATGACAAAGCGATAACTTTTTACAGGCGAAACGGTTTCGAACGTGTGCAGAGGCGAATACATTTTTACGAACATCCGCGTGAACACGCATGGCTCATGCGTTTGACAATGAAATAATATTCGGCTTGATAATTTGTCCGATTATGGCTAGAATGACCCTAAGCAGGGTAGATAAAATTTTAACGGCCCGGCCCAAAATTTGACAGAAAGTGAGGACAAAACCGTATGGACATGTCAACCGCGGATCCGGTGAGGGATGAACTGCTAAAGAGCAATTCACAATTCAGAGAATTGGTTCATCAGCATCAGGATTTCGAAGCAAGACTTAGCGAACTATCACATTTAACTTATCCGAACGATGATGAACAGCTGGAGGAAATAACCCTCAAGAAAAAGAAGCTACTGATTAAAGACGAGATTTACGCAATGATGCAGCAGCATGCCGTTTCCCACTAACTAAACGGTTTCGCTGCTCGAATTATTTTCGGAAGGCGGTACGGCTATTTGGCCGTACCGTCTTTATTGATTTCTGCACAGCCGGGTATCGAGTAGCCATACGCTCCTCTATTTGTGATCGCCAGTATCAGACCATCGGAAAATACAGGGTCGCCAGTAATTGTCTCGCCGTTTTCAAGTAACAGTTGACCCACCACTTTTCCGTTTCTAAGATCGATAAGGGCGGATCCCTGGTCCTCAACACTTGTGAGGAGGGCATAGCGGTCCGCAATTACCGCAACATAAGCCGCCCGGCCCGCCAGGCGTCGCTTCCACTCGACGTTGCCGTTACGGGCTAGGATAGAGTAGACAAAATTATCGTGGGACGCTGCCAGTAAATTTGAGCCGACAACAAGTATCTTTGAGATCTGGCCTCCGCTCTTAAATCTCCAGTTTGACTTGTCATCACTCTCAAGAAGCGAGGTTACATTCCCTCGTTCGTCACCGACGATCAGTTCGCTTGGTGATACATTCGCGATCGCAGTTACCGCGAACAGGAGCTTTCGCATTCCTTCTATTTCACCGGACGATAGAGCGATCGTGAAGATCTGATTAGATGTTGAGGCTACCCATAGCCTGTCAATCGAAAAAACAGGCTGTGCGACAAATCCCGATGCGATCTCGCGCTTCCACACAATTGTCCCTGCATTCGAATCAAATGCATGGATGGTACCGGTGGCTGAAACGGCGATTATCCAGCCATTATAGGAATGTAGAAAATGGCGCTCAGCGTCCGCCAAATTGCGGGTCCAACTCGTTATCCCCGTCTCCTTGCTAAGAGATCTAAGTACAGATTCCGCCTTTTTGGTTCCGTTCGATTTCGTTGCCGATGTTACGACGAGAAGGCTGCTGCCGACGGGCAGAAGGTTCGACGAGATCGATCCGCCCAATTCCGTAGACCAGACCTTGCTCCCGCCGCGGCTGAGAGCTTCCAACTTTGCACCGTCCATGCCAAGAAAAACATGTCCGCTGTCGGCAGTGGCGGTCAAAGGAGGTGTCTCCGTCGAAGGGAAAGACCAGCATCTCGTCATTTCGACATCGTCGGAAATCCCGGCTTGACCCAAAATACCTGGAGCACCAAAAAATACCAAAACTGTCAGTATCAGAGAAAGATGGAGAATTTGCGGGCGGTGCATCAGGTAATATCGTACTCGGGCCACGTGCGAATTTGAGATTTTAGCACACGCACTTGTCGTGTTATATTGATGGCTAAACAGAAGTTAAAGTTTACACTTAAATACCCATAACAAGAGGAAACCACTATGTCATTCAATAAGATAATTCTCGTCGGCAACCTGGGCCGCGACCCGGAACTTCGCTACACACCGCAGGGCGACGCGGTTTGCAGCTTTTCGATGGCAACAAACGAAAGGAAAAAGGACAAATCCGGTGAATTTCAGGATGTCACTACCTGGTTCAAAGTGACCCTCTGGCGGCGGCTGGCTGAGAATGCATCAAAATACTTGTCAAAAGGCAGTCCC